>NZ_JAMWXW010000019.1:0-169392 GCF_031570135.1 Paraburkholderia sp. USG1 | reverse complement strand
ACATGAAGGCAGAGGACGATGCCAAGCGGTTTTGTAGACTTGAAAAAGAGACCGGCACAGGTTGGCTACCGTCACCGACGCTGGGTCACTACAATATGTGGGACTCTGCGTACGCAGAATGCGTATATCTGCGCTATAGCTTCTGGGTCCCGTTGGTTTCAATGCTCAAACAGGCAGGGCTCACAGCCGACTGCGGCCTGTGCAATGAGCGCGTCAGGCCTTGCCGACGCATTGGAGTATCAAGCGGTTTAGCCATGCGACACGGAATGGTCAGCTGTTGGGTCGCCTAGTCGGATGGTATCTGCGAGCGAAAAACCGACGTACGTCGGCGGCGCCGTTGTCATCGCCACCAGATCGAACGCGTTATGCTCGTCGGCATGCCAGTCGAACGCAGGGCCAACCTGTGCAAGGAGTTGCGGCGGGAGTCCATTGGTACCACAAGCGGCACTTATTTCAACCTGTATGGTCTTCATTATCGTTCTCAGGTTATAAATCGATCGGCATCACGTTCCGCATTGGCCTAAATTGCCTCCTATCCCTCGCGATCTGATCCAACAGCGTAAGGTACTTTTTTCTCAGTGCGTCCTTGGTCCGGCTGGTATGCGGTTTTAAACTAGGCTGCAGTCCAAAGCTGCGGGGCGACGAAAATTTCTAGCATGGTGGCTGCGAGACACTTCGTGTCTTGCGCGAGGTCATCAAGCCCAATGAACGCAACGTCGATGAGTTTGAGGACTGAAAGGCTGGGATTGGTATATCGCCCCAAAAAGAGCAAAACATCAGGTAACCGGGTGCGCTCGGGATTCTCTATTTTAGATATTGATAGTGCGAAACATCGCCGGTGGGTCAAATCTTCGAACCGCGCGGGCAAGCTCTACCGAGAACTGACGATTCATCAGGCGCGTCGGCAGCTTGCCGCGCAACATCTTCCCAACACGTGACACGCGCCAATCAAAAGTAGTGGATGATCCCCATCATCGCCCCAGTCTGATTATGTCCCGCAACAACGTCCGAGTCATAGCCGTTGACGCCCAAATTGGACCCATGACTATTCTTCACATACCCCACTTCGCCATACAGCGACGTGCGTTTCGAAAGCGCATAATTCGCACTCGCCACCAGGTATAGCGGCCGTTGCCCCGCAGACGTGATGTCCGTCCAGAACGCTGCACCCGACACGGAGAACGGTGCGGACACGTGATACTCCAGCCCGCCCCAGTACTCATTCGAGTGAGCCTGAGTACCGGAATCCAGAGGCAACGTGCTGCTCAACCATCTATAGCCGACGAATCCCTTCGCCTTTCCAATCGTGTAACTCGCCGCGACTACCAGGTGTTGCTCCTTGTCGCCCTGGGTCTCGACCGACGCTCCGTTTCGCAGATCGTAAGTCACCATCGCCGCGAACGGACCGCTCGCATATTCACCGCCGGCACTGATTTCCCTTCCGACCTTGAATTCGCCGGGAACCTGCGAGCCGTTCTGGATTGTCGAGTCGTATCCCGTGCTATACAGCGCTTCCACGCTGAACGAGCCGAACTTGCCCGTGTATTTGACCGAGTTGTCGGCTCTGCCCGCGAATTGCGGATCCGTTTCCTTCAAGCCATAGGTGTAGTAATCGATCGGATCGAAGCGCGCGCCATAGTCGTACATCGGAATCCTCTGACGGCCGAGGGTAAGCGCCCCGTAGTTCCCGCTGAGGCCGACAAAGGCCTGCCGGCCGAACAGGCGGCCGCCTTGCAGCGACTTGCCGGAGGTAATGTCGATCCCGCCTTCCAGCACGAAAATCGCCTTCAGCCCTCCGCCGAGGTCTTCCGAGCCGCGCAAACCGATCCGGCTGCTATTCACGCCGCCTGACTCCTCGCGCACCAGCGTCGACGACTTGCCGGCAGCGTTGGGCGCACCGGTCAGAAACTCGACACCGGCATCGGCAATGCCATACAGCGTCACGGACGACTGGGCCATCGCACCCGCGCTCACCGACAACGCAACTGCACCGAGCAAAGCCGACTCTATTCTCAACACACTCGCTCTATTGCGCATCTTTGTCTCCATATTGAATTTTTGTGCTACTTCGCTTAACAACCTCCAAACCACTGCGCTCAATTAAAACGTAGGCATCCTAACTTAATGATACGGAACAATCCGTTTGTTAACACCTGAAAGTAATGAACCACAAATCGATTAGCCGCGATTGCCCGCGCGAACAGCATTCAATCGCTACGAGGCCGCGATGTTATCGCGTTAGAAATTCCGGATACGATTATTCAGGCCAGAGGCGGTCCATCTGCGTGGCCTCATTACGCCTTCCCATCGAGCGGAGCGAGCAATCAGCAGCTTCGCCGCCCCTGCACATATCTATCGGAATCACCGCAAACCGCTGCCTCTTCCGCTTCTTCCTTCTCCGGCGCAACTGCCCGCTCAGCTTCCAACTCGGGCAACACCGAAACGCCGTGGTAGCGCCGCGAGAAATAGAGAAGCGGCTCGTCCGCCTGCCTCAGGCAACCCGACTTCAACTCGCAAACGCAGATCAGGTGATCGCCGGCCGGATATATATTGGCGATTCGCGCCTCTATCGTCGCGTTGGCGCCGCTGACCACTGGAACGCCGTCCTCGTTATGCCTTACCGTGATGTCCTGATAGCTGCCGAGCTCCGCCTGTTCCGAAAAGCGCCGCGACACATGCGTTTGCGCCTCGCCAAGGATCGATATGCCGATCATCTTGCCGTGCGACAGCGAGGCGCCGCTCCTGCTGCTTCGTGCGACGCAAAACAACGCCAGCGGCGGCATCATTGACACGGGCGTCAGCGATGTCGCCGTGAACCCGTGGACGTGGCCGCCAGCGTCGAAAGTAATGACCGAGACACCTGCGGCGAGTGCGCTGAAGATGTCGCGGAACTGAGTGGCCAGCATGAAGCTCTCCTCCTAAGCAAACTCGACGATGCCGCCGTCTGCCGGCAAACTGCCTGCAGCCGACCGACCAGATCGGTCCGGCCGGCCGAAGACAGTTCAACCGGCTCAGATCACCTGGTTCTGCGCCCTGAGCACTTCCTGAAGCGCCGAGACGTCGAGCTCGCGCAACTTGCGCTTTTGCTGCACAGCCAGCGCAGCGGCAGTGCCCGTCGCCTGACCGGTCACCATGCTGGCGGCCTGCGAACGCACGCTGCCTTGCGCGTCATAGTCGGCGGAAATGCAACGGCCGGCCACCATCAGGTTTTCGATACCCTTCGGCAACAGCGAACGGAACGGCACATGGAACCAGCCGTGACCACCCACCTCGACGAGACTCAGCGACTTCTTGCCCGACTTGTCATGCACGTCCATCAAGCTGCCGTAGCGGCCGATGCCGTCCGGGAACACCTGCCCGGCGAGCACGTCGTCGCGCGTGAGGGTGTAGTCGCACACAATGCGGCGGCTGTCGCGGATACCGACCGACTGCGCGGTGTACGAAAGATAGGAATCCTCATACCCGGGCACGTACTTCCGATAAAACTTCGCCATCTTGTTAGCGAGGTCGCGCATCGCGAGCGTGGCCTTCGTGAGTTCGACGCGATCAGTCGCATCGAAGTTGTACGCCATGTCCATGTTGTGATAGGTCACGTCGTAGCGGAACTTGCCGTTCCGGAACATCGGCCGGACAATGTAGCTCAGCGTATCGGGGTTGACTGTCTCGACGCCGTAAGGAATCGGATAGTCGCCGTTCTTGAGTGCTTCGCGGATTTTTTCCTTGAACGGGAACATCGTGATCGGCTTGTTCTGCTCCTTCAGGCCGAGCATCGTCTTCACGTATTCCTCGCCGAACTCGTTGGCGTGGTCGCGCATATAGGCGATCGTTTTGTCGAGCTGCACGCCGCCTACCGCGAAATACAGGCTGGCAGGTTGACACTTGCCGTCTTCCGGCGAGCCGAATTCGAACGCCGCACCGGCCGCCGCTGCGATATCGCCGTCGCCGGTCGTGTCGATGGTGATCCCGGCATGAACTTCAACGCGGTCACGCAGGCTTTCTATCACGACGCCCTTGAGCGCGTTGCCTTCCATGATGACGTCGGTCGCCTGCGTGTTGAGCCACACTTCCACGCCTGCTTCGGCCACCATGTCCTGAATGACCCACTTCGCGATTTCCGGATCGAACATCTGGCGAGCCGTCGCCTCGTCCTTGCGGCCCCACGCGGAACCGATCTCCAGCATCCGGTTGATGTATTCCTGCACGATGGAGCGCACGACCTGCTCGTCGTCGAACGAGCTTTCGTAGCCCGTCATCATGATCTTCTTCTGCTCCATGTTGGCCGGCGCCTTCATGTGACGCATCGAGCGAATCATCATCACCATGCCGCCCGAATGGGTGCCGCCCAGGTGATCGCGCTGCTCGAGAAGCAACACACTGGCGCCGTTTCTCGCCGCCGCAATCGCTGCGACAAAGCCTGACGTGCCGCCGCCGACGACTAAAACATCCTTGCTCACTGACCGGTTGTGCTTCTCTTGGGTTCGACTCATGATTGCTCCTTGGTTTTATCAGTTGCCCACTGGGGCAACGAACGACTGACAACAGGGTTGCCTCACAACTGTGCGTTGATCATTGTCGAGGCGGAGTCTGCTTCCTTCTTGAGGTTTCGGCTGGCGAGCTTGGCGCGTACGAGCGGCTTGAGCACGAAGATGGCGAGCACCGCGGCGAGCAGGTCGCATGCCGCAGCGATGTAATACGGCGCCTGGAACGAACCGGCGAACGCGGCGGCAACCCGGGCAGCTCCCCACCCGGAGAAAATCGCCGCTGCACCCTTCGCCGTGTACAACATCCCGAAGTTCGCCGACACGTGACGGGCGCCGAAAAGATCGCCGGTCGTGGCGGACAGCAGCGTGTTGATCTGCGTATAGCCGAAGAAAATCAGCGGGAAGATGACCACGAACAGAATCGGGCTGCCGGTGATCTGCGTGACGCAGAAAATGAAGATGCCTTCGAGCACGAACACAACCGACATCGTGTTCTCCCGTCCGAGGCGGTCCGACGTGACGCCCCAGAAGATCCGCGATGCCACGCTGCCGATGCCGTTTGCCGTCGCCGCAAATGCGACGATCGAAATACCCATGATCGTGGCGGTTTCGACGTGCAGATAGCGGGCAATTTCCGAGAGGTTCCCGAGGGTCATCAACCCGCCGAGACTAATCAGGAAGTGAATGAGATAGAGCAGGTAGAACTCGGGCATCTTGAGCGCCTGAAGCCAGGTATAGCTCTCTGCGGTTTGCGCGAGCGTCTTCGTGACCTTCGGCGTCCAGCCGGGCGGCGCCCAGTTCGCGGGCGGGTGGCGCAGAATGAACGTCATGCCCAGCACCACCACGGCCTGGATCGTCCCCCAGGTCACCATTGCGTGTTCCCAGCCGATCGCCTTGATGGTGGCCGAAATCGGGATCAGCGTCAGCGCCGAGCCGCCGCCGAAGCCCGCTGCGGTGAGACCCGCGGCCAGCCCACGATGATCGGGAAACCATTTGATCGCGTTACCCGTCACGGCGACGTAGATCGTCCCGGCGCCGAGTCCGGTAATCACGCCGTAGTAGAGATAGAGATCCTTGACGCTCCCGGCGAACGCACCACCCAGCAGCCAGCCGGTAAACACGAGCCCGGTGCCGATGAACATGAGCAGCTTCACGCCGAACTTGTCGATCAGCACGCCGGCCACCGGGACTGGCCAGGTTTCGAAAATGACGAAAATGGTGAAGATCAGTGCAATCGACGAATACGGCGTGCCGACAAAGTGTTCCTTGATGCCTGGCGTGAACAGCGTGAACGCGTACTGATAGTTGGCCACCATGATCATGGCGACGATGCCAGCAATCAACTGGAGCCAGCGGTTGGTGGGGCGATGCTCTCGAGTAGCCACGATCTGCGTCTCCTTTCTTGAATTTTGAATTCAAAATTATTTATGAAAATCATACTCAGAACTTTCGGAAGGGGCAAGAAGAGAAATCGGTGACGGGATAGGGGTTTACGTCAGCAACCGATTTTGCGCCGTTGCGGCGGGAGAGGAGGTTGAGCGCCGCAAGAGGCGGTGAGGGCAGCGGAAACGCAGTTGCGTAAGAATCTGATGGCACAGATCGCCCGAGGCGGGCAAACAGGACGATCGCGATTGCGAAAGCAAAGCGCCAGATGGGTTCCTGGTCGCTCTCGTCGAACTACAAGACTGACACGCCAACGCGTGCGGGAAAGATGCTGCAGTGCCGGCAGAAAGCCGCAAAGCCCGGATGGCCGGCGCGTTTTGAAACCGGTGCGACTACCGGACGGTCGTCGCCGGCGTCTCGCGCGCGGTAGCGAGCGTCACGAGCACGACATCGCGCTTGTCCAGCAAATGCTGGCGCAAGATAGCCGAAAGCCGTTTGCCGTCGCGCGCTTCGAGCGCCTCGATCATTTCCTCATGATCGTGCACGGCGTGGTCCCACTTCGACTTGTGGAAATTCGACTTGAACCGCATGGCCTGAAGCCGCCGGTTGATCGACAAATAAGTCTGCCGCAGCGCGCAATTGCGCGCCGCTTCGTTGATCCTGTCGTGGATCTGCTGGTTGTAGCCATAGTAGCCCGACAAATCCTCGCGCTCGCGGCAAGCCACCATCGCGTAGTGCAGCGCCTTGATTTCCGCGATTTCGTGAGGCGTGATCCGTTCGCAGGCAAGCTCGCCCGCAAACGCCTCGAGGCCGCTCATCAGTTCGAACATCTCATCGATTTCCGACTCCGCCAGCTTCGAGACGGCCGCTCCGCGATTGGCCGAGATCTCGATCAGCCCCTCGGCCGCCAGCACCTTGATCGCTTCCCGTAGCGGCGTGCGCGAAATGCCCAGCGTCTCGCACAATTCCCGCTCGTTCAGCTTGACGCCGGGCGCGAGCACGCCTTTCACGATGTAATCGCGCAAATACTCCACCACCGTGTCATGCAGGCGCTGACGCGTCAGTCTGGACATAGCGGGTACGGACGCCGACTGTTCGGCCACCGCAGTATTTCGCATTCAAAATCCCTTTTCGCATTTTTGCGCCAGTTTATCGCAACTGTTCATCCAGTTCCAATGTGACTGGCCGCGAGCGGAATTTGGGATTTATCCAGCCGGTCAACGCACCCGCATCAGGACGGAGCCCGCATTACATCTGGGCGCCGATCATCCACGGCACGAATTCCTCGTTGCCGACGCCGAGCGCTTCGCTTTTGCTCTTTACGCCGGACGCAACTTCGACGATCGCGCGGAAAATCTCCTCGCCTTTCTGCCGCACCGTCGCGTGCCCTTCCATGATGTCGCCACAGTTGATGTCCATGTCGTCGCGCATCCGGTTGAACATCGGCGTATTCGTCGCGACCTTGATGGATGGCGCCGGCTTCGCGCCGAAGCACGAGCCGCGGCCGGTCGTGAACACCACGAGGTTTGCACCGCTCGCGATCTGCCCGGTCGCACCCATCGGGTCATAACCAGGCGCATCCATGAACACGAGGCCGTGCGTATCGACCGGTTCTGCATAGCGATAGACGCCCATCAGCGGCGTCGAACCGCTCTTCGCCACCGCGCCGAGCGACTTTTCGAGGATCGTCGTCAGCCCGCCGGCTTTGTTGCCTGGCGTCGGATTGTTGTCGATGCTGCCCTTTTCGCGCTCGGCATACGCTTCCCACCAGTGAATGCGCTCGACGATCTTCTCGCCCACGTCGCGCGAAATCGCACGGCGCGTCAGCAAATGCTCGGCGCCGTAGATTTCGGGCGTCTCCGACAGAATCGCGGTCCCGCCGTGCGCGACCAGCAGATCGACAGCCGCGCCGAGCGCGGGATTGGCGGTGATCCCCGAGTAGCCGTCGGAGCCGCCGCACTGCAGCGCGATATTCAGATGCGAGATCGGCAAGGGCTCGCGCTGCGCCTGATTGGCGACGGGCAGCATCTGGTCGATGGCCTTGATCGCCGCATCGACGGTCTTCTGCGTGCCGCCTTGCTCCTGCATGACGAGCGGCACCATCATTGGACCGGTCTCGATGCCGCCGGTCATGAACATCGCGCCCATCTGGTTCGCTTCGCAGCCCAGACCGATCACCAGCACGCCGGCGAAGTTCGGGTGCTTCACGAAGCCGTTGATGGTCCGACGCAGTTGTTGAATGCCCTCGCCGTTGTGATCGATGCAGCAGCCGAAGCTGTGCGTAATCGGCACGACGCCGTCCACGTTCGGGTACGCGTCGAGCCGGCCCGGCGCGCTGAAATGCTGGGCGACCATCTTGCTGACCGTCGCCGAGCAGTTCACGGTGCTGATCACACCAATGTAATTGCGCGTTGCCACCTGGCCGTCAGCGCGGCGAAAGCCCTGGAAGGTCAACGGCGTGCTCGCGGCTTCGACCGGCCTGACGTCCGCGCCGAACGCATAGTCGCGCTCGAAATCGCCCATCGACACATTGTGGACGTGCACGTGCTCGCCCGGCTCGATACGCTGCGTGGCGAACCCGATGGTCTGGCCGTAACGGCGCACGATGCTGCCGGCTTCGATTGGGCGCAGGGCGATCTTGTGGGCGGCGGGAATGTCCGCGCGGACCGTCAGGCCATCCAGTTCAGTGAGTACGGTGCCGGCCGTCAGGGCATTGCGGGCGATCGCGACGTCATCGTCGTCGTGAAGCCGGATCACGGATGAAAGCGTGTTCATGTTCGTCTCCAGATTGTGGGGGATCGACGACGCCGCGTCGTGCGCCGCTTGAGCGCATCATGGATAATCGAAACCACCCGGACAAATTGGTCTGACTACTTTTTGGCGGCTTTCGAACCGCTTTCGAGGCTATGGCGAGCATCCATCCCACCCGCAGCGTGCTGGAACATACGGTGCGGGAACTCGAACGTCACATGCTCGACGGCAGTTGGGGCGATGGTGCGCGGCTGCCTGCCGAGCGCGCGCTGGCCGCGCAGTTCGGCGTGTCCCGCGCGACGGTACGCGAGGCGATTCAGCGGCTCGTGTCGCGCGGCCTGTTGCAGACGCGGCGCGGAAGCGGGGTGTTTCTGGTTGGCCGTCAGCCGGCCCGCCTGGCGGCGCCGTGGTTGCAGTTGATCGCCGAACATCCGCCGCTGCGTGCGGATACGCTCGAATTCCGGCTCGTGTTCGAGTGTGCCGCCGCCGGTCTGGCGGCCAGGCGTGCCAGCGAGGACGAACGCGGGCAGTTACGCGACATCGTCACGCGAATGCGCGACGCCGTGCTCACCCACGACCTTGCTGCCGAAGCCGCCGCCGACGCGCAATTCCATGCCACGCTCGCTCTTGCGTCGCACAACCGCATGTTCGACCACTTCTATTCAAGCGTGATCGTGATGCTGCGCGAACATATCACCAGCAATACGTACGAGGCCACGCTCAATCACGCGCAGGCCACCGAACGTGCGCACGCGCGGTTGCTGCAACACGAGCGCATCTGCGACGCGATCTGTAGACAAGTGCCCGAAGACGCCACGCATGCGATGCGTGCGCACATCGAGTTCGTCGGACATCAATTCGAGGCGGAATAGGCTAAGCGGCGAACCAGAGCCGCGCGATTCTGCCATGCCGCGCCTGTCGAGTTATCCACAGCGTCCTCTGGACAACTTTTGTACAAGCCACCTGAAACATTGTGGGCGAAACCTTGATAAAAACGCCGCTTCGCCAGGTCGCACAAAAGTTTTCCCCGGCTCCGTGTTCCTGTTCGCAGGCGCTCCGCAGGGTTATCGAATCCGCATTGCCTTGATCCGTAAGCGAAGTTTCGGGTTATCCACAGCGGAACCGGATGCTTGTTAACTATTACTACGTATACATATACAAAGACTATAAAAACCAGGGAAGCGTCTATGAAGCCCGCTGCGCAAGCGGGCACCGGCCAGACAAAGAAATCGGGTTGGGCGTTTAAACCTTCAAACCAGCGGCACGCAGATTTCCGTGATGAGATCCGCAGGCGCGGTGTCTTTCGGGCTATTCAAATACTCTTCGAATGATGGAGCGTCGGCCGCTTTCCGTCCGGATTGCACGAGCCACGTCCCATAGAGCCATTCATACGCGGCGCGCAGATCGCTATACGGTCCCCGGTGTTCCAACACGGCATAGTCGCCACCCTGCAGATGCGCGACGGAAACCGGCGGACTCAACGTCACGGAAGTCTGAACCGGATGCGGCAACAACACGCCGGCTTTCGAGCGCAACGCGCTTTCTTCCACGACGCCGGGATTGTCGTAGTAAACGCCGATCATCCGCATCTGCGCCGCGAGCAGATTGTGTTTCGCCAGCCAGCCGAACAGTGCGTCGAACGCTTTGCCGATCTGCGGATACGGTCCAACGTGATCCACCGACAAAAGCTCAATCGGTTCCACGTGGCGGATCACTACTTCACGCATGGTCATTTGTTCATCTCCTGATAGCACCGGACGAAACCGGCTATGGGCGCGTTGCTTGCGATACTGCGCCGGCGGTGTGTAGAACACCGCCGTTGTTACCTTTGCCACCGTTCGCGGACGGCGCAGTCAAGCGCCCGCTGACGCTGAACTTTGCCGAATTTCGATAACACCTCGAATAATGGCTCACTACTATCGGCTGAAACCTGTCCGCCCATGCACCGCAAAGCCTTGCGGCGTCGAGCCGGCGGCACCATCAGGGAGCACCCGATGAAATCAGAGTCCAAAAGTCAGCATGTCGGCAAAGTCACGCATCACGAGTTGAAGCAGACGCTCGGCACATGGCAACTGTGGGGCATTGCGGTCGGCCTCGTCATTTCCGGGGAGTATTTCGGCTGGAGCTATGGCTGGGCGAGCGCCGGTACGCTCGGCTTCGTCATCACGGCGATTTTCATTGCCGCGATGTATACCACGTTCATTTTCAGTTTCACCGAACTCACCACGTCGATTCCGCACGCGGGCGGCCCGTTCGCGTACGCCCGCCACGCTTTCGGTCCGACCGGCGGCTATCTGGCCGGCGCGGCGACGCTCGTCGAATTCGTGTTCGCGCCACCGGCCATTGCGCTTGCCATCGGCGCCTATCTGCACGTGCAGTTTCCGGGGCTCGAACCGAAACACGCGGCAATGGGCGCGTATCTCGTGTTCATGGCGCTGAATATCGTCGGCGTGCAGATTGCCGCGGCATTCGAGTTGTGCGTGACGCTGCTTGCGATCTTCGAACTGTTCGTTTTCATGGGCGTCGTGTCGCCCGGTTTTCAGTGGTCGAATTTCACGAAGGGCGGCTGGTCCGGTGCCGACACCTTCAGCATGGGCTCGTTTCATGGCATGTTCGCGGCGATTCCGTTCGCGATCTGGTTCTTCCTCGCGATCGAAGGCGTGGCAATGGCCGCCGAAGAAGCGAAGAACCCGAAGCGTTCGATTCCGATTGCCTACGTGACCGGCATTCTGACGCTGGTGGTGCTTGCCATCGGCGTGATGGTATTTGCCGGCGCGGCGGGCGACTGGACCAAGCTGTCGAACATCAACGACCCGCTGCCGCAGGCGATGAAATTCATCGTCGGCGAACATAGCGGCTGGATGCATATGCTGGTGTGGCTCGGCCTGTTCGGACTGGTTGCTTCGTTTCACGGCATTATCCTCGGCTATTCGCGGCAGATTTTCGCGCTGGCGCGCGCGGGCTATCTGCCGGAGTGGCTCTCCAAGGTGCATCCGCGCTTCAAGACGCCGCATCGGGCAATCATTGCGGGCGGCGTGGTGGGCATCGCGGCGATCTACAGCGACGAGCTGATCCAGTTCGGCGGCCAGACGCTGACGGCGAACATCGTGACGATGTCGGTGTTTGGCGCTATCGTGATGTATATCATCAGCATGTTGTCGCTGTTCAAGCTGCGCCGCGCCGAGCCGAACATGGAGCGCCCGTTCCGCGCGCCGCTGTTTCCGGTCTTTCCGGCGTTCGCGCTGGTGGCCGCGGTCATCTGCCTGGCCACGATGGTCTACTTCAATTTTCTGGTGGCGATCGTGTTCGCAATCTTTCTCGCGCTGGGCTACGTCTACTTCCTGATGACGCGGCATCAACGCGAAGCCGCGCCGGCGGACGCCCTGCTCGAAGAATGACGGATCGAGCCGCTGCGCGAGCAGCGGCGATGGAGTCGTGAAGATGAGCTACACCGAGACGATCGGCAGCCGCACATACCGCTTTGCCGATCTGAAAACCTTGATGGCGAAAGCCAGTCCGCAACGTTCCGGCGATCAACTCGCGGGCGTGGCGGCAGCGAGCGAGGAAGAACGCGTCGCGGCCAAGATGGCGCTCGCGCAGGTGCCGCTGCGCACCTTCCTCAACGAAGCGCTGATCCCCTACGAAAGCGACGAAGTCACGCGCCTCGTGATCGACGATCATTCGCCGCGGGCGTTCGCCGAGATCTCACACCTCACGGTCGGTGATTTTCGCAACTGGCTGCTGAGCAGCACGACCGATGCCGACGCGCTCACGCGTATCGCGGCGGGCCTCACGCCGGAGATGGTCGCGGCGGTGTCCAAACTGATGCGCAATCAGGATCTGATCGCGGCGGCGCGCAAACGTCCTGTGGTTACGCGCTTTCGCAACACGGTCGGCTTACCGGGGCACATGTCGGTGCGTTTGCAACCGAATCATCCGACCGATGACGTCAAAGGCATTGCCGCATCGATGCTCGACGGCCTGATGTACGGCTGCGGCGACGCGATGATCGGCATCAATCCGGCCAGCGACAATCTCGCCGCGATCACCAGGCTGCTGCTGATGGTCGACGACTTCCGCCAACGCTATCAGGTGCCGACACAATCGTGCGTGCTGACTCACGTCACCAATACGATTGCCGCGATTGAAAAAGGCGCGCCGGTCGATCTGGTGTTCCAGTCGATTGCAGGTACGGAGAAAGCGAACGCGGGCTTTGGCATTTCGCTCGCATTGTTGCAGGAAGCCTATGAAGCGGGACTCTCGCTCAAGCGCGGCACGGTCGGCAACAATCTGATGTACTTCGAAACCGGGCAGGGCAGTGCGTTGTCGGCGGATGCGCATTTCGGCGTGGATCAGCAGACCTGCGAAGTGCGCGCCTACGCGGTCGCGCGCAAGTTCAATCCGTTTCTGGTGAATACGGTGGTCGGCTTTATTGGCCCGGAGTATCTGTACGACGGTAAGCAGATCACGCGTGCCGGTCTCGAAGATCATTTCTGCGGCAAACTGCTCGGCGTGCCGATGGGTTGCGACATCTGCTACACGAACCATGCCGAAGCCGATCAGGACGACATGGACAACCTGCTCACGCTGCTCGGCGTAGCGGGCATCAACTTCATCATGGGCATTCCGGGCGCGGACGACGTCATGCTCAACTATCAGAGCACGTCCTTCCACGACGCGCTTTATGTGCGGGAGGTACTCGGCTTGCGTCGCGCGCCGGAGTTCGAAGAATGGCTGGAATCGATGCAGATCACCGACGCGCGCGGCGCGTTGCTGAGCGCGTCGACACAACAACCGCTGCTGGAAGGGGCGCCTGACTGGATGGGCATTGCATGAGCGAGTTCCTCGAAAAAAATCCATGGAACGCGCTGCGGCAATTTACCAACGCACGCATCGCGCTCGGCCGCGCGGGCAATAGTCTGCCGACTGCGCCGCTGCTCGCGTTCAACCTGTCACACGCGCAGGCGCGTGACGCCGTGCATCATCCGCTCGATACGGACCTGTTGCACGAGCAGTTGCGTGCGCAACACTTCACCACGCTGGACGTGCATAGCGCCGCACCGGATCGCGAGCATTACTTGCGGCGTCCCGATCTCGGACGACGTTTATCGGAAGAGAGTCGCGCGGCGCTGGCGGCGGTTCCTGACGACTCGCCCGAGGTGGTCTTCGTCATCGGCGATGGTCTTTCGGCATTTGCCGCATCGAAGCAATCTCTTCCGCTGCTGCAAGCCGTCATTCCGCGTCTCGCGGATTGGAAGATCGGCCCGGTCGTGGTCGCGCGTCAGGCGCGCGTCGCGCTGGGTGACGAGATCGGCGAGTTGCTCAATGCAAGATTGGTGGTGATGCTGATCGGTGAGAGGCCGGGTTTGAGCTCGCCCGATAGCCTAGGCATCTATCTGACGTACGGGCCGAAAGTCGGTTGCAGCGACGCGCAACGCAACTGTATTTCGAATGTGCGTCCAGAAGGACTCGACTATCCGCTGGCCGCGCACAAACTGCACTATCTGCTGACGCACGCAAGGCGTTTGGGTCTTACGGGTGTCGGCCTGAAAGACGACAGCGATGCGCTGCTGGCAGACACACCAGCAGCACCCGCAATTAGCGGCGATTCAAACCCGGGCGCCGCGTAACAGATCGCGTAGCGGATCAGGCATCGGCTCGCTGCACCGGATGCGTTTCCAGCCACGCGTTTTCGTCGTCCTCGAAAAGACGGGAGCGCGTCAGGAACCGCAAACCGCTCGGCCGCTCCAGAGAGAACATTCCGCCATTACCCGGCACCACGTCGATGATCAACTGCGTGTGCTGCCAGTATTCGAATTGCGATTCGCTCATATAGAACGGCACGTCCGCAATCGTGCCGAGTTTCACATCGGACGAACCGACCATGAACTCGCTTTGAGGAAACATCATCGGCGCGCTGCCGTCGCAGCATCCACCGGATTGATGGAACAGCACGGCCCCGTGCTCCGCGCGCAGCTTGTCGATCAGCTCGACAGCGGCAGGCGTTGCAATTACGCGGGCAACTTCTTTCTCATCAGCCATCACATGTCCTCGTGAAAAAAAGAGCGAGCCGCGCAACGCGGCCCGCTCGAACAGGAACGCGATGCTTAGAAGAAACCGAGCGGCTTGTCGCTATAACTGACGAGCAGGTTCTTGGTCTGCTGATAATGGTCGAGCATCATCTTGTGATTCTCGCGGCCAATGCCAGACTGCTTGTATCCGCCGAACGCCGCATGTGCCGGATAGGCGTGATAGCAATTGGTCCACACGCGGCCTGCCTGAATCTGCCGGCCGAAGCGATATGCGCGCGTACCGTCGCGCGTCCATACGCCGGCACCGAGGCCGTAGAGCGTATCGTTGGCGATTTCGAGTGCCTCTTCTTCGTTCCTGAATGTCGTGACGGAGACGACCGGTCCGAAGATCTCTTCCTGGAAGATGCGCATCTTGTTGTTGCCGCGAAATACGGTCGGCTTCACGTAATAGCCTTTGCTCAACTCACCGCCAAGCGTATTGCGTTCGCCGCCAATCAGACATTCGGCGCCTTCCTGTTTGCCGAGATCCACATATGAGAGGATTTTTTCGAGTTGCTCCTGCGAGGCCTGCGCGCCGATCATCGTCTTCGTGTCGAGCGGATGCCCTTGCGTAATCGCCGCGACGCGCTTTAGCGCGCGTTCCATGAAGCGGTCGTAAATCTTTTCATCGATCAATACGCGCGACGGACAGGTACACACCTCGCCCTGATTCAGCGCAAACATCGCGAAGCCTTCGAGTGCCTTGTCGAAAAAGCTGTCGTCCTCGTTCATCACGTCGGCGAAGAAAATATTCGGGCTTTTGCCGCCGAGTTCGAGCGTGACGGGAATGATGTTCTGGCTTGCGTACTGCATGATCAGGCGCCCGGTCGTGGTTTCGCCGGTAAATGCGATCTTGGCGATACGCTTGCTCGACGCGAGCGGCTTGCCGGCTTCGAGACCGAAACCATTGACCACATTCAGCACACCCGGCGGCAGCAAGTCCTGAATCAGTTCGATCAGCACGAGGATCGACGCCGGTGTCTGCTCGGCAGGCTTGAGCACCACGCAGTTGCCGGCGGCAAGTGCGGGCGCGAGCTTCCACACGGCCATCAGGATCGGGAAGTTCCACGGAATGATCTGGCCGACTACGCCAAGCGGCTCATGAAAGTGATATGCGACCGTGTCGTGGTCGATCTCTGAGAGCGAGCCTTCCTGCGCACGCACGGCGCCGGCGAAATAGCGCAAGTGATCGATCGCGAGCGGAATGTCGGCGGCCGCGGTTTCGCGCAACGGCTTGCCGTTGTCGATCGTCTCGGCCACGGCGAGACGTTGCAGGTTCGCTTCCATGCGGTCGGCAATGCGATTCAGGATATTCGCACGATCCGCAGCCGAGGTTTTGCCCCACGCCGTTTTCGCACGATGCGCGGCGTCGAGCGCGAGTTCGATGTCGGCTTCGCGCGAACGGGGGATCGAGGTAAACGGCTCGCCGGTGATCGGCGACACGTTGTCGAAGTACTCGCCGCCCACGGGCTTCACCCACTCGCCGCCGATAAAGTTCGCATACTGCTTTTTGTACGGGAATTCGGTGGTCAGAAATTGCATCTCTGCGTGATTCATCTGTGTGCTCCTCACATGTTTGAATGGGCTATATTCGGCGCGATATTTCGCTTGGCCGCGACAGGCTACAGCCAGAAGTGTGCCAATGCACCGCGCTGGTGACTCGTGCACACGCGACAGGCACTCGCGCACGGCATGGCGCGTCGCGCTGTTCCCATCGGCGAGGAGGCAACGTCCCGTTTCTGAGCAGTGTGTGCGGTGCTGTTCATCAAATGAACAGTGGGCCTGGCGTGTGCCGGTACGATTCGGGTGGGCAAGGTGTCGGGGTCGTTCGGCATGGGAATTGCCTTTCCCTTTCACCCTCATATCCCGTTTGCGCAGATCCGGTATGACGACTGACACTTCCGGCGACAGCTTGCCAGCCTCGACGCTCACACCACAGCCGAGCTTCTGCGTGCAGACCCGCGTCGCCCATGACGCCGATGAGCAGGCGCGCAACCTTCACGGCTGGAGCCAGACCTACGACCAGTTGACAGCCGGGTGCTTTGTCGGCGGCCTGACGGAATTGTGTCTCGACCACACGCAGGTGTTTGTCGAAACGACCAGCCATACGCTGCGGCAAACCTGCGAAGTGCAGAAGGACGCCTACTGGTTTGGCATCCCGACTTGCCCCGCGGGGTCGGGGCGTATCGACGCGCAGGTGATCGCCGGCGACGCGCTCGCGTTTCGTCCGGGCGGGATCGAATTCGAACTGCTAACCTCGGCGGGTTACGAGATTTTCGGCGTGGTGGTTAAAGGCGAAGTGCTGCGCCGTTACGCGGCGCAAGTGGAGCGCGTCGGTCTGGCCGACCATGTGCCGAACACGCCGGTCGTGCCGATCGGCATGGCGCGCAAGGAGCAGTTGTGCGCCACGCTGCGCCAGTTGCTCGACGACGGCGCGGCGCGCGGCGCGCCGCTATCGTCGGTTGGTCGCAACAATCTGCAGGCCGCAGTGCTGGCTTCGCTATTCGACGTGGGCGCGTTGCCCGCCTCGGAGCCGGTTGCGATGCCGGCGCGTCCGCGCAGTCAGTCGATCGTATCGGAGGCGCGCGACTATGTGCTGCTCAATCGCGACCGGGCGGTGAGCGTGCCCGAGTTGTGTGGGCAACTGCATGTGAGCCGGCGCACGCTGCAATACTGCTTTCAGGACGTGCTCGGCATGGCGCCCGCCACGTATCTGCGCGCGATTCGCCTGAATGGCGCGCGGCGCGATCTGTCGAATGCAGCGCGCGAATCATGCTCGGTGCAGGACGTCGCAACGGCGTGGGGCTTCTGGCACCTGAGCCAGTTCGCGACCGATTACCGGAAGCTCTTCGGCATGCGGCCTTCGGAGACGTTGAAGGCGGCGGCCGACGCTCGCGTTGAAAGGGCCGGCGCGTTCAACGCGGTTGCTTTGGCGCACCACTGATCTGACCGGCTGCAACGGCGCCGCACCGCGTCGCGCGCCAGGCCGCAAGCTTCGCTACCCCGTCACTTGCGCAACAGCCGCAATCCGTTCGCGACCACCAGCAGGCTCGCGCCCACATCGGCGAAGACGGCCATCCACATCGTGCCCAGACCGATCACGGTCAGCACGAGGAACAGGCTCTTGATACCCAACGCAAGCGTGATGTTCTGCACCAGCACCGCATGCGTCGCCTTCGACAGGCGAATGAACGACGGAATCTTCCGTAGATCGTCGTCCATCAACGCGACGTCGGCGGTTTCGATTGCCGTGTCGGTGCCCATCGCGCCCATCGCGAAGCCGATGTCGGCGCGTGCCAGTGCGGGCGCGTCATTGATGCCGTCGCCCACCATGCCGACCGTCGCGTGATCCTTCGACCACTGCGCGATCGCGTTGAGCTTGTCTTCCGGCAACTGATTGCCGCGCGCTTCGTCGACACCGACCTGCTGCGCGATCGCAGCGGCCGTGTGCGGGTTGTCACCGGTGAGCATGGCCGTTTTCACGCCGAGGCGCTGCAATTCGGCGATCGCGGCGCGGCTTGACTCCTTCACCGTATCGGCGACCGCGAACAGCGCGAGCACGCGTTCGGCGTCCACCAGCATCACGACGGTTCTGCCCTGGCGTTCGAGCGCATCGAGCCGTGCTTCGAGCGACGCCGAACAGCGTCCGAGTTCTTCAACCAGCCGATGATTGCCGAGCCAGTAGGACAAGCCGTCGATCTCGCCGCGCACGCCGCGTCCAGTGAGCGCTTCGAACGCGCCGACCGTCAGACTGGTCACGCCGTCGGCCTTCGCCGCCGCCGCGAGCGCCATCGATACAGGATGATCGGAGCGTCCCGCAAGGCTCGCCGCAAGCGTGCGGCAACGGGCGGCGTCGACCTCGGCGAGTATCTCGAACTCGGTTTGCACGGGCTTGCCGTGGGTAATCGTGCCGGTTTTGTCGAGCGCGAGCCGGGTCAGCTTGCGGCCCCGTTCGAGATAGGCGCCGCCCTTGATCAGAATGCCTTTGCGGGCGGCTGCGGCGAGACCGCTGACGATGGTCACCGGCGTCGAGATCACGAGCGCGCAGGGGCACGCGATCACCAGCATCACCAGCGCCTTGTAGATCCACGTTTGCCACGGCCCGCCGAACAGGAGCGGCGGCACGACGGCCACGGCGAGCGCGACGGCGAACACGATCGGCGTATACACGCGAGCGAACTGATCGACGAAGCGCTGCGTCGGCGCCTTGGTGGCCTGGGCCTCCTCGACTGCATGGATGATGCGGGCCAGGGTCGTATTGCTGGCGGCGGCGCTGACGCGATAGTCGAACGAGCCGGTCTGGTTGATCGTGCCGGCGAACACCGCGTCGCCTACCGCTTTATCGACCGGCAGGCTTTCGCCGGTGATCGGCGCCTGATCCACGGTCGAGCGGCCCGCTACGATCTCACCGTCGAGTGCGATCCGCTCGCCCGGTTTCACGCGCACCACCGCGCCAAGCGCAATCGCCTTGAGCGCCGTTGACCGCCAACTGCCATCGGGCTGTTGCACGCTGGCCTGTTCGGGCGTGAGTTGCATGAGGCCCTGGATCGCATTGCGGGCGCGGTCGAGCGACTTCGCCTCGATCAGTTCGGCAATGGTGAAGAGCACCATCACCATTGCGGCTTCCGGCCATTGCCGCAGGATTAGCGCGCCGGTCACCGCGATGCTCATCAGCGCGTTGATGTTCAGGTTGCCGTTGCGGATCGCGAGCCAGCCCTTGCGGTACGTCGTGAGGCCGCAGGAGAGGATGGCAAGGATCGCCAGAGCCGCCGGCAGCCAGGCCGGCGCGCCGAGCCAGCCGGCGGCTTCTGAACCCGCCGCGGCCACACCGGCGAGCGCCAGCGGCCACCACGGTTTGGGCGGCGCGTGCGGAGCAGTTGTGGGCGTGGAGTCCTGAGCGGCGTTCGCCAGTTCCGGCGTGAAATCGAGCGAGCGAAGCGCGGCGAGGATCGAATCGAGCGCTTCAGGCGCATGGACGACTGTCAGGATCCGCTGCATCAGGTTAAATTCCATGCTGCGCACGTCCGCCATGCGGCTGAATTTCTTGCGGATCAGCGCTTCTTCGGTCGGGCAATCCATCTGCATGATGCGGATGGCGGTGCGCATGTCACTGCCGACGGCTTCTGATTGCGGCAACCGGCTCGGTGCGGGCGCGGCTGCTGCGGGCGTGCAGCAAGCCGCGCCGCTTGGCGCGGGAACGCAGCAAGCCGCGTCCACGTGACTGTGAGCGGGCGCGCAGCAATGATCGCTCTGGTCGTGGTCTTGCGCGGGGTGGCCCTCGCCGCAGTTCGCCCCGTGCTCATGGGGCTGTTCATGCACGTGGGCATGGCCGTCGTGCCCGTCGGTACGGGCTTCCGGCCGTTCGAGACGGTCGGCTTCGGCGTGGTTGGCTTGACGCATGGTGGCTTCCTGGTTCGATTTGTGGTCTAGTAAACACCTTGAAGCCACTACAAGGTCAAGGCCATCATCCGGAGGGTCCATGAAAATCGGCGAATTGGCGAAAATCGCCCATTGCACGACCGAAACCATCCGTTTCTACGAAAAAGAGAGCCTGTTGCCGGAAGCGGAGCGCACCGGGGCCAATTACCGCAGTTACACGGCAAAGCACGTCGAACGGCTGCGTTTTATCCGTAATTGCCGCGCGCTCGACATGACGCACGACGAAATTCGTGGGTTGCTGCGTCTGACCGACGCACCGGCCACCGGCTGCGGCGGCATCAATGCCCTGATTGACGAGCACATCGCGCACGTCGACACCCGCATCGAAGAACTGAAGCAACTGAAAGTGCAATTGACCACGCTGCGCGAGCAATGCCACGGCGAACAGGCCGTGGAAGACTGCGGCATCGTGCAGGGTCTCACCGAAATGGATGTGAGCGCACCGCGTGCGCGGCATACGCATCTGGGTTGATGTGCTTCAGCCGCCGTCACCTCGACCGCGGCGACCCACCCACGGCCGGGCCGTTCGTGCGGCGCGCCGTATCAACAATCGAATCCAGTTGGAGAAGCAACGTGTTTACCTGTAGAAACCAGTCCTGCGACGCGCAGTGGGAGCAATCGGACGTCGTCATCAAGAATGAAGGGCAGGGCCTCCTGTTCCGTTGCCCGATGTGCGGCGCGCGCAATTACGTCGAGCGTTTCGACGCGGACGACGGCTCGGTGCTGTACGAGCAGATAGAAGGCCGTCCCGCCACCGGCCCCATGGCCGAATAGTTTTTTGCTTCCAGCCGATTGCGAGCCATCACACCTATGAACAGTCCCACTACGGCGGGCGCGCCGTTTAGCCAGCTATCGCTGCCGCCCGCGACGCTCGCTAACCTGACGCAGCTCGGTTACGTCGAGATGACGCCGATTCAGGCCGCGAGCCTGCCCATCGCGCTTGCCGGCCATGATCTGATTGCCCAGGCGAAAACCGGCAGCGGCAAGACCGCGGCGTTTTCGCTGGCGCTGCTGGCGCGCCTCGACGTGCGCAACTTCGCCGTGCAGGCAATGGTGCTGTGCCCGACGCGCGAACTCGCCGACCAGGTCACGCAGGAAATCCGGCGCCTCGCGCGCGCCGAAGAAAACATCAAGGTGCTGACGTTGTGCGGCGGCACGCCGATGCGTCCGCAAACGGCGAGTCTCGAACACGGTGCGCACATCGTGGTCGGCACGCCGGGCCGCATCATGGATCACCTTGAGCGCGGCAGCCTGCCGCTGCAGTCGCTCAATACGCTGGTGCTCGACGAAGCGGACCGCATGCTCGACATGGGTTTCTTCGACGACATCGCCACCGTCGTGAAGCAATGCCCGAAAGAACGGCAAACGCTGCTGTTCTCGGCGACGTATCCCGAAGGCATCGTCAAACTCAGCCAGCAATTCCTGCGCAATCCGAAGGAAGTCAAACTCGCGGAACGGCACGACAACACCAAGATCCGCCAGCGCTTCTATGAAGTGACCGAAGACGAGCGTCTGCACGCGGTCGGTCTGCTGTTGAACCACTATCGTCCGGTCAGCACGCTGGCGTTCTGCAATACCAAGCAGCAATGCCGCGATCTGCTCGACGTGCTGCGCGCGCAGGGTTTTCATGCGCTCGCGCTGCATGGCGAGCTCGACCAGCGTGAACGCGATCAGGTGCTGATCCAGTTCGCCAACCGCAGCTGCTCGGTGCTGGTGGCCACCGACGTCGCCGCGCGCGGTCTCGACATCGCGCAGCTCGAAGCCGTGATCAACGTCGACGTAACGCCGGATCCGGAAGTGCATGTGCATCGTATCGGCCGCACGGGCCGCGCCGATCAGGAAGGCTGGGCGCTGAGTCTCGCGAGCATGAGCGAGATGGGCCGTGTCGGCAGTCTCGAACAGGCGCAAAAACGCGACGTCGAATGGCACAAGTTGTCCGAACTTACGGCAACGAGCAACGAGCGACTGTTGCCGCCCATGGAAACGTTGCAGATTCTCGGCGGCCGCAAGGAAAAGATCCGTCCCGGCGACGTGCTCGGCGCGCTGACCGGCGAGGCGGGTTTCGCCGGCTCGCAGATCGGCAAGATCAACGTGACGGAAATGTCCACTTACGTGGCGGTGGAGCGTAGCGTCGCGCGCGATGCCGTGCGCAAGCTCAGCGCCGGCAAGGTGAAGGGCAAGAAGGTCAAAGTCCGCCTGATGGACGACGCCTGATGGTCGAGGCCTGAGGCGAAGCCGGTCGCGAGCGCTCCGCTCGCGACCGTGAGCATCACATTACGTCATACCTCTGCAGTTTTCCGCGTTCTTCACGCGGCCTCGTTTCTTCCCCGAAAGCACCGATCTGACTGGCTTCGCCCGTGGCGGCGCGGCTTCGCGTCAGCCATGACTTAAACGCATGCGGCGCATGACAAAGTTTCGATTGTGACGGTTCTTTGGCTGATGCCTAATCACCAAACCAGAAGGGACCGCCGCGCAGCAGGCCGTCCGTGATTCGCTGCCGGATGGAGAAAGGGAGAAAGCCTTATGCAGAGCGCCATGCAAGCCCGCTCGAAGTTGCCTGATGTGGGCACGACGATTTTTACCGTGATCGGTCAACTGGCCGCGCAATACGATGCGCTGAACCTGTCGCAAGGCGCGCCGAATTTCGCGCCGGACGCCAGCCTGATCGACGGCGTCGCTCAGGCCATGCGCGCCGGTCATAACCAGTACGCGCCGATGGCCGGCATCGCCGCTTTGCGCGAAGCGCTCGCCGACAAGGTCGCCACGCTGTACGGCGTGCGCTACGACCCGGCCAGCGAAGTGACCGTGATCGCCAGCGCGAGCGAAGGGCTGTATTCGACGATCAGCGCATTGGTGCATCCGGGCGACGAGGTGATCTACTTCGAGCCTTCGTTCGACAGCTATGGCCCGATTGTCCGCCTGCAAGGCGCCACGCCCGTGGCGATCAAACTGTCGTTGAATGATTTCCGGGTCGACTGGGACGAGGTTGCCGCCGCGATCACGCCAAAGACCCGCATGATCATCATCAACACGCCGCACAATCCGACCGCGACCGTGTTCAGCGAAGCCGACGTCGCGCGCCTGAAGGCCATTACGCGCAATACCGATATCGTGATTCTCGCCGACGAGGTCTACGAACACGTGGTGTTCGACGGCGCAAAACATCAAAGCATGGCTTGCCATGCCGAACTCGCGGAGCGCAGCGTAATCGTTTCGTCGTTCGGCAAGTCGTATCACGTGACCGGATGGCGCGTCGGCTACTGCCTCGCACCCGCTGCATTGATGGACGAGATTCGCAAAGTCCATCAGTTCATGGTGTTTTCTGCCGATACACCGATGCAGTACGCGTTTGTCGACGCATTGGCCAGGCGCGAAAGCTATCTCGGCTTGTCCGCGTTCTATCAGAAGAAGCGCGATCTGCTCATGGACGCACTGCGCGATTCGCGCTTCGAACTGCTGCCGAGTGAGGGCAGCTTCTTCATGCTCGCGCGTTTTCGCGGCTTCTCAGAGGAAAGCGATAACGATTTCGTGCTGCGCCTGATTCGCGATGCGCGCGTCGCGACGATTCCTCTTTCAGCGTTTTATACCGACGGCACGGATTCCGGCTTGATCCGCCTGAGCTTCTCCAAGGACGATGCGACTTTGATCGAAGGCGCGCGCCGCCTGTGCGAAATCTGATCGGGGCAGTGACGGCCCTGCGCGATGGCCGTATTTTTGATCGCAGTATGATCGTCGCGCCATCACGTATCCGCGCGCCGCAGCACGGCGTGACAATAAATCGAAGGGAAAGGGATCTGCTATGAAATTGCTCAAGCCTCTATTGGCACTGGCCTGCGCATTTGCGTCGCTGGCGGCTGCATCTGCCGTGAGCGCTGCCGACACCTCGACGCTGCGTTTCGGCCTCGAAGCGCAATACCCGCCGTTCGAATCGAAGGGGCCGAATGGTGAGTTGCAGGGGCTGGATATTGACGTCGGCAATGCGGTCTGCACCGCTGCGCATATGACCTGCAAATGGGTCGAGACTTCGTTCGACGGGCTGATTCCCGCGCTGCAGGGCCGCAAGTTCGACGCGATCAATTCGGCGATGAACGCGACCGAACAACGCCGGCAGGCGATTGATTTCACCACCGTCGTGTACCGCGTGCCGACGCAGCTGATCGCGAAGCGCGACAGCGGTCTGCTGCCGACAACTGCCTCGCTGAAGGGCAAACGCGTGGGCGTGTTGCAGTCGTCGATTCAGGAAACTTTCGCCAAGGCGCATTGGGAATCGGCGGGTGTGACTGTCGTGCCGTATCAGGACCAGAACCAGGTTTATACGGATCTCGTGGCAGGCCGTCTCGACGCGACACTCGTGCTGGCGCCGGCCGGACAGACAGGTTTTCTGTCGAAGCCGAACGGCGCCGGTTACGCCTTTGTCGGCGAGCCGGTGCGCGACGACAAGATTCTCGGCAGCGGCATTGCATACGGGATTCGCAAGGGCGATACGGCGTTGCGTGATCGCCTGAATGCGGCGATTGCAAAGGTGCAGGCCGATGGCACGGTGAAGACGCTGGCCACGAAATATCTAGGCAATATCGACGTGACGGCGAAGTGATCTGGCGCGAGTCTGGATGCGCCGCGTTGATCGTGTTGTGGATGACGGGCTGTTCGTTCGGCTGGTTGACGCGGAGCGTTTGCCGGCTACGAATACGCAGGCCTTGCTGCGTATTGAAGGGAATTGCTACGGCCGGCCCGGAGCCTTGCTCTCCGGCCTTTTGCGTTCTAGCGATGCGTAATGCGGCACCATTGGTAAGGAAAAACACCTTGGCCGACATAGGCCCAGTAGGTGATGCAGGAGGTGGCGTCGACAGTGAAACCGTGCCGCTCCAATGCGGGCCGCGCCTGTTCGACCAGTTGCTTATTTTCCCTGACCACATCTCGCACATCATCATGCCTGAGGTCTAGCCGGCACATGCGCCTGTCGGCGGAATTGGGTGTCCATTGCAGGCTCGCGTGAAGATGCAGGCGATCGATCGCGGCTTGCATGATGTTGCAGCCTTTTACGCCATCCGCCAGGCCGATTGCGTTCGCGATCCGATCCATCTTTGCTACGTTGTCGACGCGCCAGTTATATCGGCCTTCGACGATCGCATACGCAGGACCGCCGCGAGAGCGCAGGATGTCCGCTATGTGCCGGTCGAATTGCGGTGAATAGGGAAAGCTGCCGTCGATCTGCGTGAATGCGACCGACACGGGAAAGAACTGCACTATCCAGCCCCAGGGCGGATCACCGCCGACGATCACCGCCGTCGTGTTCTGAGGGCTATCCAGCACGGGCACGTCGGCACGAAAAGCCGCCCTTGCCCAGCGCTCATGTCCCCACGTTTCGACACCACCGGCCACGACAACTGCTGTCGTGACGCAGAGCAACCACACGGCGACTCGCCGCGCCGTCAGGTAAGGCAAGAGCCGGTTGAGCAGCAGATACGCGACGAGCGGCGTAAGCGTTTCGATCGGAACCACGTAGCGGTAGATGCTGAAAAGAATCATCCACAGGAAGTAGCCCAGTGCCACGAAAGTCACGACGTATGCCGCTCGTGAATTCAGTCGCCGCGCGCGAGGCCGGCTGCGCACCAACTCCGCAACGCGGGTGGCGGTCAGCGCCCAGAAAAGCACATACACGATTGGCCAGATGATCTGACGCAGGTGCGCTTGTCCGACGCGCTTCGAATCGAATGCAAAGACGAACGGCCAGAGAACGTATTCGCGCGCGTTTTTCGGCAGCCACGATTGATCCGCGACGCCGCTCGGCGGAGTGAGCGGATTGGGGAAGACCGAGCTGAACTGCGGAAAGAACGGGTTGCCGAACGTATGCCACATTACCGCCATCCAGTATCCACCCGCAGCCAGCAGGCCAGCGAGTGCGCCCACGCCGAACAGGAACGCAGCGCGCACTCGCGCGGGCGGTGTTGCCGGCAATAGAAGCAACCCGGCGCAAAGGGCCACCGCAAAAGGCGCATTGGTCAGCTTGAGGCCCATGCCGAGGCCGGCGACGAGGCCCGCGCCGATTAGTGCCGCAGCGGTGGCCGCAGACCACATCGGCAGCCTGTCCCACAGATGAAGAACCAGAAGCAGCGAGGTGAGCACGAACAGCGTGGTCGTGTCGTCGCCCATCGAATTACCGAAGCCGGACAGAAAATTCGCTGTCAGGATGCCCGCGGCGGCGAGCAGCAAAGGGGTGCGGTTCGCGTCTTCGGGCGCAAGCTCTGGCAGCGTTCGACGGATGATCGACAGCAGCAGCACGAAATTGAGGCCGTGCAACGTGCCCATGATGGAGCCTACCAGCGGCGCGGCAAACGCCCGGTTCAACGCGTAGTAGAAGACGTCGAGCATTGGATTGAAGTAGGTCTGCATGCCGGCCGGTGCGAAGTCGGTATGCAGCTTGCCGTTCAGGAACGCGAAGCCGTTGTACTGGTGATAGTTGAACCCGTCCCAATTGCGGTCCTGGCCGAGAAAAAGCGACCACAGGCCGAACAGGATCGGTACCCACACGCGTGCGGCGGCGGTCAGACGAGGGTCGTTGAGATCCCATGACAAGGTCCGCTGCCAGAAGGCGCGGCGGGCAGGGCGGTCGATCATGTTCATGTTTTTATCGTTGCTGGGGAAACGCAAAGTTTCGCGCCGCTGGGATGGGCGGCGAAGGCAGACGACATGGTATCGGAAGGCGAACTGGCCAAGGTCGGCCCGCACAGTGCGTGCGTGGAGCCCGGAAAGCAAAACGCCCGACCACCCCGATTGGTGTCGGGGTGTCGGGTTCAACAACCCGCGCAAAGGGGGGGCGCAGCATGCGCCCTGTTCCCGTTCACGCTGAGCAAACACTACCCCCTTCCAATGTCGACGCCGTTGTCGGACGCGAACGTGAAGCGCTCGAACAGCAGCGCACCGAGTTCATCTGTGCGCTCGCTGCGGCCGAGCAATCCCTCAAGACTTTTCTCCGGGGTTCGCTGGAACACGGCAAAGCCCGGGCGCGTATGACCCGGTTGCAAAACGAACCGCGCGTGATCCGGGGCAGGCTGGGTGCTGCAAAGAAACGTCAGAGCCTTGGCGACATTCTGGTGGAGGTTTGCCGCGAACGTGCAACGTCCGCCGAATGGCAGCGCATCGCTGCCGACGCACAGCAGCGGCATGACGAGCAAGGGGCGCTCAAGGACAGCGGCGCACTGCGGGCGGCTCGACCGGTAGAACACGGCTGAGTGCGACACCAGTCAGCCGATCCCTTACAACGGGGCTGCGGCCGCTCTTGGCAAACCTGTGTCTTACACAGAGTATCCTGTCGCGCTCGGTAATCCGAAAGTGGCGGGAAATGTCTATTACCCAATTCAAAAACAAGGATTTCCGGCAATGGGCAATCAGGCATCAACGAGGCAGAGATTTCATCGTTTATTCTGACTACAGGTTCGTTCCCTTTCTCCCCCGATAAGGGCGCACCTATGAGCGCAAGACTCAGATTTAGAGGGCAGCAATTCTTGTTGGGTTAGTCATTGTGGGTGGGGTATTTCATGCTGCATGACCTGAATTCGAAGGCCCGCGATTGTTCCCGCAAGGTATCTCGCGATGGGCACTATATGGCGGAACTGTGCCTCATCCGGTGGGGCGGGCGGGTCTGATCCAGCCTATTTGGGCCGAGCCTACGATGCGAAAACTGGCGAATTGCTGGTACGGCGGCGATTTGCTACGCCCGTCCCTGAGCTTGAGTGGTGGAATGACGAGATTTCATTCTCTCGGGGCGGTGATGACACGTCGTATGTGAAGTTGCCGCCAACGCTGTATGACCGGCTAACGGCGCGATTGCCCTTACCCTAGGCTAGGACAGATTCGCCAAGATGCGGGCCTATATTTTGTCTGCCTGCTGCTAATCGAGCAAAAGAACATGCGCCGCCCATGCCTCGATCGTCGGGACATGCTGCTTCTTCGGCGGTTTTCTCGTTGTTCGCTGATCGGGTTGGCTGCGAAGTAATCCCGGCAGAAACGAAAAAGGCCTAGCCGAAGCTAAGCCTTTGAATTCTTTGGTGGGGCGTGAGTGACTCGAACACTCGACCTACGGATTAAGAGTCCCCTTCGACGCGTCACTTCACATAACTTTGTCTTAAAAATCAACTACTTGAAAATTGTCATCTCACAAGAAAGCGCGGTTACGTCACTACGCCGTTGAACCTTTGTTGAACCCGTTTTGCTGCCGGCCATGGATAATCCACCTGCGGTTTGCCGGCCGGATTGCCGTTGCCGGCTAAGCTAGGGCAATTGAGAGTTTTTGGCCCTGTCCATCGTGTGGTGAATTATCTTGATCTCTTGCAGCGATATGCAGTCGGCAACGATCTACGCCGACATATAGGTCAGCTAGCTGAGCTAACGTCAAGAGTGGTGTATGAGCCGCATCATTACGGTCGATTTCAAGCGGCGAGTTTCTGCTGGACTGGTCGATCGTCTTGCACCGGTTCGCCGTCCTCGAAGGGGGGCCTTCCAGCAATTGCTTGATCGTTTCCGGTCCGTTGATGCGGCGCCAAGTTTTCTCCGCCTCCTCAATCAGGTTGAATGCAAGACCAAGAAAGGTAGGCCGCGACACGCAGTTACGCATACGCGTCGTTCGATGACGTACCTTCGCGGATGTCGACTCGATCGCGTTGGTCGTCCGCAAATGCTGCCAGTCCTCAGCGGGGAGGTCGTAGAACGCCAACAGGCTCTCGCGATCCATTTTCAGCGTCTCGGTTGCCTTCGGATATTTCGCTGAATGGATCGACACGAAAGGGGCGAAAGCGGCGTACGCGTCGGCTCGTGTGGCAGCCATCCAGATCGTCTACATGTCCGCCTTTGCGCGTGCCCAGAAGCCCATTGCACTATCGCCGACGGCCAGTCGTGGACCCGCTTGCAAGCCCCGCGCTTCAGATCAAGCAGCGGCTCAAGCCATGATGCCTTTGTTTCCCGATACCCGTCACCGATTGCCCCGCGCTCTTTACGCCAATCCCCTCACGCCGATGATCACTAGCATGAATTGGTCATCGGAGTTCTCGCTGCGCAGCCCGGGGTGTATACCGTCGACCCGCCAATAGACGTAGTACGACTTCGACAGATCACGCCGGCTCCACGTGGCATGCTCCTCGGCCCTACGCCTTCAGCCGACTCACGACACTCCCCGACAAGCCCTTC
Organism: Paraburkholderia sp. USG1; assembly: GCF_031570135.1. NCBI lineage: Bacteria > Pseudomonadati > Pseudomonadota > Betaproteobacteria > Burkholderiales > Burkholderiaceae > Paraburkholderia > Paraburkholderia sp. USG1. The sequence continues at coordinate 140,084 of NZ_JAMWXW010000019.1, read as the reverse complement.
GCGTCAGCAGCACACGCAGCGCTTCGCCCATATTGCCCGCCGAGCGGCCCTTAAGACACAGACACAGCCACGGCAGCGCCGCGCTAACACGGGGCGATTTCCTGACGTACGGCGGGACGATCTATGAATTGAACACGAGAGCTAACAAGCCCGACATCAGGATATATCGTTCGATAATGGCAATAGCTCCGATCAATAGCGGGCTAGAGTGCCAGGCCACCATAGGCGGTGGGATAGGGCTGACCGTTTTTGCTCGACGCGACCGTTCGGCGCCAACCCTCCCGGATACAACACCTTTGCGACGAAAGTTGTTTACACGATTGTAAAGGAAACATTACACTTCGCTTCTAAAAGTAAATGAGGATGCTTCTCATTTACTGGATTAAGACGATCCATTTCGCATCCGTGTGCCCCATGCAACGTGGGGATCATCCATCTTCAAGACCGCCACCATGCCCGCTCTGTTCAACACGCGGACGCGCCTGCTCGCGTCCGTCGGCGCCCTCTATTGCGCAAGTTTTCTCTCCCCCTCGCAAGCGTTCGCGCAGGCCGCGCCTGTGCAGGAGTCGGGCGATTCCTCGCCGCAAACATTGCCTGCCGTAACCGTGAATGCGACTGCGGTCCAATCGGATATGCAGGTTAAGGCGCTACCGTCTTATAAATTCACCGCGCCGTTGCTGGACACGCCACGTTCGATCACGGTCATCCCCGAAGAACTGATCAGGCAAACCAACGCAACAACCTTCGCGGACGCGCTCAAGACCGTTCCTGGTATCACCTTTCTGGGCGGCGATGCGGCGGCGAACCCGTCGGCAGATCGACCGGTGATCCGCGGCTTCGAATCGCGCAATTCGATCTTTGTGGATGGCATTCGGGACTCCGGCGTCCAGAATCGCGAGACCTTCGACATCGAGAACATCACGGTCATCAAGGGCCCGGATTCGGTTTATGCCGGCCGCGGCGCGGTGGGCGGTTCGATCGACATCGAAACCAAGATGCCGAAGAACGAGAACTTCATCACGGGCAGTGCCGGCATCGGTACTGACGCATATAAGCGCCTGACGCTCGACGTCAACCAGAAGTTCGCAGGCGATAACGCATTTCGTTTCAATGCGATGGGCTTCGATGCGAATCAGGCGGGGCGCAACAACGTCTACAGCAAGCGGTGGGGCGTCGCGCCGTCCGTCGCGTTCGGCCTGAACAGCCCGACGACGGTCACGCTCAGCTACTACGATGATTCTATGCCGACGCGGCGGCGCTCGATCGGCGCGCGTCGACCCATTGGCGAGCTTCGATCACCACAACTCTGTGGCCGCGTCAAAGCGGAGAAGCTGTCATTCGCTGACGTTCTGGGAATCCGCGGCGTCACCGCTCTTTCATCACGAACGCGGGGCGAGTTCCGCAAGCCAGCCTTGAGGCTGCTGGGGGGAATTGGCAGAGCCCGATTAGTCCCTGGAAAACGTAACTCGTACATTGCGGTCGCCGAGCGTTTGGGCAAGGCTAGTGGGATCGTCCACGCGACCAATGCGGGTGTACGAATAGGACGAGTCGAAGGTCTGATAAAAAACGACCAGGGTCCTTGACCCGTACAGCATCAGGTCGCCGTTACGAATCGTCCCTGGGCGGCTGGCGTTTATCGGCAACGATTTGGATACCTCGCCATGCTTCTCGTTGCCATTGAGTTCCGCCATATCCAGCGTCAGGGGTAGCAGCCCTGCGAGCGCGCGGGCGGCGGCGTTGTCAGCCAGCGTAATGGCGAAACGATGTTCGCCGATTGTCATCCACATACGTGATTCCTCCGGTTTCAGGGACGCCGCACTGGCATCCGCAGCAGTAACGGCGAGTGAGCCCGAAACCGACTGCTGGCCGGCTTCGCCGCTGCTGCTAAAAATGAATAACCCGAGCACCAGGCTCAGTCCACGCAGGCTCCACCCCTTTCGATTTCGTCGATGTTCGATCTTCATTGCATACTCAAGCGGTGTGGGACGTCAGCGAGCGTGAGGTCAGGAAGGTCAGGAAGGCCGCGAGCAGCAGCACGACGGCACTTGCCACGAAGGTACTCCGGTAGCCGCTGGTGTCGAACAGCAGACCGCCCACCGTCGAACCCAGGGCGATGGACAACTGGATTACGGCCACCATCAGCCCGCCGCCCGCTTCGGCGCTCTGCGGCATGGCTTCGGCGATCCAGCTCCACCAGCCGACGGGTGCTGCTGTCGCTATCAGACCCCACACGCCAAGCAACGCCCCAACGTCCGCGATCGAAGCTCCGAGGGGGATCAATGCCAGGGCGATCAGCGCCATCAGAACCGGAATGACGATCAGGGTCCTGTACAGACCGAGCTTGAGGACCGCCCCGATGAGCGCGGTGCCGATGAAGCCTGCCACCCCGATCACGAGCAGGATGAGCGACAGCGTGGACACGCCGACATGCGTCACCGTTTCAAGGAACGGCCGCACGTAGGTGAACAAGGCGAACTGCCCCATGAAGAAAGCGCCACAGGCGGCCATGCCGAGCGCGACGGAGCGGCTCCTGAGCAACCTGAACACGTTGGGGGAGCCGGCTGCGCGGGCCTCGGGCTGCATCGAAGGCAGGCTGACCCATTGCCAGACCAGCGTGACCGCCGCCACCGGCGCCAGACAGAAGAAGGCACCGCGCCAGCCCATGACCAAGCCCAGATAGCTGCCCAGCGGCGCGGCAATCACCGTGGCCAGCGCGTTGCCACCGTTGAAGATCGCCAGCGCGCGCGGCACCTGATGGGCTGGCACCAGCCGCATGGCCGTCGCGGCCGACATGGACCAGAAACCGCCGATGACCACGCCGATGAGCGCACGGCCTGCCATATACGCCGGATAGTTCGATGCCAGCGCGATCACGGCACCGGAGACGGCCATCAGTGCCGTCAATCCCAGCAGCAGGGTCTTCCGGTTCAGGCTGCCGGCCAGCGCGGAGATTGACAGGCTGGTCAGTACAGCGAACGCCCCGGAGATCGCAATGCCCTGCCCGGCCATTCCCTCGGTGACATGGAGGTCGTTCGCCATGGACGTCAGCAGGCTGACAGGCATGAACTCGGAAGCGATCAGCGCGAACACGCACAGCGACATCGCGAATACGCCGCTCCAACAGCCGGCCCGTTCGCTCGTCGTATCCGCGGAGAAGTTGCCTTGATCTCGGGCCTCACAGGGTCGTGCCGTCATGAAGTTACCGTCTGCGCCAGATGCCTGCTGAAGAAGGACGTGAGCTTGTCCCAGGGAATGAGGTCCACGCGGTCGTAGAGATCGACATGGCCGGCGCCCGCCACCCAGACCAGTTCCTTCGGCTCGGCGGCGCGCCGGTAGGCGTCCTCGCTGAACTCCCTGGAATGCGCCTGGTCACCGCTGATGAACAGCAGCGGGCGCGGCGAGATCGCCTCGATGTCGTTGAACGGGTAGAAGTTCATGAACTTCACGTTGCTGGTCAGCGTCGGACGCGTGGTGGTCTGCGGCGACACGCCCTTCGGCGTGAACTCGCCGCGCGGAGTGCGGTAGAAGTCGTAGAACTCGCGCTGCACGGGATCGGTATGGGCGTCCAGTTTCAGCACCGTCCCACCGGTGTACCGTGTCGTTCCGCCGGTGAACTCCACATACCGCTGCTGCGCTGCCTCCGCGATGATCTGCTTGCGCTGCTCGAGCGTCAGCGAGTGGTTCAGGGCGTCACGGTTGGCCGCCCCCATGTCGTACATGCTGACTGTTGCAATGGCTTTCATGCGCGGGTCGATCTTCGCCGCGCTGATGACGAAGCTGCCGCTGCCACAGATACCGAGAACGCCAATGCGCTCGCGATCCACGAACGGTTGCGTACCGAGGTAGTCCACCGCCGCGCTGAATGCCTCGGCATAGATGTCCGGTGCGACGGCGTTGCGCGGCTGGCCCTCGCTCTCTCCCCAGAACGACTGGTCGATCGCCAGGGTGACGAAGCCCTGTTCGGCCAGCTTTTGCGCGTACAGGTTCGAGCTTTGCTCCTTCACCGCGCCCATCGGATGGCCGACGATGATCGCGGGATGCCTGACGTTCCGGTCGAACCCGTTTGGAACAAACAGATTGCCTGCGACCTGCATCCTGTACTGGTTGTCGAAGGAGACTGTCTGCAAGGTCACCTTGTCGCTCCGGTAAAAATTGTCTGCGCCATTGGACATATCGGGGCTCGCTTTCGTATTTGCAGCAAAGGCGATGTTGCCAGTGATAGACAGAACGCTCAGTGCGGTGAGGGTGGTTCCAGCCACTTTCAGAAAGCCGCGTCGATCCGTTACCTGGCTGCGCGTGGGATCTGCAGCTTCTTTTTCCGCACAGTTGAATGGCTTGCTCATGTTCGGGGCGTTCACTTTCAGATAGATGCCGCATTGGCGGTCATATGCTGAATCTTCCTTCAGGACGGTGCGCCCGACTAGCTAATGAATTCTTAAAGAGGATATAAGATCGGCTAATTAATCACCTCTGAGGATGGCCCTCATGGTCAGACGTAACCTCAACGATCTCCTGTATTTCGTGACAGTGGCGCGGGAAGGCAGCTTCACGCGTGCCGCTGCTTTGCTGGGCGTGACCCAGTCGGCACTCAGTCAGGCCATCGCCGGCCTGGAGGCAAGGCTTGAGATCCGGCTGCTGACGCGAACCACCCGCAGTGTGTCGGCCACGGCTGCGGGCGAACGTCTGTTGAAGGCCATCGGCCATCGCTTCGAGGAAATCGAAGCCGAACTGGATGAGCTGACGCAGATGCGGAACAAGCCAGCCGGCACGGTGCGGATTACCTGCGGTGAGCATGTCCTGCGGACAACGTTGCTGCCCAAGCTCAAGCCGCTATTGCGCGACTATCCCGATATCAATGTCGAGTTCGATGTCAACTACGGGTTCAGGGACATCGTGGCCGATCGCTTCGACGCGGGTGTGCGCCTGGGGGACACCATCGACAAGGACATGATTGCGGTGCCCATCGGGCCGCCGGTGCGCATGGCTGTTGTGGCGTCGCCGGCATACTTCGCTGCCCGCCCGGTTCCCAAAACGCCGCGTGACCTGTTGAGCCACAATTGCATCAACCAGCGCATGCAGACGGCAGGTGGGTTGTACGTCTGGGATTTCGAGCGCCGGGGCAAGAGGCAGAATGTGCGGGTCAACGGACAGCTCATCTTTAACACGTCGCCCGGCATGGTGGACGCCGCGTTGGCGGGATTGGGCATCGCCTTCCTCCCCGAGGATGAATTCGCGCCGCACATCAAGGAAGGCCGTCTGGTGCGCGTCCTGAACGAGTGGTGCGCTTCCTTTCCCGGCTATTACCTGTATTACCCAAGCCGGCGTCAGCCTTCTCCGGCGTTTTCGCTGGTTGCCAACGCGCTGCGTGTGACGGGTACCACGGCTCCCGGACAATGACGAATCCATGAGCATCGGGTCAGCAGATAGCCGAATCAGGCGTCGGTCGTCAATTCTTCAGTTGATGTGGAGAAAAAAGGGCTCCAATGCGCGCACCGGAGCCCTCAAAACACACATCGCGGCGCGGGAAATGCCTGCCGCTCAATAACTTTATTGGGTTGCTCCAGGTGAGGCAATGATCGACGCAGTTGCCCTGGCAACTGTTGGTTGCCACTCGGGTGCACGTCGTAAGGAGTCCCCAGCTGATTATCGAATGATGAATGGCTTACGACGCAGCTCGTGCGCTATTTTGAGGCTCTTTCATCGTTTTCATACTCAGCCCTGCGGTACGGATCCCGGATCCCAGACTTTACCCGCGCTTTCGAAGGCCACGCCCGTCATAGCAACGCCGGTCGTTCGTGGACGACAGCTACACAATTCCGCTCCCTCTTGATCTTGAGCGCCATAAGCCTGCCCACGAACAGTTTCGGCCGCGCGTCAGGTCGCTGCGTCCATGATGGAGGGCCGCCTCCCGGACACAGCTTCAGAACCCCTCCTGGGGACAAATCTCTCCGGTAACTCGCGCGGACTGGTTGGCTCATGCCACTGGCCGTCGATCGACGTCAAGAGCGACCAGGGTGAGATCTGCGGCTGTACGTCGAATCTATGCACCAAACCAAAACCAACAAAACCAACAATCACAACATTCCCAACAAATTTTTCTTGACGCGGATTTTTGGCTTGCCTGTAATGGAATCGCCCTATCAATGCTGATGACGACGCCCCATTCCGCCATGAATCCGCAAGTAAACAAGAACTTAATGCCGACCGTCGCCGACGCGGCCGCATCGATACGATGCGGCGAACTGACGCCGGTTGAGCTCGTTCAGCGCTGTCTGGATTCGATCAAAACCCACAATCCAACATTGCATGCGTTCGGTGACGTCTATGCGGAAGAGGCGCTTCGCTACGCGGAAACCCTCACGCGCGAGGCTAAAGAGAACCGGACGCGTGGAGGCCTGCACGGCGTCCCGTTCGCAATCAAGGACCTGTTTGCCACCGCAGGGCTGCGCACTACGCGAGGCTCGTTGACCGCTATGAACTGGGTACCGCAGGAAGATGCTCCCGTTATCAGGCGGCTCAAGGAAGCGGGGGCAATCCTGCTCGGAAAAGCTGCGACGACCGAGTTTGGCTGGAGTGGGGCGAGCTATTCGCGGGTTTTTGGTAATGGCTGCAATCCGTGGGATGCGCGCCTCACAAGTGGGGGGTCGAGTTCCGGTTCGGCTATCTCGGTTGCTGCGCGCATGGTCCCTGCATCACTCGGCTCGGACGGAGGGGGATCGGTCAGAATCCCCAGCGCGTTTTGTGGCGTATTCGCGATGAAGGGGTCCCACGGTCGCATCCCAACGTGGCCCTGGTCGGCGACAGAAATGCTGAGCCACGCGGGTCCCATCACCCGGACCGTACGTGACAGCGCGCTGCTTTTTGACGTTCTTGCCGGGCCCGATTCGCGTGATCACCAGGCGTTGCCTGCAGCGACCGGATCGTATCTCGCACGCTGCGAAGAGCCGTTGAAGCGGGTACGCGTCGCGTTCTGTCCAACGCTATTTGGTGTCGATGTTGATCCGGAAATATCGCGTGTCGTCGGCGCAGCTGTTGAGCGAATTGCACGTGCGCTCCCGATCGACCTGGAAATGCCGGTGCTCGGCTGGCATGATCCGCTCCCCACGTTCGAAACGCTTTGGGTCGCCGGGCGCGGTATCGTGTATGGCCAGACCTTGAAAAACTGTGCGGACCAGCTCGACCCCGGGTTCGCCAGGCTGATAGGCCGGGCATCAGATTACAGTCTCGAGGACTATCTCACTGCAATCCAGCGGCGAGCGACGTTCGCCTGCCAGGTTCATGCGCTGTTCGACACGTACGATTTCCTGCTGACGCCAACGCTGCCAATCCTTCCGTTCGACGCGGATCTCATCGCTCCGCCTGAACTCGATACGCATGACAGTGCGTTGCCCTGGGCGTGTTGGACGCCCTTCACGTACCCGTTCAATCTATCCGGTAATCCGGCCGCGAGCCTGCCGTGCGGCTGGAGCGACACGGGTTTGCCAGTTGGATTGCAGGTCGTGGGTCCGCGTTTCGCAGACGCAGATGTGCTGCAGTTCTGCTCCGCCATCGAAGCAATCATGCCATGGGCGCATCGGCTACCCCCGATGCTCGGCGTCTGAGGCCCACCATGCTACGTTGCCAACGCTTCGTGGTTCACGATCGATCAGTGAGATGGGTCACTTCGGCGCCCGACGCCCGTGATGTGACGGTCGCGCATCGCGCACATCGTGATGGGCGTACCTCACGCAGGGCACGACGGTCTCGCTACACTGCTAGGACTCTAGTCACCGGGATCGACCACTTCATGCTCACTCAGCCACGTATTCAGGAAATCCTGCGCTTGCTGGACGCGCAGCAGCGCGTGAAAGCATCTGATCTGGCAGCACTTTTACTGGTTTCCGAAGAAACCATTCGACGGGATTTCAAATATCTTGAGTCGATCGGCAAACTCCGCCGGATTCACGGCGGCGCGATTGCGCCAAGGAGCAGCGAGGAGCAGCCGCTGCAGGTGCGCAGCCGACTTCAGACAAAGGCGAAGACCCAGATCGCCACGTGTGCGGCAGGATTTGTCCAGGAGGGTATGGCAATTTTTCTTGATACCGGCACGACGACATTTGCGATGGCGCAGGCGTTGACGAGATTCAGCCGGTTACGGATTGTCACGAACTCACTGGATATCGCACAACTCGTCGCGCAGCAAAGCGACAACCATGTGGTCGTCACGCCTGGTGATGTTCGCCGTAACGACAATGCGCTGATTGGTCCTCATACGCTCGAATTTTCCCGGCAGTTCCACTACGACATCGCGTTCATGGGAATCGGCGGCATCGACCTGGAACTCGGTTTCATGGATTACGAGGAACCCGAGGCAGTGTTGAGGCGGACGCTCGCCAGGCATTGCGTACGAAGCGTGATTCTCGCCGACTACGGCAAGTTTGGCCATCGCACGTTCATCAACACCCTGCCATTCAGCGCAGTCACGACTCTTGTCACGAATCTCCCGCCACCAGGAGACTATCGTCAACGTATGGAACAGGAACATGTCGACATACTCTATCCCTAGCTCTCCAATCGCAGTCAACTTGCCTGATGCCGATGCAATAAGTGAGTTCGATGCGCTGTTTCGAGCCACCTCGGCGATCGGCGTAACCAGCGCGGGAGGTCTGCATCGACTTGCCGCATCTGAGGAAGATGGCCGTGTACGCGACCTGCTGCGCGACTGGTTAGTCCGCCATGGCTTCCATGTGCAAGTCGATCGCGTCGGCAACCTGTTCGGTCTCGTCACGTTCGACCCGTCAGCGCCCTACGTGCTGTGCGGCTCGCATCTTGATAGTCAGCCGAGTGCGGGACGTTTCGACGGGGTCTACGGCGTGCTTGCCGGTGCAGTCGCAATTGCCGGCATTGCAAGACGGCTACGGGAACGTGGCGTTCGCCCTCCATGCAATCTCGCTGTCGTCGACTGGACAAACGAAGAAGGCGCCCGCTTCCAGCCCAGCCTGACGGGCAGCAGCGTATTCACTGGCGCGTTATCGGTTGACGACGCGCTCGCCTGTACCGATGCACAGGGCATCACGTTGTGCCAGGCGCTCGAGCGCATCGGCTACCTCGGCGAAGAGATGCTCGACATCCCGGTCGCCGCATACGTGGAAACGCATGTCGAGCAGGGCGAAAGACTCGAGCGGGAGCAGATCTCAATCGGCGTAGTGAGGGAAACCTGGGCGGCCCTAAAGCTGCGCGTGCGCTTTGACGGCGAACAAAGCCACACGGGTCCTACGCCGATGGACCAGCGGCGGGACGCGCTACGGGCCGCTGCACGCGCGATTTCGGCCGTGTACTCGGAAGTCGGGAAGCACGGCGACCAGATGCATGGTTCGGTGGGACGTCTCGACGTTTATCCAAATTCGCCAAACGTGGTGCCATCGAAGGCGACGCTCTACGTCGAATTCCGCTCCCTGTCCACAGATAGACTCGAGGACGTCGGCAAACGCTTTGCCCAGATACTCGACGACATCGCTGCGCAGACCGGCACGCATGTCGAAGTGGAGAGCCGTCAGCTACGCGCGCCGGTTGCGCTCGATAGCAGGTTGGCACAGTGCGCACACGACGTTTGCAGATCGCTCGGGCTGCGGTCCGTCGACAGCGTGACGGTCGCCGGGCACGACGCGATCAGTCTAAGTCGAACGGTTCCCTCCTGTCTGCTCTTCATACCGAGCCATCGCGGCATCGCTCATAACGAAGCTGAGTTCACGGAAGAGGCAGATCTGCACAATGGCCTGCGCGCGCTAAGTGCGCTGTTGGAAACGCTCTGCGTGACAACGCAGAACAGTCGGTGAGGGTTGGGAAATGAAAACCTCCTCCGAACAGGCACGCCTGATCGAGGCACTCGCCGATACGGACCTGACTGCGCTCGAGTATAGCTGCAGCGGACTTGGCGGTGTCGCGTCGCCGATGCGCCTCCGGACCGAATGGGCGGGATTTCTCGTTCAAACAGGCGACGGCGAGAAACGATACGCGAAAGTGCTGTACGACGATATGCGTCCGCTGATCGATGTGGAGCAGACCGTACTCGCCAGCCGGGCGGCAGCGTTGACCGGTGTCACGCCAGCTCTCTATCTGGCCGATGTCGAGCGCGGTGTGTTGCTATTCGATGCGCTCCCGGACGATGCGTGGCGGTGGGCACGGGTCGACGATCTCACTGCGCCTGACCGACTCGAGCGTTTGTGGGATCTCAAGCGCAAGGTTCATTGCGGACCGGATCCCGGATTTCACCGCTCGTTTGTGGCCGATATTGCCCGCCTGCGCGCACTGTGTGATCGCGACGCCGTCGTTCTGCCGTCAGGTCATGAATGGCTCGACGAGTGCGTCGAAATGGCATCGAGCGCGCTCGAAAGTGGACGCGACACCACCCCTGTCCCGCTACACGGTGACGGTGCAGCTTCAAACGTGATGGTTGGCCCTGACGATACGCTGGCCCTGGTCGACTTTGATCGAGGTGGAACGGGCGATGCCTGGTACGACGTCGCTGTCGTTCTGAATGAGCTTTACCAGTTTGAACCGCAATGGCGTGACGGAATCAGGTTTTGGAGTGGTCAGTGTGAAGAAGCCGACTACGCACGCTGCCGTCTCTATGCGTTTGTTGACGACTGGTACTGGACGTTGTGGGGACTATGGCTTGGCACGACGTCCTCGCGCCGCCTTGAGTTCACCAAGCTTTCTCAATGGACACTACAGCGCTGTCGGCAGACGATTCGGGACCCGCGTTTCGAGGGCTGGCTACGAGCATTCAAAGGATAGGTGAAATGAAAACTCCCGGAGATGCACAGACAACTGATGAATTCAACATCGAGTCCGTCATTCGCCGCGTGCCGGATTGGGCGGAGCGGGCGATCCGCTATTCGCCTGTCAGCGGTGGAATTTCCAACTCGAACTGGCGCGTGGAGGTTGCGAACGGACACGAGAAAACCACGTATTTCCTTAAGGTCCCTGGCATCGGGACGGAAATGTTCATCGATCGCCGCACCGCGCATGAGGCAAGTGTGCGCGCCGCTGAATGTGGTTACGGTGCTCCGGTCTTCTCATTTATGGAAGACTGCGGCGTCGAAATTTTCGAGTTCATGGAGGGATGGCACTCGTCTTCGAATCTCGACTTTCTGAATGGCACGGTACGGCACAACGCGTTACGGGCGCTGAAGGCGTTTAACGACCAGCCATTGCTAACGCAGACGAAAACCGTATTCAACATGATCGACGAGCATGAGGACCAGCGCGGCACACTACGCGCGGCGTGTCCGCTCGATCACGAATGGTTGTGCCGGCAATACGCACGCGCACGGCGGGCGCTCGAGGCATCCGGCGTCGATCTCGCGCCATGCATGAACGATACGCTCGCGGGCAACTTCATGCTCGATGCAGCACATCGAGTCATGCTCGTCGATTTCGAATACGCGTCGAATAACGACCGGTACTACGAGCTTGCGATGTGGTTCGGCGAGATGTTCTTCGATGAGCAGGTGGAGCTGGAACTGATCGAGGAATATTTTGGGCGCGTTGGACCCAGGGAAATTGCACGTGTACAGCTCTACAAAGCGCTGGCTGACCTTAAATGGTCGGCATGGGCGATGGTGCAGCGTTCAGTCTCCAGAATCGATTTTGATTTCTATAAGTACGGGATATGGAAGTACATGCGAGCTCGCACTGTCATGCAGGATATCAGATGGGAAAGCTGGCTAAGGCAGGTATGAGCTTCTCCTGCTGTTCGACGATGGTCAGATCGGCAGGCTGGTAGGTAACAGGATTTGAGGGTAGCAGGACGAAGTCATCACCGGCTAATTACAACTACTGTACTTAGTATTCCTGAATTTATGTGAAGAAAACCTTAACTTTAAGGAGCATCTGAAAGTGAATACGCCAATGCTGTCACCACCGCGGCGCCTGATCCGAGTCGTGTTTGGTATTTATTTCTTCCTGCTACTGCTGATGGCACTGTTTCCGCCGCTCTATCTCAGTGTCAGCGGTAGCACGCTTCTGGTGCTCGGTATACCGCTACCGATTTTTTACTGGATGGTCAATGTGGTTCTGGTCTTACTCGGCGTCTGGGTGCTGTACCTGGTTGAAGGGAAGGTCGGAGATTGCGTGAAAGAAGGAGAGCTGGCATGAACGCGTCGAATGGAGCCGTATTCATAACGTTTGGCACGATTGCCATTTTTCTCGTCGTGATGATCGCGATACTGTATGCGACCAACCGGAGGAGCACGAGTTTCGCGGACTACGCGGTCGGCGGACGTTCCTACGGTCCGTGGTACGTTGCAATGAGTTATACAAATTCCTGGTGGCCGGGGTCAACGTTCACTGCATTCTTTGCCTTGTCCGTCGGCGGCGTGCTCGGCTTCTATGGAATGGTGTACGCCACGCTCGGGGTTACGGTGATGTACCTCATGGCGAATCGCGCATGGTCGTGGGGGTCGCAGTACAACCTGACGACGCAACCAGATTTGCTCGGAATGCGCTACAACAGCCCGGTCGTCAAGCGGATTGCGTCGATCATCGGAATTATCTCCGTGTTTCCGTGGGTCGTGATGGGCATCCAGGCGCTCGGGACGTTGTTCCAGTTCGCCAGCTTCAGCCAGTGGTCCGTTACGACCTGTCTGATCGTGGGCGTTGCCGTTGTTCTCATCCGTCAATACTGGACGGTCAGCATGGGCATGCGCGGGCTCATCATGACCGATATGTTTCAAGGCATCGTCGCGTATGTGGTATGCGCGGTAGTCTGCATATTGCTGTTGATGGGCAACCACGCGCCCTTTTCGAACCTCTCCCAGCTTCCGGCCAGGATGCTCCTGATCCCGGGGGACGCTCGCACGGCATATGGTCCCTGGTACATGTTTAGCCTGATCTTCACAGGCGTGATCGGGTCGATGTGCTGGCCGATGAGCTTCCAGCGGATTTACACGGCGAGCGGTGTACGCGCAGTCAAGAAGGGCACGCTGTTGACGATGTTGCTGGTTGGCGGGTTCTATTGCATCCTGATGCTGTTTGCCGCGACGGCGAGCCACGATCCCAAGGTTGCAGCACATCCGCAGGACGGCTGGTTCGTCGCTCTCGCGGATATCGGCGGCCCGTGGCTGCTTGCGCTCGCAACCGTCATCGTACTCGCAGCCAGTATCGGACACGTGGACGGTTGCGTGCAGGTGTGCGGCACACAATTCGCAAATGACATTGCGACCTGGAATACTCCGCGCTCCGACCGGCAGCTCATGGTGCTGTCGAAGGCCGGAATGGTCGTATTCATTGTTGCTGCTGCCGTGATCGCGTACCTGACATTCGATTACAGTCGACTGCAATTGCTTGCGCAGATCTCGTATCAAGGGATTATCCAGCTGGCAGTGCCGCTTTTCTTCGGGATCTTTTCGAAGCGCGGAAACAAGCAGGGGGCGATTGCCGGCATGCTGGTCGGCATTGCGATCGCAATCGTACTGACGACCATTTATCCGGACGATATTCGGGCACTCGGCTCGCTGACAAGCGGGATCGTCGGGCTCGCCGCGAACTTTATCGTCTTCGTGATTTTTGCGCTCGCGATCAAACAGTCGCCAGAGGAAATTGCCCGGGTGGACCGCTTGTTCTCGAGACAGGTCACGACCGGCGCAAAGGGTCCTGCCTGCGCGCCTGCGCTGCACTGACCCACACCGGCAGTTCCGAATCCACTTCCGCTCGTCGCCGTTCGACAGATCGCCGGCGGAATGGAGCAACTTTTTCTGAATACTCAAGCGGGTCTGACAGGCGGACTCTCGTTCCCGTTCGTCTATCGAGCGCGTGAAACGTCATCCTGATCTCAGACCGCTTTTAAATGTGGAGCAATTAGTCATGGGTACCCGGTCAACCATTATGGACACGAATAGTTTCCGTCCTGAGAACGCGGCAACACTGGATGAATACACCCGCCAACTTACGCAGAAGCGGGAGCAACTGCTGGGGGGTTCCTATCGGTTGTTCTACAGAAAGCCCGTTCATCTCGTACGCGGCCAGCTGCAATATCTTTGGGACGTTCACGGCGATAAGTATCTGGACATGTATAACAACGTCGCCAGCATCGGTCATTGTCACCCGGCCGTCATAGCGTCGGTGCATGAGCAGATGAAGCAGCTGAATACGCATACCCGTTATCTGCACGAGCGAATCCTCGCCTAGGCGTTGTCAGGTTGTTGTGTCAGTCACGTAAGATGGCGGGATGAAGAAATCGAAATCGCTCTATCACGGTCACCGTTTTCCAGCCGGAGTCATCAGTTGCGCTGTGCGCTGGTATTTCCGCTTTCAGTTGAGCTTGCGCGACATCGAGGAACTGCTCTTCGAGCGTGGGGTGATCGTGACATACGAGACGATCCGATGCTGGTGCGACAAGTTTGGCAAGGGCTTTGCTCACCGGATGAAAGCCGCGCGGCGCAAGCCGGGTAGCACGTGGCACCTCGACGAGATGTTCGTCACCCTGCGTGGCGAACCGTATCTGCTGTGGCGTGCGGTCGACGAGCATGGCGCCGAACTCGACATCCTGGTGCAAAAGCGGCGCGACAAGGCTGCCGCCAAACGCTTCTTCAAGCGTGTGCTGCGTTCGAGCCCGGTGCCGCGCAAGATCGTCACCGATCAATTGCGCAGCTATCCGGCGGCAAAAGCCGAGATCCCGGAGCTTGCGAACGTGAAGCATGTGTTCGTCAAAGCGGCAGCTCGGCTGAACAACCGCGCGGAGAATAGCCACCAACCGACACGCGAGCGCGAGCGGCGCATGCGCGGCTTTCGCGACCCTAACCGCACACAGAAATTTCTCTCGTGCTTCGGGCCGATCCGACAACATTTCGCGCTCAAGCGGCATCTGCTGCGTGCTTCACTCTATCGCAAACAACTCGCAGCTCGGTTCGTTGCATGGCGCGACTTCGCCGAACTCGCCCAAAATCCGTCGACTGCTTTCTGACCAGTAGTCGTATCTGCCGCCGTGCCGTCTCACTCTCGGTAAGTTGACAAAGCCCTTGAGCACTACGTCAACCACGGGCGCTGCTTCGCCTTCACCCTCAGGGCATTAGGCTAGCCCTCATTGCACAGCGCATTCAGGAAGCGCTTGAGGTCGTCCGTGAAATCCTCGGTGGACTCGCTATCCGTTTGCGAAAGCTTCATGTGCTTCGCCACCTCCGGATGGCTTGCATTGAAAAGGTCTAGCGAAACAGCTCCTCCGTATCATGTCCCGAGACGACAGAAAATCGGAAATCGCAAACCATCTTCGCGTACGAAGGCACACAGTTTGTCGAACAGAAAAAGTCCGGACCGGCGCTAAACACGTCACCTTCACCCGGTCGTGCGGTTCTCACTTAAGTCCTATCCGCCGAAAATCCTGCCAGCACTGATTGACGACCGTCATGCCTGTCACCCTGGACGACCAGGCAATCATTCCCCGTCGCGACGTAAATAACGGAAGGATCGGCAACGTCTCCATGACGCGTGCATCCGCGGCCCGGTAGAGTGCGCTACGGTCACCGGCCGCTACGGTCCCGCGCGCCCGGTCGAGCAAGGTATCCAATACGCTGTCTGCGTTATAACCCGCGTTGAAGCCGCGCGGCGATGCGTTCTTGCCGTGCAGCACCTGCGACAGCCATAGATCGCAGGACATCGCCCAGCTCATTTCGCTGAAGGCGATGCCGGTCGGCGCACCTTCCCGCCATTGGTTGCAATAAGCCACCCAGTCGGCATGCAGCGTCACTTCCAGATCGATGCCCACCTTGGCGAGATCGCGAGCGATGCAGTCGTAAATCGCTCCGGGGTTCAGTTGGGCCGAGCCTGCGCGCGCCGCCACGACACGCAAGGTCAGCGTATCGACGACACCCGCCGCGTTCAGCAACGCCCGCGCGCGCGCCGGATCATAGGGGTAGCGCTCGGGTGCGCTGGCGTCATGCGCCGGCGCACCCGGCGGGATCGCACTGGTAGCGGGCTGCGCGGCGCCCGGGAACAGCGCGCGGCACAAAGCTTCCTTGTCGATCGCACAGGCGATGGCCTGCCGCACGCGCACGTCGTTCATGTGCTCGTCGCGGAGATTGAACACGAGATACCAAAGGTAAGGCGGCGAGAACGCCGGCACGACGAAGCCCCGTGCAGAAAGATCGTCGAGGTCGGCGCCCTCGACGCCGTAGGCGACATCCACCCTGCCCTCCACCAGTGCGCGAACGCGATCGCCGGTATCGAGGAAAGGCAGGAAGCGGATACCGTCGATCGAAGGCGGCCCGTCCCAATACGATGCGTTGCGCGATAACGCCACTGCCGATCCGCCTGCGGTGTCGAAACGGCGGTCGAAGCGAAACGCGCCGGTTCCGGGCGCACGGTCCGCGCAACCGTCCGGCCCCCACTTGTGAAGCGCCAGCGGACTGATCAACGATTGCGCGCCGGGCGCGTCTTCCTGCGTCATATAGCGGAGAAACTCAGGAAACGGCTGGTCGAGCATGAACTCCACCGTGTTCGTATCGAGCGCACGCACATGCTCGATCGATTCGACGCCGGTCCGGTTGAAGTCCGCGACCACCGGCGAATAATGCGGCGAATCGCGACGTATCATGCGTTCGTAATTGACGACGACAGCGTGTGCATCCAGCGGCGCGCCGTCATGGAAGCGCACGTCCTGACGCAGATGGAACACGAAGCGGCGCGCATCGGCGGAGTTCTCTACACGGGTGGCCAGGCGCGGCACAATCCGCGTGGCTGCGTCGGGCGGGCTGGGTGGCGTATCGAAGTCGTCTTCCACGAGGCTTTCGTGCGTTTGCTGCACTACGCGACCGGTATTCCAGCCGCCGAACGATCGCGGCGGGTCGATCTCGTCGACGGCCCAATCCAGCGCCACGCGCAGTATCCGGTCTTGCTGCATGTACTTTTCCTTTCCAGAGCCTTCAGGTTGCAAATAGCCGTCCTTCGTTGCGGGCGTGACGCATCGCGGCGATCTCAAGCCCGGCCGCCGCACTGCACTCCATGTCGTCGGGGCCGGTACCAAGGGCGACTTCCGTGGCAGCGATGATCGCCGGCGCGAGCTCTGCCAGCATGCCCTGCGATGCCGTTGCCGGCACGATATCCAGCCGCACCGCAGCCGAGAGGATCATTGCCGCTATGCCCCGCATTTCGACCAGCACGGCGTCTGCGCGGCCGATCCCGGCGCCTGCCGCGACGGCGCCCGACACGACCGCGAGATGGCCTGGCGTGCGCCGCTCGGCAACTTCGCCAACGTAGTGCAGCAAGACCGCGTCGGCGCCGAGCAGCGGGACCAGCGCAGCCAGCCGGCTACCGCATCGGCGCGATGCATCCTGGGCCGGCTTCGTCAGCTTGAGCAGGTCGAGCCGCGCGTCAAGCTCGCTAAGCGCCTTTGCATCCCGGGCCTGATGCGCGTCGTGCGCCAGAGCCGTAGCTGCGCCATCGGCGCGCGCCGCGCCGCGCATCAGCGCCGAGACGATCATTTGCCGCAGTGAGGCAGGCGTGGTGACACGGCGATCATGCAGCAACGCCTCCAGTCCCATCGCGTGCGCATGACGGCCGATCGGCAGCGCGGCGTCCGACAGTTGCATCAATGCGAGCAAGGCAGTCGCGCGCACGGCCTCACTGCCCTTGGTGATCGGAACCATGAGCGTGATGGTGATCGTGACCATGATGATGACCGTGGGCATGATGCGACGGATGATGCTCGTGTACGGCGCCAGCGCATGTGGGAGGAGCATCGGCGGCGAACGGCCGTTGCGCGAAGCGCACGGTCAGCCCCGGCAGTCCGAGCGCGAGCACGGGGCGAGCCGTCAGCTCGGCCGTATCCGTCACCGGGACGATGATCTCCTCGCCGCGCCACTCGGACTGGCTGTGCCGGTTGCCCAACGCATGACCGATACGGAACGCCGCCTCGGACGTGAGAGCCGCGAGCGCGATCACCATCACGGGCTCCGGTAAACGGACGACGACGACGACACGCGCGCCGTCATCGTGCAGCACCGCGCCGTCGAACAACCAGTTCTGCCGAGGCAAATCGATTCCGACATCGACGCCGCGTTCGCTGCGCAGCCGCATCCTGCGACGTCCGGCGTCCGCGGACGCAATGCCGATGCGATCGACCTCACGGCCTGTGAATTCGGGCGCATCGGCGCGGCCGAGAATCTGCGTGACGAGTTCCATCTGTCCTTATTTCCTGAGTGTGGGCGCCGGCAGGCCGCGAAGGTGGCGCCGTGCGGCATTCCATGCTACGTAAGTCGCTTTGCGCAAAAGCGGGGCGTCGCCGGCCAGAAAGCGGGCGACCGCGCCGTGCCCGGACGCGAGTGGCAGCGCGCCGCCGTAGACGCCCGGCAGCGCCGCAAGCGCCGCATCGATACGTTCGGCCAGTGCGTCTTGCCGGCCATCCCGGCACAGCGCGAACAGGCTGCCGACGTAGCCCTCCTTTCCCAAGCTGCCCTCCAGCGCCGGGTCCGCGTCGGACGGGTAAAAAGAGCATGCATCGTGCAATACGGGCACGCCGCCGAAGCGCGCCTGCAACCGCAGCGACACCCCGTGGTAGGCGTGGCTTTCGCCGCGTGCCACCCGGCCCGGCGCAAGCGTGTCCACGATGATTGCGCTCGCGTCGTCGGCCAGATCGATCGATGTCTGCTGCCGGTGATGCGCGAGCGCGTGCGGAATGATCATGTCCGGCACCGACTCGAAAAACGCGCCGCGACCGACCGACACTTCGGTCTTCTGCACCGACAGGGCGCCGCCCTGTAGCCGCGTGGCCGAGGGGGTGGACACACAAACGGCTGCGCCTGCTTCCAGACACATATCGATCGCCAGCCGGTCGCCGCCGAACACCGCGCCTGCCGCGTTCTGGACATAGATGAGCGCGCCGGGCCCGTGCGTCGTCGGCAGGACTGCCGTGGTGGTCAGCGGGTAGCACTGGCGCCGCTGCGCCAGCCGCGTGCGTCCCTCGCTGTCGCGCACGAAGCGCATCGACAACAGGCCCCCCGTCATCCGGGCAGGCGCCCGAACAACGCTGACCGTGCGATCTCGTCGAACACGGCGCGCACGCCGTTGCCGCTGCGCAAGTCGGTAAAGATCGACGGCCGGTCTGGGCGGGCGGTGGCCACGTCGGCACGCATGCGCGCCAGATCGGCGTCGACGTGCGGTGCGAGGTCGATCTTGTTGACCACCAGCAAATCGGCGCGAAGCACGCCCAGGCCACGTTTGCGCGGGATGTCGTCGCCTCCCGCCACGTCGATCACGAATGCCCACCAGTCCGCCAACTCACTCGAAAAGGTTGCCGCCAGATTGTCGCCGCCGCTCTCGATCAGGATCACGTCCGGCTGAAAGCGACGCTCCAGCCAGTCGGCCGCCTCGATATTCACCGACGGATCTTCGCGGATAGCGGTATGCGGGCACGCGCCGCTTTCGACGCCGACCACCCGTTCCGGGTCGATCAACCCCGAGCGTTTGACGCGCTCTGCATCCTCGCGTGTGACCAGATCGTTGGTGATGACCGCCACGGCCACGCCCTCGTGCGCAAAGACTGGCAGCAGGCGTTCAACGAGCCGCGTCTTCCCGCTGCCAACCGGCCCGCCGATACCCAGACGCACTGCCGTCATCGTGTTTCTCCTATTTCAGCATGAAAGACGCACCCAGCGCCACGCGCACGGCCGGCGCGCTGTCGATGGGCTGGCCGTCGACATGAACGCGAAAAGTCTCGGGATCGACCGTGATCGGTGCGAGCGTGTCGTTAAAGAGCATGTCCCGCTTGGTCAGTCCCCGCGTGTCCGTTACGGCTACAAGCGTGGCCTTCAGATCGAGTTGCCGTGCAAGATCCGAGGCGATCGAGGGCGGCGCGACGAAGCGCACGCCGAGCGCCTGCGGCGCGCGCCCGAAATAACCCCACATCGGGCGATAGCGCAGCGGCTCGCAGGTCATCAGCGAAGCGTTTGCCTCGCCGAGCGGCGCCCACACCGGGAAGCCCGACTTCATCACCATCTCGGGCTTCGCACCGAAACTGTCCGGCCGCCAGAACACCAGATCTGCCAGCTTGCCGGTTTCGATCGAACCCACTTCGCCGTCGATACCGAACATGCGCGCCGGGTTGATCGTGTACTTCGCAATGTAGCGCCGGATGCGGAAATTATCCGCGCCGGTGCCACGGTCCTCCGGCAGACTGCCGCGCAACGCCCGCATATGCTCGGCCAGTTGCCAGCATCGCGGGACGGTTTCGCCGATCCGTCCCATGCCCTGGCTGTCCGAGCCGATCGCGCTGATTGCGCCGAGGTCGTGCAGTACATCCTCCGCGCCGATCGTCTCGCGGCGGATGCGGCTTTCCGCAAAGGCCACGTCCTCGGCCAGGCGCGGGTTCAGATGATGGCTTGTCATCGCCATGTCGAAATGCTCGTCGAAAGTGTTGACCGTGTACGGATTGGTCGGATTGGTCGAGGAAGGCAGCACGTTCGCCCTGCCGCAGATGCGGATAATGTCGGGCGCATGTCCGCCGCCCGCACCCTCGACGTGGTATGCGTGAATGCACCGGTCGCCGATGACCCGCATCGTATGCTCGACGAAGCCGGATTCGTTGAGCGTGTCCGTGTGCAACTGGATCTGTCCGCCTCCGATCTCCGCAGCCCTGAGCGCGGCGTCGATCGCAGCGGGCGTCGCGCCCCAGTCTTCGTGGATCTTGAGTCCGGCTGCGCCCGAGGCGAGTTGTTCGATGAGCGGCGCAACCGCATGCGACGCCGCTTTCGCGATGAACCCAAAATTCACCGGGAAGGCCTCGGCGGCCTGCAGCATCAGCCCGAGATTGCGGGTGCCGGTCGAGGCGATCGGCACGGTCGTGGGGCCGAGCCCGCCGCCCATCAGCGTGGTGATGCCGCCGCACAAGGCTTCGTCCACCTGCCCCGGATCGATGAAATGCACGTGGCAGTCGATCCCGCCCGCTGTCACGATCAGCCCTTCCGCGGCGCGAATGTCCGTATTCACGCCGACGGTCAGGCCGGGCGTCACGCCGTCCATGACATTCGGGTCGCCCGCCTTGCCGATGCCCACGATGCGACCGCCCTTGATCCCGATGTCGGCCTTGATGATGCCTGCGACCGCGTCGATGATGAGCGCATTCGTGACCACCAGATCGAGCACGCCGTCAGCCGCGGTCAACGCGCCATCGCAGCCAGTGCCCGCCCGCAGCGTCTTGCCCGCGCCGAACACGAGCTCGTCGCCGCCGGCACACAAGTCGGCTTCGACCCGGGCCCACAAACCGGTGTCACCGAGCCGGACGCTATCGCCCGTGGTCGGACCATACAGCTGGACGTAGCGCGAGCGCTCGATGCTGTGCGCCATCGATCAATCCTCCAGAAAGAGGGCGAGCCGCGCCATGGCGGCATGACGAACGGCGGGGTCGTCCAGTGCGCCGTCTACCAGACCCGCCAGGCCGTGCACCACCCGCGCGCCACCGATCGCGACGAGATCGACATCGCGGGTGTCTCCCGGCTCAAAGCGCACGGTCGTCGCCGATGCAATGTCGAGCCGGTAGCCGTAGGCCGCAGCGCGGTCGAACCGCAGCGCAGGATTGACTTCGAAAAAATGATAGTGAGAGCCGACCTGGATCGGCCGGTCGGCAATGCTGTCGACGCGCAGGCGAAGGGTCGCCCGGTCGCGATTGACGACGATGGGCGCCTCGCCCAACTTCCAGCGCGGCAGTGGCGGCGTATGGGTCGCGCGCTTGCCGGGGCCGATGGGATCGTGCACGCACACCAGCTTCTGGCCGTCGGGGAAGAACGCTTCGACCATCACCACGTCGATACGCTCCGCGACGCCGGGCATCACGTCGTCATCGGTGACGAGCGCGGAAGCGAGCGCTACCATATCGGCAACCGTACCGCCTTCGCGCGCCCCTTCGCAGATGGCATCCGCGATCAGCGCGCGCGCCTCGGGCTCGGTCAGCAGCAAGCCCCTACCCCGGCGCGCGCTTGCCAGCTGCGCAGCCTGGTGCAGCAACAATCGGTCGACTTCACGTGGAAACAGACGCATGCATGAACTCCGTGCATTCGGATGGTGGGACCGGGCGGCCTGGCGCGTCGGAAGGCCGTGCGTTTGCGGCCGCCGCGTGGCGTATCATCGCGGGCCGGTCCCGTGTAGGCTTCGGCCCGCCGATCGCGCAGGAGATGATTGAAAGCGTTGAGCTGGCGATGGCGTCTCGCGTCGACGAGACTGACCTGCGCGACCAGCACCTCCTCGCTGTCGGCGCTTGCCGGTCCGGCAAGCGGCCAGCCGCGACTGTCCACGATGATGCTGTTGCCGAGGAACGGCTGTCCGCGCTCCGTGCCGACGCGATCGGCCGCCGCCACGACCATGCCGTTCGAATGCGCGCCGCTCATCGCGAGGATGTTCGCCATCACAGGCAGATGATCGGGTTGGGCGGGCATTGGCACCCAGTTGGTCGGTACGCACAGCGCATCCGCTCCACCCAGGGACGCGAGCCGGAAGACTTCCGGGAACCAGATGTCATAGCAGATAGCGCAGGCAATCCGCCCGAAGGGCGTATTGAAGACCGGCACACCGAGATTGCCGGGTTCGAAGAACAGTTGCTCCTCGCCCCACAGGTGAAGCTTGCGGTAGCGCCCCAGCAAGCCGTCCGGACCGATGACTGCCGCCGCGTTGTAGAGCACGTCTCCGTCGCGCTCGGCGAACCCGGCGATCAGTGTCACGGCGAGGCGGGCCGCGAGCTCGCGCCAGACGCGAATGGTCTGACCGCCGTCGACTGTTTCGGATAACGCGAACGCCTCCTCGCGAGACTCGAACACATAGCCCGAGTTGCACAACTCGGGCAGCACGATGAGCTGCGCCCCTCGCGCGTGCGCTTGCTCGATCAGCTCGACGCTCCGCGCGACATTGTCCGCTTTCATGCCGACGCGCGGATGCATCTGTACGCAGGCGATTCCGGTCTTGCTGGCACTTTCCATGAAGGTCGATTCCGGTAGTGTGGTTCGGCTCAGGACGTCATCGGCGGAACACACGCATGCCAGCGATGCACGCCTTCGTAGGCGGCGGCGACACGCAGCATGGTGGCCTCGTCGAATGGCGCGCCGGCGATCTGCAGGCCGATGGGCAAGCCGCGCTGGTCGAAGCCGCACGGCACGGATACGGCCGGCATCCCGGTCAGGTTGAACGGGTACGTGAGACGCCAGGACGCCGCGAGCGGACTTTCCTCGAGACCGCCTGTGATGACGGCTTCCTGGCCGCTCTTCCAAGCCGTCACGGGCGACGTGGGCGTCACGATCACATCGACGCGTTCCAGCACCGCCCCGAAGTCGCGGATGAGCTGTGTGCGCAACTGCTCGGCGCGCAGATAATCCGCCGCCGACACGAGCCGCCCGATCTCAACGAGCCCCCGGACATCGTTCGCCATCGCGGAGGTGGCGCCGTCGCGCAACGCACGGTCGTGATACGCCGCTGACGACGCCAACTCGATCGCGTAGATCGCGCCAAGACCGTACTTCAGGTTCGGCACCTCGAATTCGACGATCTCGGCACCGAGCGCAGCGAGCTCGCCGATCGCCGCTTCGACGCTGCGTTCGACGTCCGCCTCGTTTTGTCCGAAGAAGTGGTTGCGGCACACGCCGATGCGCAGGCCGCCCACGCCCGCCGCCAGTTGCGCGGAGAAATCGGGTAGCGGCACGTCGGCGCTCGCGGCGTCGTTGCGATCGTAGCCTGCGAGCACCTGCAGCAGCAGCGCGGCGTCGCGAACACTCAGGGCA
Source organism: Paraburkholderia sp. USG1 (assembly GCF_031570135.1). Taxonomy (NCBI): domain Bacteria; kingdom Pseudomonadati; phylum Pseudomonadota; class Betaproteobacteria; order Burkholderiales; family Burkholderiaceae; genus Paraburkholderia; species Paraburkholderia sp. USG1. The sequence goes on along the minus strand of NZ_JAMWXW010000019.1, from coordinate 116,352 downwards.
AGCGGTCCCGCATGATCCAGCGACCAGCTATGCGGCACGATGCCCGCCCGGCTGATGCGGCCGAACGTCGGCTTCAGCCCGACGACACCGCACAAGCTCGCCGGGATGCGGATCGAGCCGCCGGTATCCGAGCCGAGTGCCGCATACGCGAGCCGCGCCGCCAGCGCCGCGCCGGAGCCGCCGCTCGAGCCGCCCGGAATGCGCGAGCGGTCCCAGGGATTCGTGGTCGGCGGCGTTTCGGTGCCCCACGCAAATTCGTGTGTGCGCGTCTTGCCGAGCATGATCGCGCCGGCGTCACGCAAACGCGCCACGGCTGCCGCGTCTTCCATCGGCCATCGATAGCCGGGCGCGCGGCTACCCGCCGTCGTCGGCATGTCGACGCTCAGATAGTTGTCTTTCACCGCTACCGGCACGCCGTGCAACGGCCCGCGCAAACGTCCGGCAGCGGCTTCCTCGTCGCAGCGAACGGCGGCGGCGAGGACTTCGCCATTCACGTGAACGAACGCCTTGAGATCACCGTCGAGCCTGCCGATGCGGCTGAGCGTCGCCTCGGTGACAGTCGCGCTCGACAAGGTGCCGGCGGCGATCCGCTCGGCCACCTCGGTCATGTCCAGTTCCTGCAGCGCGTCAGACATGGTCGCCTTTGCGCGTGCCCGCAAGCTGGCTGCGCACCGGCTCGAAGACGACCGCCGGATGCAACCCGGCCAGATCGATTTCACGCAAGCGCTCGATCTCCGCGAGGATGCCGCCGTACAACGTCAGGTTATGCGCGAGCCGGTCCGGCGTGAACGACGCCCCCATCCATCGCGCGAGCACCTGTGCCGCCTGAGCATGCATGGCGTCCGCCCCGCCCGGGCGGGCCGCCGGTGCCTTCAGCAACAATTGCGTGACCTCCGACGGTGGGGCACGGCCAGGATCGTCGCGTGTCGGCATGGCGTCGATGAACGGGATGAGTTGATGGCGCGCCACGGCCAGCACCCGGCGCAATTCGGCGACCGGTTGGGCGTGTTCGTCGACCCGTAGATCGAGCGCCGGATAGGTTTCGGTCCGAACGATGCGCAGCGCCGCCGACTGCCGTCCGCGCCGATCGCCGCCCGCCGCCTGGCCTGCTTCGAGCGCGGCCATCAAGCGTTCGTCGAGTGCTTCCCCGGCGCGCGATTCGAATGCGTCGGCCATCGCTTCGACGGTCTCGGCGCCCGTGAGCATGTTGCCCTGAACGGTGTAATCCGCGCCGCGCCGGTGTCCCGCCCACGCGGTGCAGTCGCTGCCGGTCCATACCGCACTACGTCCTTGAGCGTCGACGATGCCGATCTGCCTGAGCGCCGCAGCCGAGTCCGTGCGCAGCACGCGCTCGAGCGCGGCGTCGGCACTGTCGCCCTGTTCCAGGCTGTCGAGCGCGTGCATTGCGAGATAAGGATTGACCCACGATTGCGTCGATACCGCACCGACTCCCGCACGCAAGTACGGGCACATCAAGCCGACCGCCGGCACCGCCGTGCTGACGGCGACGCCGAGCTCACCCGTGCGGGCGCAACGTCCAACGATCGAAAACGTCATGTCGAGTGTCCAGTCGGTCTCAGAGTGACAAGTAGCGCTGCACGGTGGTTGCCGCCGCCGGGTCGGCTGTCGCGCCCTGCGCGGGGATCTCGCCCAGCTCGAGCACCGCGAAGCGGTTTGCAACGGCAAAGGCGAACTGCACATGCTGTTCGACGATGACCATCGCCGTGCCTGCGGTATCGCGTTCGCGCACGAGAATGCGCGTGAGCCGCTCGATCACTGAAGGCTGCATGCCTTCCGTGATTTCATCGATGAGAATCAGTTTCGGCTGGCGAATCAGGGCGCGCGCGACCAGCAGCATCTTCTGTTCGCCACCCGACAGGGTGCCGGCCTTCTGCTTCATGCGCTCGGCAAGAAACGGAAAATGGTCGCGGATCCGCTCGAATTTCGGGCCGAAGTCGCGGTCGCGCGGCAGCGCGAGGCGCAGATTCTCCTGCACGGTCAGGTCCTGGAACAATGCCTTTTCCTGCGGAATGTAGGCCACGTCGAGACGGGCGACCCGGTTCGGCGTGAGAGAGGCCGCTGGTTCGCCGAAGTAGGCGATCTCGCCCGCCGCCGGTTTGATGAAACCCATCAAGGTCTTGAGGAGCGTCGACTTGCCCATGCCGTTCTTGCCGAGCACGGCCACGACGTCGCCGCGCTGAAGACTCAGGTCGATACCCTTGAGGACCATCGCCTCGCCGTAACCGCTTTTCAGCGCGGTCGCTTTGACGATCGGCTGCGCGTTCATGCCTGATCTCCTGCTGCACTGTGCGCTGCGTGCGTTTCTCCGGCGTACACCGCGCGCACAAGTTCGGATTTGACGACTTCGTCCACGCCCCCGTCCATCACGATGCGTCCTTGGTGCAACACGATGATGCGCGAACTGATTTGCTGCACGAACTCCAGGTCGTGTTCGACCAGCAGCAGGCACAGCGCATAGCGAGTCGACAGCGACACAAAGATCTCGCCGATCTGCGTGCGCTCCTGTTTCGTCAGGCCCGCCGTCGGCTCATCGAGCAGAATGGTGCGCGGTTCGAGCGCGAGCACCATTGCCAGTTCCAGCGCCTGCTTCTGTCCATGCGACAGATAACGGCATTCGCGCTCCGCCATGCGATCGAGGCCAGTGAGGCGCAGGACATCGAGCGCGGGCTGTGGCAGCGCAAGCGTTGCTTCGCGCCGCCAGCGCGACGGCGGTTCGATCCGGTACCGCGCGACGCGCAACGCTTCGCCCACCGTGAGCGAATCGAACACGGTCGCTGTCTGAAACTTGCGGCCCACGCCGAGTGCGACGCAGTCGTATGGCGCGAGCTTGCGGATATCGGTGCCGCCGAGTTCGACCGTGCCGTCCGAGCGTTCGGAGCCGTCCGCGATGCAGCGCATCAGCGTGCTCTTGCCCGCCCCGTTCGGACCGATAAGACTCAGCAGTTCACCCGCATGCGCCTTGAACGTAATGCCGTCCAGCACCTTGAGTGTGCCGAAGTGCTTGCGCACGTCGTGCACCGAAAGCGCCGGTACGCGCGCACCGGAGTCGTTGCGGGCGCGCTCGGGCGTGGCGGTGAATGTCATCGCCAGCGGCTTTCGGCGCGCTCGCACCGGCACGGCACGCCGCGCGGCAGCCGCGACGATAGGCCCGAGTCCGCGCGGCATCGCCACGATCACGACGACGAACGCCACGCCGACAAGCAAGGTCCAGACGTACGGCAGGCTGCCGCTGAGATACGCGCTGCCAACATCGATCAGAATGGTGCCGAAGATCGGGCCGATCAGCGAGCCGCGCCCGCCGAGTGCAACCCAGATGACCAGTTCGGTGCCAAAGACGAAGCCCGCATACTCCGGCGCGACCACCATCTGCACGCAGGCGAACAGGAACCCTGCGAGCGCGGCGATGATCGCGGCGACATCCGAAAGCTTGCGCTTGTAGCGGGAAATATCGATGCCGAGGTATTCGCATCGCACTTCGTTCTCGCGAATCGCGACCAGCAACTGGCCCGCGTCGCTGCGCACGAACAGCCACGCGAATGCGGCGACCACCACCAGCATCGTTCCCGTGATGCAGAACCACGCCTCGAGCGGGATGTCGAAGCTCTCGAAGCCCGACAGGCCGCTGCTCGATCCGGTGAACTCGCCGCCGGAGTAGATACCCTGCACGAGCACGATGGGCAGCACGAGCGTCACGACGGACGCATACAGCGGCGACGCACCGTGATAAAACGCCAGCCATCCGATGATGCGCGACACCACCCACGCCGCGACGACACTTGCCGCAAGTGCGCCGGCCGCCAGCGGCAATGAAAAGCCGACGTGCGTAAAGATGAGCCCCGCCGCATAGGCACCGATGCCAAAGAACGCCGACTGTCCGAACGTCAGGATGCCGGCATAGCCCCACAGCAGGTCGACGGTAATGGCGACGACCGCATAGAGGAATCCGCGGATAAGGTTGTTGATCAGAAACGCGGGCATCGTCACACTGCCCACGGCGATCAGCACCAGCGCGACGACGCCGACCGCGACGGGCAAGCTCCACGCGGTCGCGCCGCGCGCGGCGAGCGGAAGAGAAACGGGACGGTCAGCCACGTGCAAAACCCTCAGGACGGAAACGCAGCAACAAAGCCGCAAGAACGGCAATCGTCAAGCCGCCGAGCACCGGATTGACAAAGGTGCTGACGAGCACCTGCGCGCCGCCCAGCACGACGCTCGCCACTGCCAGGCTGACGAGCGACGACCCCGAGACCAGCACGAGCATGAACGCGCCGACCACCCACGCCACCCCCATGTTGGGATCGACGCTGGAGAGCGGCGTGATCAAGCTGCCCGCTGCTGCTGCCAGCGCCGCCCCGGTACAGAAGGTCAGGAAACGCACGCGGCTGCTGCTGATGCCGAGCGCGCGCGCGAGCCCCTCGTTCATGATGACTGCGCGGGTCTGCAGCCCCAACCGCGTGCCGTTGAGCAGCCAGCCGAGCGCCAGCGCCACGATCAGTGCCGCGACGATCAAAAGCAGCCGGTAAGCGGAGTATTGCGTGCCAAGCACCGGTATCGCGCCGTTGACGGGGCTGGCGATCATCTGCACGCCACGTCCGAACGCGAGCGTGATGAGTTGCCCGACGATAATGCCGAGCCCCCAGGTTGCGAGGATCGCATCGAGCGGGCGGTTATAGAGCGGCCGCACGATGAAGCGTTCCACTGCCATGCCGAGCAGGAACCCGACGACCAGCGAAAACGGCAGGCTCCACCACCAGTTGAGCCCCGCTTGCGCCACCACCACGCTCGCGTAGCCGCCGACGGTCAGAAATGCGCCGTGCGAAAAGTTGATGATCTTCATAACGCCGAAGACCATCAACAGGCCGGCAGCCACCGTAAAGAGGATCGCCGCAGTGGTGACGACATCGAGCAATAGATTCAACATCGAATTGCGGCCCCGTCGTGCTTACTTAAGGTTAGGGCACTGTTCACCCGGATCTACGTTCTTTACCGACTCGATGACCTTCAGCGAGCCGTCTGCCTGTACCTGCGCGAGATACATCGTAAGCGGAGTATGACGCTGCTTGTTCATCTGAATGTGGCCTCGCGGACCGTCGAAGCTCACTTGCGCAAGCGCCGGAATGACCTTAACCGTATCCACCGAACCAGCCTTTTCCACCGCTGCCTTGTACAGGTAAACCGCTTCGTACTCAGGAACCGAAAGATCGTTCGGCGTCTTCATATCGGCACCGAAACGCTTGCTCATCGCGGCGAGGAATTGCTTGTTGGCGGGCGTGTCGATGTTCGTTACATAGGAACCTGAAATGTAGATGCCGTCCGCGTCCGCGCCCATGCTCTTGGCCGTGCCCTCGTCGACCGCCAGGTTGCCGTAGGGAATCTTCACGCCCGCCGCTCGTAGCTGCTTGGTCAGCGTGACATTGGGTGCGCCGCCCGCGGTCGACGTGATGACCGCGTCAGGCTTTGCCGCCTGCAACTTGCTGATGATCGGCGTCCAGTCTGAGCCGTCCATCGGCAGATATTCGTTGCCGACGACCTTGCCGCCGTGCTTCTCGATATACGTCTTTGTGAAATCGAGCATGCCTCGGCCGAACGCGTAGTCGCTCCCGATCAGAAAGAACGTCTTTGCCTTGTATTGCTTGCCGAAGTAGTCAACGATCGGTGCGACCTGCTGGTCCGGCACCCACGCGTCGACATACATATAGCGGTTGCAAGAACGTCCTTCGTAAAACGAGGTATAGATGAACGGCACCTTGCCGCGCGTGACGATCGGCAAACCGCCGTTGCGCGCCGCGCTGGTTTCCATCGCAATGAGGGCATTCACCTTCTTGTCGAAGATGAGCGAGTCGTAGGCTTTCTGCGCGCCAGCCGCGCCGCTTGCGTCGTCCGCCACTTCGAGCGCGAGCTGACGCCCGAGCACGCCGCCTTTCGCATTGATCTCGTCGACGGCGAGCTGGGCCGCCTGCACGACCGAGGGCGCGACTACGCTGTTCGCGCCGCTAAGACCGACGGGAATGCCGATCTTGATCGGGTCTGCGGCGTAAGCCGCATGACAAAGCGCAACCGACGAGACGGCCAGTGCAATACGGGCGCAAACCGCGTGGAACGGGGAGCAGCGAAGCTTCATTGTCTGTGTTTCCTGGGTGTGAGTGGATCGCGCATATCGGCAATGAGGGCGTGTTCGTTTCCGGACGGCCTCTTTCCAAGCATTTTCAAGCTGTTCAAGGCGCTGGAATCAACTGCAAATATTGTGCCAATGAGCCGCTGCACTGAAACCGCCTTTATTTTGCGGCGCTTTCAGCCATTTGCACGCGGCGCACACATCAGCGCATCGATACGGAAGGCACTGCAAAGGCGCTTGCGGCACCGTTCGGGCGCAATGCATGCACCGTGCCGAGGAACCAACGTCGCGGCCAATGCGGACGCCGGGACTTCGGCCTCAGTAAGTCGCCGGCGTGTTTACCCAAAGGACCTTCGCCACGACGTCGCCGGGATTGCGGTATCCGTGCGGCAGGTCGCTCGAAAAATTGAAGCTGTCGCCGGCACTTAGGCGATACGTCTGGTCGCCCAGCGACAACTCGACCATGCCTTCGAGAACATAACCAACCTCTTCGCCAGCGTGCTCAATCATGCCGTCCGTCGTTACGCCCGGCGCAATGATGTGAACGTTCGCCTGAAGCAAACCGTTATCTGCCGGCAGGGTGATTCGCTCCAGCGAGATTGCTCCTTTTACGATGGGACGCTCGCCGCTTCGCATCACGGGACCCGGCGGCGGCGTGAGAGGAGCTGTGAGCGCCGCAATGTTCGTATTTAGCGCCACGGCAAGCCGATGCAACGAAGCGAGCGATGGCGTGGCGTTACCGTTCTCGATCTTCGAAATGAGGCTTTCTGAACACTGCGCTTTCTGCCCGAGTTGTAGCAAGGTCAGACCCGCCACGCGTCGTGCATGCCGCAAGCGTAAGGCGAGCACAGCCGATGGAAATTCCGCCTTATCAAGTCCATCGATGACGCTGGGCACCTGCCCTGTCGTTTTAGAGGGCATGAGAGACGACTGTCATTCGGAGCCTTCGAAAACCAGTGTTGTCACAGCGTGCGCGGCCGAGACAAGCCGCGAAGTCTCGGTATGTCCGGCAGGATGACGGCCGATGCCGTCCCGGTCCGGCGCGAAACACATCGTAGAGAGAGCGTAACCGGCAGGGTGCATCGCTTCGTGATACGCGCCGGTGGTAAGGCGAGCTAGCCCTCCACCGGCGACCGGCCCGCAGACTATGGGGCTCGCGATGCGGACAGCCTGCTTCTGTATGAATCGCGCGACGTTTGGGAGTATCAGCTCGATGCATTTGGTCTTCGCGAGAGTCTGCCCGAGGATTTCGAACAGCATTCAAGTGACTTGAATGCGTGAAGCGAATGGCGTGCCATATGGATTCCGCACAACGTCGCGCTATTTGTTCGCAACACGCACTGTGATGGATGTCATTGAGCACCGCCGCCGCGCATATGCACCAAGCACGCGCCGCGATCAAAAATGAAAGATCCTGAGCGCGCGAATTTGAAGTCGTCGATTGTGGTTTCGGTTCAACTACAGAGAACTGGGTAATGGGATCGGCTTTACCGAGGTACGCAGGACAGCAAGAACTGCCCTTGGCCAGCAAATCGCCGACAAGATGAAAAGCCAATGGCGCGACGCCGCCATCGCATTAATGAACCTTATCTTTGCTCGGTCACTGATGCCTTCGGGCGCGTGCGCCGTGGTGAGCCGTGCACGGAAGAGAACATTGATCCGGTGCGGGCGAACCAGGGTTTCCTCGCACGCATTTCGGTCCGTCCTCCGGCTTGTCACCAAGAGCTGGCACACGCATCCACTGGGCTTTCTGTTTGGTCTCGGCTTCCACACGGCGACCGAAATCAGTCTGCTTGGCATCTCGGCGGCCGGCGCGTCGCAGGGTTTTTCCATTCTGGTAGATCCTCGTGTTTCCGTGCTCTTCACGCCGGACAGGACGCTAAATAGCACCGATAGTGTGCTCATGCACGGCGCTATGGCTGGGCGTTCGTTAAGCCTGTGCGCAAGCTCTATTTGAGCGCCCCGTTTTGAAACTTGGTTGGTGAGCACAACAACAACTTCTGCCTAATCGGCTATTCGGTCATCGGCATGTTCGTGCTGAGCTGGATCGTCTTCAACAGCCTTCTATCGCGTCAAAGGTTTCGACGCGCCCGAAGGCCGCTCAAATCCGTCTGCCGGCTGGTAGTCCTCCGTCTGACGTGCTCCGCCAGCCGCGTGCGGCGCCCCTCTTTAGTTAGGGCGCGGGACGCGTTCGGCCTTGCAATTCGCGATCCGAATTCAATAACGACAGGAGGATATTCATGGCAACCGTTGTAAGCGACCGTCGACGACCGCCGCAGAGAAGAGGGCTCACAGTATTTGTTTTGAATACGCCCAGGTGACCGGATATTGATACCGGCGGGCGCTATGAGCGCCAAATCGGAGCCGGACGACTGCATTTTTCAACGTCAGAAGTCCGCCGGACGGGGCAGAGCGGCGAGCGACGCCGGAAAGGAGGAAACCACACAAAACGCACTATTAGGGAGAGGATTTTTGTTTATCTGTCGCGCCATCAGACGCGTAACTGAAAGCGATAGAATCGCCCGCGAGCGATAAACAAAAGATCGTATGTGCTGAACCGCTCCATGGGCGGTGACCGCTATGGGCATTGAATAGAAGGAGCAGTGCGGGGCAATGCCCAGAGCTCGACTATCGCACCTCGCTTGGCGGCGATCGCTGCAAATCTGCGGTGCGAGGACCTTCGGTACGCGAGCTTCATTAGGCAGGTGAGCCGAAATTTCAAGGCGTCTGCTACGGGAGCGAATTGCCGGCGCGAGCTGAAAGGCGTTGGGTGCCTGGACGAAGACCAACGTTCTCGAGGATGGCGTGCGCGCCGATCAATGCACATGAGCATGATCCGGAGGAGCTCGCGCGAGGAGGATGCAAGACGTGTTGCGAGGTGCCGCGCCTTCGATGCGGATCATGTGTCCCTTCGCGCACATTGGGCAATCACGTAGTGATTTGCCCGTGAGCCTTAGGTAAAGATCATGATAGTCCTCGTCGCGACGAGATGAAGCAATAGCGGGAGGCTGGGCGCCCAGCAGGCGCCAGCAGGTAGCGAGACGAGTCGCCCGATGTCGATTCGCGAGCCACCCGTAGCTGCGAATACGTTTGAAACCGTCGGGCAGCACGTGTAGCAGGAAGCGGCGGATGAACTCGTTAGCCGTGAGCGTCATGATGCTCTGGCGAGATTGATGCCGGTAGTCCTTCCACCGGAAACGCACCGACTCACCATCGAAGCTCAGCAGCCGGTCGTTTGAGATCGCGACGCGATGCGTGTATCGGCCCAGGTAATCGAGGACGTGCTCGGCGCCGCCAAACGGTGGTTTCGCGTAGACGACCCACTCCGTGTGGGCGGCCGGCGCAAGCCATGCACCGAAGGCCCGGGCATTACGCAGCGGTTCGAGGTGACCGAGGAAGCGCAGCGCGCCCGCAGCAAATGCGCGGTGCAATTGCTCCAGGAAATGTCGGCGGAAGAGGCGCGAGAGCACCCGAACCGGCAGGAAGAAGCCGGGGCGACAGGCGATCCAACGTTCGCCGTCAGGTGCAATACCGCCGCCCGGAACGACGCAATGAACGTGCGGGTGGTGAAGCAGATTCTGGCCCAAGGTATGCAAGACCGTGATGAAGCCGATCTCGGCACCCAGGTGCTTCGGGTCGCTGGCAATCGTGCGCATTGTCTCGGCGCTGGCGCGAAATAGGATGTCATAAACCAGCTTCTTGTTCTGATACGCGATCGTCGCAACGGCTTCGGGCAACGTGAAGACGACGTGGAAATATGCGACCGCAGGAAGTAGTTCGGCGCGCCGACGTTCGATCCATTTTGCGCGAGCAAACGACTGGCACTTCGGACAGTGGCGATTGCGACACGAGTCGTAGGCAATACGCTGATGACCGCACGTATCGCATTGCTCAACATGTCCGCCCAGCGCGGCGGTTCGACATAGCTCGATAGCGCTCATTTGTGCGTCGCTGCGCCCGATTAAGCGTATCGGCATGGGTGTGCCGATATTGCAGGCCGCAGCGGCCGAAGATGCCCGCGACTTCAAGCGCCGGCCTCATTATTCAGGTCAGATCTGCTTGGGCGGAGCCGGCTCGGGTGAGAGTCCCGGATGCGCCAGAGAATCGAACGGGCTCGAGGTTGCGCACACTGTACTCGTTGCAACCTTCAGGTAGCGCGCAGTAGTCGAGAAGGCGTTGTCAGGTTGTTGTGTCAGTCACGTAAGATGGCGGGATGAAGAAATCGAAATCGCTCTATCACGGTCACCGTTTTCCAGCCGGAGTCATCAGTTGCGCTGTGCGCTGGTATTTCCGCTTTCAGTTGAGCTTGCGCGACATCGAGGAACTGCTCTTCGAGCGTGGGGTGATCGTGACATACGAGACGATCCGATGCTGGTGCGACAAGTTTGGCAAGGGCTTTGCTCACCGGATGAAAGCCGCGCGGCGCAAGCCGGGTAGCACGTGGCACCTCGACGAGATGTTCGTCACCCTGCGTGGCGAACCGTATCTGCTGTGGCGTGCGGTCGACGAGCATGGCGCCGAACTCGACATCCTGGTGCAAAAGCGGCGCGACAAGGCTGCCGCCAAACGCTTCTTCAAGCGTGTGCTGCGTTCGAGCCCGGTGCCGCGCAAGATCGTCACCGATCAATTGCGCAGCTATCCGGCGGCAAAAGCCGAGATCCCGGAGCTTGCGAACGTGAAGCATGTGTTCGTCAAAGCGGCAGCTCGGCTGAACAACCGCGCGGAGAATAGCCACCAACCGACACGCGAGCGCGAGCGGCGCATGCGCGGCTTTCGCGACCCTAACCGCACACAGAAATTTCTCTCGTGCTTCGGGCCGATCCGACAACATTTCGCGCTCAAGCGGCATCTGCTGCGTGCTTCACTCTATCGCAAACAACTCGCAGCTCGGTTCGTTGCATGGCGCGACTTCGCCGAACTCGCCCAAAATCCGTCGACTGCTTTCTGACCAGTAGTCGTATCTGCCGCCGTGCCGTCTCACTCTCGGTAAGTTGACAAAGCCGTCGCGCGCGCAGCGCAGCGCGCGTGGGAGGCCGGCGGGTTGCCGCACCGCATCGCGGCACTGCTGGAATGGGCCGCGCAGCTTGAGGCGCATGGCAACGACATCGTTACCGCACTGTCGATTGACACTGCGCGCCATCGCATCTCTGCCGAAGAACTGGGGGCTGTAATCCACTTTATCCATGGTTTCTGCGAGCATGCGCCGAACGTACTCGCGACGCCGTTTCGCAAGCTCGACGCGCATCCGGATATCGTGTTCAAGGTTACCTATCCCGCTTACCCCGTCGTTGGTGTGATCAGCCCGTGGAATTTTCCGCTGGTGCTGTCATTCATCGATGCGATTCCAGCGCTGGTGGCGGGCGCGTCCGTAGTGATCAAGCCGAGCGAAATCACGCCGCGCTTCATCGAGCCGCTGCGCCGCTCGATCGAAGCCGTGCCCGCGCTGCGCGGCGTGCTCACACTCGTGAGCGGCGGGGCGGAAACCGGGGCAGCACTTGTCGCACAGTCGGATGCGGTGGTGTTCACCGGCAGCGTTCCAACCGGGAAAAAGATCGCGAGCGTGGCGGCGCAGGCGTTTATCCCCGCTTTCCTCGAGCTCGGCGGCAAGGACGCTGCTGTGGTGCTCGCAGGAGCCGACGTGAAGCGCGCGGCCACCGCCATCCTGCGCAGTGCACTCTACAACTCCGGGCAGGTCTGCTACGCGATCGAGCGTGTCTATGCGGACGAATCGCTATACGACGCGCTCGTCGACGAACTCTGCACACAGGCCGGGAATTTGCGGCGTAGCCTGGTGATGGGCGACGGCGGCCACTATGGTCCGATGATCTTCGAGCGGCAGGCATCCATCATCGACGCGCAACTGCAGGATGCGCTCGACAAGGGGGCGTCGATCAAGCTCGGCGGCAAGAGCGAAACGGTGGATGGCGCCGTGTGGATCGATCCGACCATTGTCGCGAACGTCGATCACAGCATGAAGCTGATGACGGAAGAGACGTTCGGACCGATCGTACCCGTCATGCGCTTTTCCTGCGATGCGCAGGCCGAGCAGTTGATGAACGATTCGATCTACGGACTAAGCGGCGCGGTGTTCGGCCCCGACACGCATACCGCCGGAGATTTCGCGACGAAGATGGAGGCGGGCGGCGTCAGCATTAACGATACCGAGCTGCCGCGCGTGATGATGTTCGACGGCGAGAAGACCGCGTTCAAGCAATCGGGGATGGGTGGCTCACGGTATGGCGCGACGAGCATCATGCGCTACGTTCGCAAGCGTGCGCTACTTGCGAACGAAGGAGCGATTGCGGGTCTCGACAAGCTTGCGGAAACAGCTGGGTGAGGCGCTTCGTCACAGTTTTCCCAATCTTCGATGGCTACACGGTGCCCTGTTGTGAAGCGTAGCTGAGACATGGGGCAGGGGTGAGTTCGTTTGTTGCCGGAAGAATGCAGACCATATCCCGGAACCCGTCGACAGGTGAGGCGATCGCAGTCGCGATCGCGTACTACGCGCGTACAGATTCCGGGGTTCGTCCAAGCTCAGGTGTCGAGACGCACCGCATGGTGGCCACAATCGTGTCCTTGTTGACGTCCAGTCCTGCACGGTGGGGATGGAGGATGTCCGTGGAAACTCCTGCCGGACGATAGGTGGCAGGAGTCCTCGTTCTCGATTCGGGGAAGACCTCGCCCGTGGTCAAAATTCGGGGTGCACGCAGGACTGCGGGTCCAATCAGGCTACGGGCTCGGGGCACCAGGCAAGAACCGAACTCGATCACCGCCGCGTTTCCATACTACGCTTTGGCCACCTTAAACCGCTTTCATCCCCCGGGGGCCCGCCCGATGGCCAACTAGATCAGTCATGGCCCTGCGAGAACACATGAAACGGCAAAGCGTCATGCATCGTCGTATGAGTCTCAGCAGGCGCTGCGGAACCCTGTGTCACGCTCTTGGACACGTAACTCTGCTGGAGACCGTCTGCCGTTGAGACGTGTTTCAGTGTTAGAAGCGCACCGCCGAACACGAGCAAGCCAATAGCGCCTGCCGCAAGTTGGTTCTTTCCAGCCCAAGTCATGAAAGCGGGAGACCTTCGTGCGATTAAGACAAACGCAACGAGCAAACAAATCACAAAGATAATGGTCATTTCGCTCTTCCGAATTCTCACATAAGACCGTGTTCGCGAATCAGGGCAAGGGCATATACTTCGATACCCTCTGGGGTTCCGCCCTGTCTGAGCAAGCTGCGAACCGCCCCAGTTGCACCGTCCTCCTGGCGCAGCAGCGCGGCAACCGCGCAGAAATAGCCACCGCGAAAGCCCGTATCCGCTGCCGGCGTCGATATAGCAACGGCTTTGCGCGAGCACTCGACGCATCGAATCTCAACCGGCAACGCCATGAATTCAGCCAGCGGCACGAATTTCGCGTACGTGCCCGGGCGCGATGTATAACGGCAGCGCGACCGCCCCCCGCAGTCAGAGGCGAGATGCACGCGCTTCGTCTTCTTGACGGGCTTCAAAGGCAATCCATAGACACATCCGTTTTCCTAGGCACTTTCCCGCGGCGTGAGCGTGAACCGCAGATCGATGCAACTCCTCTCGGGAGGGTGTCCGTCCAGTATCTGCAACAACAGTCGCGCGGCCTCGAAGCCGATCTGGTAGCGTGGCGTCGTGACGGTCGTCAGCGACGGGGTCGACCATGCGGAAGGCGGCAGATCGTTGAATCCCGCGATCGCAATCCGGCCCGGTACAGAAATGCCGCGCCGCTGGCACTCGAAGAGTGCGCCGAGCGCGAGATCGTCGTTGCAGCAGAAAATTGCGTCGCATGCGGGAGCATGCGACAGCATCTGCGCGAGCAGCTTCGAGCCGAGCCCGACACTCGACGGTTCGTCAGTCAGTATCTCGACATCGGGGTCGAGACCCGCCTCGCGCAGCGCGCGGCGAAAGCCGGCACGACGCTGCATGGTGCGCGGGTCCAGCTGCGCCGCGACGAATCCCGGACACTGGTAGCCGCGTTCGAGCAGATACTTCGTGAGGGTGAAGCCCGCGCGCTGCTGCGAAAAACCCACCGACCATTCGCCGGGAGTGCGGCTCAGATCGTACATATGAACCACGGGCACACGTGCCGCAGCCAGGCGTTGGCGGATGGCTTCAGAGCCGTCGATGCCGGTGACGAGAAAGCCGTCGGGTGCGTGCGAGAGATAGGTCGAGACAAGTTCCGCCTGCTTCCCGGAAGAATAACCAGTATTGCCAATTAAAATCTGATAACCAGCCGGCCCCAGGCAATCCTGGATGCCGGCGAGCGTATCGACAAAAACCGTATTCGACAAGGATGGTACCAGCACGGCCACGACGTGTGAGCGCGACGTGGCGAGCGTGCGTGCCGCATGGTTGGGGACATAGCCGAGTTCAGTGACGGCCGCTTCCACACGGGCACGCGCTTCGGGCGACAACTGCGCCGGATCCTTCAGGGCACGCGATACTGTCATTGTGCTGACTTGTGCGAGATCCGCGACGTCGGCGATCGTCGCGCGTCCGCTTAGCCTGCGGCGCGTGGGTTCATGAGGTGTCGCGGTCGTGGCGTTGCCTGGGCTCGGATGGGTTCGGGGCTGTCTTGCCGCGCGAGTCGGTTTGTCTTTCATCACGCGAGTATCACCTCGCCTGTGCCGGATGGAAAGCCCAGGAAAGCGCGGGATTGGGGCAGGGTTCATCCCGATAGGGCGCCGTTGTCTGTTATCGCTAACATCCGCGTGGGGCAACATGAAAAACACGACAATGCAAGGAGACAAGCCAGATGCGAACCCAACGAGGCAACCTGCCCAAACCGGCCGGCCGGACCGCAAAGCTCACGGTCTACGCGCTCGGCGTCGCGGCGGTCCTTGCCTGCGGGGCGGCGCGCTCCGCGGAGGTCGAGGTGTTGCACTACTGGACGTCCGGTGGCGAAGCAAAATCGGCCCAGGTCCTCAAGCAGATGCTTGATGAAAAAGGCGATACCTGGAAGGATTTCGCCGTTGCCGGCGGTGGCGGAGGAAACGCGATGACCGCGCTCAAGACGCGCGTGATCGCAGGCAATCCGCCCGCTGCAGCCCAGATCAAGGGGCCCGCCATTCAGGAGTGGGGAGACGAAGGCGTGCTCGTGTCGATCAACGACGTGGCGAAGCGCGAAGGCTGGGACAAGCTGATTCCGCCGCAGATTTCGGGCATCATGAAGTACAAGGGACAATATGTAGCGGCGCCGGTCAACGTGCATCGTGTCAACAGGCTATGGATCAATGCGGACGCGCTGAAGAAGGTGAACGCGCAGCCGCCCGCCACGTGGGACGAGTTCTTCCGGACTGCCGAAGCACTGCAGAAAGCGGGCATCACGCCGGTCGCGATCGGTGGCCAGCAATGGCAGGACGCCGAAACCTTCGAGACCGTGGCGCTCGGTGTGGGCGGTGCGGCCTTTTACGAGAAGGCGTTCGTGCAACTCGATCAGTCGACCCTCAGGGGGCCGACCATGGTCAAGGCGCTCGAAACGTTCAAGAAAATCAAGGCCTATACCGACAAGGCTCAGACGGGGCGCGACTGGAATCTGGCGACCGGCATGGTGATCTCCGGTAAGGCGGCGATGCAGTTCATGGGGGACTGGGCCAAGGGCGAGTTCAGCGTAGCCGGGAAGGTGCCGGGCAAGGACTATCTGTGCGTACCAGCTCCCGGTTCGCAAAACGCCTATACGTTCAACGTCGACAGCTTCGCGTTCTTCAAGGTCAGGAGCGCGGATGTCGAGAAGGGGCAGAAGGATCTCGCGAGCCTGCTTCTTAGCCCGAAGTTCCAGGAGATATTCAACCTCAACAAGGGCTCGATTCCCGTGCGGCAAGGCATGGATCTGTCGAAGTTCGACACCTGTGCGCAGCGTTCCGCTGCCGATTTCACCAGCGCGCAGGCGAAGGGAACGCTGGTGCCGTCGTGGGCGCATGACATGGTCGATACGCCGGCGGTGGAAGGTGCCTTTTACGACGTGATCGGCAACTTCTGGAACGACGACAACGAAAGCGCGCAGCAAGCCGCGGACAAGCTCGCCGTTGCGGCAAAAACTCGCTGAAGTGGTGGCACTGAATGGCCTGGATGACGGCACATCGTTCCCGGGCTGTTCGACGGGCGGGCGTCCTCCAGGAAGCATTTCCGTGGCTGCGAGCATGCGCCGGCAAGCGTGCGCGAGCCCCTGAACAAACCGATATGCAATCCCGGGACCGTTCGGCTGATGATTTGCCTGGCAGGGGTTCCCAGATACGTGCGCGCGTCGAGCACCTGTTCGGGCGTCCTGATCTCGCCCGATTCGCCCGCGACGCCGTTGCGAAACCGACTCCTTGTCGACGCACACATGATCTGCGCGTGTTGCGCACCCCCAGCCCCTCGACGCCAACATCCAAGCCTGGTACAGGCTAAGTACATCCGAAGCAGTGCGCGCGCGGAATGCAGATGCGTGCGCCTTGAATCCGCGATGCAAGGCTACCGTTCGTGTAACCCGATGCGGCGAGCTCGCCGGAGATCGCTGCTTGGATGATGCGTCGACTGTATGCGAACTGGAAGTGCCCCTGCTGTTGAAGAAGGGGGTGTCGACCAGGTCGGGGTCGAGCGAACTTCAGATAAGCGCACGCACTATCGAAAATCACCTCCTGTCGATCTATCGAAAGGCCTGCGTAGCCATGGCGCTATTTCTTTCTCTTATCTAATCGATTAGACCGTGCAGGGCGCCTATGATGGCAGCGCAAAACAATGCCGCTTTCAGCTAGTGAAAAGCATGGCGGATGCCTGAGTCGTAAATTTGCCAGCCATGCGCCAAAGATCTGTGTCGCAGTGGCTTCAGGCAACTCGCCAAGTCAACCAGACCGGTCGTGAGGTCGGCTGGTTAGCGTGGAGTGCGCGAGCTCCAGAGCGCAGTTTCAAGTCCTTCGTGGGAGCCTCACTCCGCCATCCATGTCGGCAAACAGTGACACAAGGCCCTCAACGAACAGCGCAACCTTGCGGGACTTGTTGCGACTGACGGGATGGATGGCATAGAAGCTTGCAGGTTCGGGCTCGAAGGCGTCGAGCACCGTCACCAGTCGCCTCGCCGCGAGATGTTCCGAAACTTCCCACCAGGATTTCTGGACAAGCCCCAGACCAGCGACCGCCCAGGCAACCGGCAACGCGGAATTGGTCGATGCAAGTGAGCCCGTCACTCGTAGCTTCCTGGCTGCTGGACCCCGTCCAAAACGCCACTCCGCATGAAGATGGGATTGCGTGTTGAACACCAGGCAACGATGCGCTGCAAGTTCGTCAGGGTGGCGGGGCGTGCCGTGGTCATCCAGGTACGCCGGACTCGCAACGACCACGCGCCGGGTGTCGAACAGGTGATGCCCGATCAGGTTCGCGTCGATGGCGGGGCCGCCCCGGATCGCGATGTCGATGCCTTGCGCGACGATGTCAGCAAAGTGGTCATCCAGCGTCAGCTGGGTCGCCATATCGGGATAGCTCGCCGCAAACCGTCCGACGAACGGAGCAATCCAGCGGAGTCCTAGCGGGTTCGGTGCCGTGACGTGAAGTGTGCCTCGCACGGCAGTCGCGCTCTCGACAATTCGGCTTTCCAGCGTCCTCACGTCGTTGATGATGCGGCTGGCCTCCTGAAAGTAATCTTCGCCCGCCTCGGTCAACGATTGGCGGCGCGTGGTCCTTAGCAGCAGCGGCACCCCGAGACGCTTTTCCAGACCGGCCACACGATCGGCTACGACGGAGGATGCCAGGCTGAGGCTACGCGCTGCTGCAGAGAAACCGCCTTGCCGCACCACTTCGACGAAGATCTCCATTTCAGTGACAGCATGCATCGATTTAATGGACTTTCCGGAAGCTCTTTCCGGAATTACACCATTTATCGATATGCAAAGCGAGTGGAAGATTATTGCGATGCAGCATTGCGGCATGCCCTCTTCCTGCTTTCCATATCTTGTGAGTGCGCTGACATGAGTCATCTCAGAAAGCTCTATTCCACTGCCGCTTCGGCCGCGGTCCTGCTCGCGGCTGCGGGCCCTGCTGCACACGCGGCGGGCACCAACCTGGTCACGACGCAAAAGCTTCGCTGGCAAACAGCCGAGGTGCTCGCCAGCGAAGCAGTACGGGTGTGCGCCAGCCGTGGCTATTCGGTTACGGCGACCGTCTCGATCCTTCGGGCCACCAGCAAGCGGTCATCAAGGGCGATTCGGTGCCGCTGCAATCGCTTTCCGTGTCCTATCGCAAGGCCTATACGGCTTATGCCTATGGCCTGGCTTTCAACAAGGACTCCACCAGTGAGCTGATCGCGGCGAAGGTAGCCGGCCCGCTCGACGGCGGCGTGCTGGCAACGGAACCAGAAGTGATCTTCATCCCCGGCGGCGTGACCCTACGTACGGCTGATCGCACCGTGATTGGCGGTATCGGCGTGTCTGGTGCCCCGGGGGGCGACAAGGACGAAGCGTGCGCGCAGGCGGCAGTGGATAAATACAGGCAGGATTTCCATTGAAGCGCCGCACTTTCATCGCCGCCGCAGCTGGCACAGCGCTCGTACCGGTGTTGGACGCGACCGCTTTCGCTGGGACTGTCTCCGGCGACACAGCACCGGATGGTTCGTTCGAGATCGTCGCCGCGTTTCCTGGTCCGGGTCCATCCGGCATCGCTGTAACGCCCGAGGGGCGGGTGTTCGTGGGTTTCCCCCGGCACGCTGATAACCATCGCGAGGCGACGCTGGCGGAATTGAAGGGCAATGTGCTGGTTCCCTATCCCAACGCTGCCCTCAGCCTGCCCTCGGACAAGCCGCCCGAACAGCGCCTGATCTCGATTCACGGCATGACCACGGACAGTCGCGGCCGGCTATGGGCGATCGACGACGGCAAGCTCGCCGGACAACCGATTGCGCCGGGGGCGGCCAAAGTGATCGGCGTCGACCCACACTCGGATCGGTTGATCGCGAGCATCGTGCTGAAACCGCCGGCGATGCGCCCCGACAGCCACATGAACGACTTGCGCATCGATTTGACCCACGGCCCGCAGGGCGTCGCCTACATCGCCGATTCCTCGTTCGGCACATCGGGCGCACTGGTCGTGGTTGACATCGCGACCGAACGCCAACGCCGCGTGCTGACCAATCACCCGTCGACGCAACCGGAACAGGGATTCGTAGCCGTGCTCGAAGGGCGGCCTCTGCGTTACGACCCGGCGCATCCCGGTTTCCCGGTGGGGGGCGCGGACAGCGTCACGCTCAGTGCGGACAGTTCGCGACTCTACTACTCGCCGTTGACGAGCCGCAGGCTGTACAGCATCGCGACCGACCTGCTGGCCGATTTCGGTGCCACCGATGCGGCCCTTGCAGCCGGCGTGGTGGACCACGGTGAGAAGGTGATGACCGACGGCCTCGCGACCGATATGCAGGATCGTATCTATCTCACCGCCGGCGAACACGATGCCATCCTGCGTCGTTATCCGGACGGACGCCTCGACGTGGTCGCGCGAGATCCCCGCATCGTATGGCCGGACGGCATTTTCGCCACGGCCACCCACGTCTATTGCACGTTGGGCCAGTGGGACCGGCTCCCGGGATTCAACGGCGGCAAAGACCTTCGCGTGCCCCCGTACCTCCTGATTCGTGTGCCGATCGATCAGCCGTGTCCTCCTGTTGCCTAGTCCCAAAGAAGGCCTTTCATGCGTGACGAAACTTCTGCCGTTACTACGGCTGACTCGATGCTTGCCCCACAAGCGCAAGCCGATGCCCGGCGCGCTACCCGCGCGCTGGCCGCGCTGACAACAGCGGTATTCCTGACCTTCATGACGATTGGCCTGCCGTTGCCGGTTGTTCCTCTTTACGTCGGAAAAACACTGGGATTCGGCAATGTCCTGGTCGGTCTGTCGGTCGGCATCCAGTTTCTGGCCACCATCCTGACGCGAGGCGTAGCCGGTCGCCAGGTCGACCGCATGGGCGCGCGCCCTGTCATGCTGCGTGGCATGTTTTTCTGCGGGTGTTCGGGCCTTGCGCTGGTTCTCTCGGCACAACTTCCGGCTGCGGGCGTGGTCAGGTTGCTCGTGCTGATCGTCGGCCGACTCGTGCTGGGGTTTGGCGAAAGCCAGCTCATCGTAGGCATGTTTGGGTGGGGAATCGGCACGGTCGGACAGCCGCGTTCTGGCAAGGTACTGGCGTGGACCGGTATGGCGATGTATGGCGCGATCGCGCTGGCCGCGCCAATCGGTTACTGGCTCTATCACCGGGGCGGTATGACGTATGTGGGCACGGTGGTCGTCCACCTGCCCATGATCGCCGCCTTCTTTGCGTACCCCGTTGCAGGAGTGGCGCCCCTGAAAGGCGAGCACCAGCCATTCTGGAGTGTGATAGGCCTTATCTGGCAGCCTGGGCTGGCCGTGCTGCTACAGGGCGTTGGGTTTGCGGCGATCGGCGCTTTTGTCTCACTGGATTTTGCTGCCAGGGGATGGGCGGGAACGGGCCTCGCATTGAGCTGTTTCGGGGGTGCTTTTGTGTTGGTTCGTGTCCTGTGCGGTCACCTCCCGGATCGCTATGGTGGAATGCCCATTGCCATCGCATCCCTAGCCATTGAAATGGTAGGGCAAGCACTGCTCTTTCTCGCGCCAACCGCCCCGATGGCGCTTTTGGGCGCTGCCGTAACCGGCGCCGGCTGTTCGATGGCCTTTCCGTCCTTGGGCGTCGAAGTCGTCAAGCGCGTTGACGTCCATAGTCGTGCGACCGCATTGGGAGGATTCGCGGCATTCCAGGATCTGGCCTATGGCTTGACCGGCCCGGTGACAGGGGTGTTCGCCACAGCCTTCGGATTCCCCTCCGTGTTCGCGGTCGGTAGCGCCTGCGCGGCAGTTGGCCTGTTCGTGGTCGTGGCCATGGCGCGTGGCGCGCTCGGGTGGTCGGTTACCCGCGGAAAACCGACGGCCCTCTCGGCCCCCAACGAATAAAACGAGGAGCGCGAGATGATCGAAACGGCTATTCCGCAGCTTGCCTTGAATGACGGTATCCAGATTCCGGCGAACGGTTTCGGCACCTACAAACTGAATGGCCGCGAGAGCGTCAAGGCGATGGGAATCCCATGACCTGTCAGTCATCCTCGGCCGCAGTCTCGATCTCATCGGTATCTTCATGCTTCTGCCGATGCTTGCCGGTCAGGGTCTCGCTCGCCATGGAGAGATCCTGAGCGAAATCGGGGCGCTCGTCGATAGGGGTAAGCTCCGGCCGTTACTTGATCCGGCACGCTTCTCCCTGACGGATGTGAGTGCCGCCTATACCCACCTCGAAAAAGGCCATGCCATCGGCAAGGTCGTCATCGATATATGCCCCTGACGAGGAAAATCCAAAATCTCCGAAGAAATCGCCATCGTCGCCATAGCCCAGGCTAAGCCCGGCGCGGAGGCATAGGTCGAAGCAGCCATCACTGCCTGCGTGGCAGGAACGCACCTAGAGCCGGGATGCCGGCTCTAGGTCCGTGATCCAGCATGCGCCCGGGATAGGCGTGGTGGTGGCCTTCCGAGGCGGAAACTGCTGGACCAGCTCGGCGTAGCGCTCCAGCGGCGCGCGGTACAGCGCAGCAAACTGGCTGCGCGAGACGGAGGTGCGTTGCCAGATGTGTTCCGATGGGGCGCCTCTGACTCTTGACGGACTAGACACGATGCCGCAATTTAACCATAATGACCATATCAATCATATCGGTCATGGGTGCGCAATGATTACTGAAGTCAGTGCAGTGAACTTCCGGCAGAACTTGGGCGAGATGCTTAACCAGGTGCAGTACCGCAACGACAGCATCGTCATCAACAAAGACGGCAAGCCGGTCGCGGCTTTGGTCGACGCCGAGCTGTTTGCCCGCATCCGGCGCATGCAGGAACGCTTCGACGTCCTGAGCCGTCGGATCAACGATGCCTATGCCGGCGTACCGGCAGAGGAAGGCCTGGCCGAAATCGAGGCTGCCGTGGCCGCCGAGCGGAAGGCGCGCTGATGTCGGGATTGCGCGTCGTACTCGATACCAATGTGCTGGTATCGGGGCTGGCCTATCCGGGTAGTGTGCCGGGACGCATCGTTGCGGCTTGGCGGCAAGGTGGCCTGGAGGTGGCACTTTCGCATTACATACTGGATGAAATGGTACGTGTATTGCCGCGTTTGCCAAAAGTCCAGATGACTCCGGTGGAAATCCGCGATCTGGCGGACAGCTTCATGTTCCTGGCCGACATAGTCGAACCCGAAGCGAAGCAGGACGTGGCGCTGCGTGATCCCGCCGACCAGCCTGTGCTGATGACTCTGATTGCAGCAAAGGCGCAGTATCTGGTCACTGGAGACAAGGATCTGTTGGCCTTGTCGGACCGCTACGCGATCATTACGCCAGCAGAGTTCTGGCAGCGGCACGGAGTCTGATCGCATGGCGGTTAACGCACCGGGGCCGCAAATAGAGTTGGTGTCGTAGGAGCCGCCCGTGTTGAAGAAGTAGTTCGAGCCGATCCAGGTCAAATCATTCATCTGCGTGTCGGACAGCGTCGGCCGGTTCATGAAGAGCCTGGCGCGCGACGGCCCGTAGCAGTCGTGCGTGAAGTCCGCGAACTCCTGAGCCAGCACCACCGGATCGTTGATGCGGGCGGCATCCACGTCCATGCGGATTTGCCGGAGGTCCGTGCCACATGGAATCGCTGCGACTGCTGCGCTGGTAATGGCCTTCGAGATCGCGTGCATGAAGAACCACCAGACCGGCACCAGCGCGCTCTGATTATTGAGGGCGGTGTACGTCGTTCCCCAGCCAGTGTCTGCCGGCTTGGGAACGGTGGCTCGGGCGGAAACGTCTTGAGTGCCTTCAGATCGACCTGGCCAATTTGGCAGGCCAGTCCTTCGCGCAGCGGCGGCAACACCTGGCTACGTGGCCCGGCTTCGCCTTCCTCGTCGGCAGGTTCCGGGGCGGCCAGCACCAGGCGCCAGCCCGGCACGATAACCTGCTTGCGGCCTCCAGGCTCTGTCCGCCGAAGGGGAGCCGCGCCGTGGTGCGATCGAACTCGTGGTGGGGGAGGAACTGTGCCAGGCAATGCGCACGGATCAGCTTGTAGACGGCCAGTTCCTTCTCGCTCATGGCTGCGAGATTCGCAGGTTCGAGGGTCGGAATGATGCCGTGGTGCGCCGTGACCTTGCCGTCGTTCCCGGCACGCGAGCGCTGGGTGCAGTCGAGCTGGGCGACCAGTGGGGGCAGGGCCGGATCGGTCTTGACCAGGCTGTCGAGCACGGTCGGCACCTCGGCGAACATGCTTTCGGGCAGGTAGGCCCGAATCGGAGCGCGGGTACGTCGTCGCCTTGTGCGTCTCGTACGGGGCCTGCGCGATGTCGAGCGTTTCCTGCACGTCCAGGCCGAACTGCCGGGAGCAGACCTCTTGCAGCGTGCCCAAGTCGAACGGTAGCGGTGGACCTTCACGCACGCGCCCGGTCTCGACGCTGATCACCTGGGCGGAGTCAGCCGCGCGGATACGCTCGACTGCCTGCTGCACGACGGGCTGCTGCAAGCAGCGGCCGGCGCCGTCGGTACAGCCCTGCGGCGGTTGCCAGTGCGCGATGAAGGAAGCACCACCTGCGGACAGGGTGACCTCGATCGCCCAAAACGGAACGGAGACAAAACGCGCGATCTCGCGGTCGCGGTCGAGAATCGCGAGACCGCTGGATCTGCAGGTATGGACGCAGGTTATCCCTGTCTCCGGCGTCCGTGTTGGACATCCGTTTCGGTGCGTGCCAGTTCCTGGGCGAGAAAAGGCGCTGTCCGGCTATCCGGCACCTGTGCCACCTGAGGCGGGGTGCCGGCGGCCACCACGCGGCCCCCGGCATCGCCCGCGCCGGGTCCCACGTCGATCACCCAGTCGGCCTGTGCCACGGCCCGCATGTCGTGCTCGATCATCACCACGGTATTGCCGGCATCGACCAGGCGCTGCAACTGCACCAGCAGCCGGTCGGCATCCGACGCATGCAGCCCGGTGGTCGGCTCGTCGAGCACGTACAGGCTGCGTCCGCGCTGGCTGCGCTGAAGCTCGGTGGCCAGCTTGATGCGCTGCGCCTCGCCACCGGAAAGCTCAGTGGCCGGTTGTCCCAGGCGCAGATAGCCCAGTCCGATATCGCGCAGCAGTTGTAGTGGCCTTGCCACAGCGTCTTCACCCGCAAAGAATTCGCTGGCTTCGTCCACGGTCATCTGCAGTACCTCGGCGATGTTGCGGTCTTTCCAGAGAACCTTCAGCGTGGCCTCGTTGTAGCGTGCACCATGGCAGGTCGGGCACGGCGCGTACACGCTGGGCATGAACAGCAGCTCTACGCTGACGAAGCCTTCGCCCTCGCAGGTTTCGCAGCGCCCCTTGGCCACGTTGAACGAGAACCGGCCAGCGTCATAGCGGCGGCGGCGCGCATCGGGGGTGGCGGCGAACAGCTTGCGCACATGGTCAAACAGGCCCGTGTAGGTGGCCAGGTTCGAGCGAGGCGTGCGCCCGATCGGCTTCTGGTCCACCTGCACCAGACGCTGCACGGCATCCACGTCACCGGCCAGATGACCGCCGGTGACCTCGATCACCGCTGGCCCTTCACCGGTTCCGCTTTCCGCCGCATCGTCTTCAGGCTCGTGGCCCAGGTGCAGCAGCACCAGTTCCGGCAGGGTCTGCGCGACGAGGCTGGACTTGCCCGAGCCGGAGATGCCGGTGACGGCCGTCAGCACGCCTAGCGGAATGCGCGCATCCACGCCATGCAGGTTGTGGCGGTGGACGCCCTGCAACTCCAGCCAGTCGCTGGCTTCGCGTGCCCGGCTGCCCGGCGCGGGGATCTCGTCGAACAGGTAGCGCGCGGTACGCGATTCGGCGATCTGTCGCAGGCCGTCCGGCTCACCGCTGTACAGCACGCGGCCGCCACGCTCCCCAGCATCCGGCCCCACGTCCACGAGCCATTGTGCGCGGCGCATCAGGTCCAGGTCGTGCTCTACAACGAACACCGAGTTGCCCGCGTCGCGCAGCCTGTCGAGTGCGTCGTACAGAGCCTGACTGTCGGCGGGGTGCAGCCCCGCCGAGGGTTCGTCGAGTACGTACACGACGCCGAACAGCAGGGAACTCAATTGCGTGGCCAGCCGCAGGCGCTGCAACTCGCCGGCCGAAAGCGTCGGCGTGGCCCGGTCCAGCGTCAGGTAACCCAGGCCCAGCCCGCGCAGTTGGCGCAGGCGTGCCATCACGCCACCAGCCAGCCGCTGCGCTGCAAGGCGCTTTTCTTCCGACAGCGCGGAGGTGCGACGCACGTCAGGCGACACCGAATGGACGGCGCGGCCGGAGGCCGCGCGTTCGGCGCGGTCACGCCGGGTCGCTTCCCTGTCCGTACCCGCGCCCGCCACATGGGCGCGGAAATCCCCCTGGGCGATGGGTTCGAGCAAGGCTGCCAACTGGTCCAGCGGCATCTGCATGAACTCGCCGATGTCCACGCCGGCGAAGGTGACCGACAGCGCTTCGGGCTTGAGCCGTTTGCCGTGGCAGGTGGGGCACGGCTTGCCTTCCATGAACCGGGAGACGCGCTTTCTCATCAGGGCGCTCTGGGTGTTGGCAAAGGTGTGCAGCACGTAGCGCCTGGCGCCGGTGAAGGTGCCCATGTAGCTCGGCTCCAGCTTGCGCTTGAGCGCGGCGCGGGTTTCAGCGGGCGTGAAGCCCGCGTACACCGGCACCGTGGGTGTTTCTTCGGTGAACAGGATCCAGTCGCGATCTCTCCTGGGCAGGTCCTTCCACGGCCGGTCGACGTCATAGCCCATGCTGACCAGGATGTCGCGCAGGTTCTGCCCTTGCCAGGCGGGGGGCCACGAGGCGATTGCACGCTCGCGGATGGTCAGGGAAGGATCGGGCACCATGATGGCCTCGGTCACCTCGTACACATGGCCCAGACCGTGGCAGGTCGGACATGCTCCCTGCGGCATGTTGGGCGAAAAATCTTCGGCGTACAGCATCGGCTGACCGGCCGGGTAGGCGCCAGCACGCGAATACATCATCCGCACCAGGCTGGACAGGGTGGTTACGCTTCCTACCGAAGAACGTGCATTGCTGGCGCCGCGTTGCTGCTGCAATGCGACCGCCGGTGGCAGGCCGTCGATCGAATCGACGTCGGGCACGCCGGCCTGGTCGATCAGGCGCCGCGCATAGGGGGCCACCGACTCGAAGTAGCGCCGCTGGGCCTCGGCATAGAGGGTGCCGAAGGCGAGCGAGGACTTGCCGGAGCCGGAGACACCCGAGAACACCACCAGCGCGTTGCGCGGGATGTTGACGTCAACGTCCTTGAGATTGTGTTCGCGCGCGCCCCGCACCTGCACGAGGCCGCTGGCTGCGGCGGTACAGGAGGATTCACCGAAAGAAGGGTTTGGCATGTTTTTATCCTGTAATTCGTGAGGTGGCAATGGGGCGGAATTCCGGATGGGGATCGGTCAGGCGTCCGTCCCCCGCGCCGCCGCGTCGTCGAGCGAGCGCATAAAGGCAAGCCGTTCCCCCATCGTGCGCTCGGCACCTCGGTCCGTTGGCTGATACCAGTTCGGCCTGGTCACACCCTCCGGGAAATAGGTCTGTCCTGCGGCGTAGCCGTTGGGCTCGTCGTGCGCGTAGCGGTAGCCTTCCCGGTATCCCATCTGCTTCATCAACTTCGCCGGCGCATTGCGCAGATGGAGGGGCACAGGCTGGGAGCCACTGCTTTTGACGAATGCCTTCGCCTGATCCCAGGCGGTGTAGGCAGCATTCGACTTGGGTGCAAGGGCGAGATAGGTCACCGCTTGAGCAAGCGGTATCTCGCCCTCGGGAGAACCCAGCCTCTCGTAGGCTTGCGCGGCGTTGAGTGCCAGTTGCAATGCCAGCGGATCGGCGTTACCGATGTCTTCGCTGGCCATCACCACCATGCGACGGGTCACCTGGCTGACGTCTCCGCTGCCGTCGAGGATGCGGGCCAGCCAATACAGGGCTGCATCCGGGTCGGAGCCACGCAACGACTTGTGAAAAGCCGAGAGCTGCCAGTAGAACTCGTCACCGCCTTTGTCGAACCTGCGCAGCGACGGACTGGTGGACACCCTGGCGAATGCTGCGTCGACCACCGCCTTGCCAGCACCCGATGCAGCATTCGTCACCTGCTCAAGCAGATTGAGGAAACGCCTGCCGTCACCATCGGCGAAGCCCTTGAGCAGGTCCAGCGCGTCGGCGTCCAGCGTAACGCCCTGGAGATGCGGTCGCGCGCGTTCATAGAGCTGCTGCAGTTCGTCGCCGGACAGCGGTTCGAGGGTATAGACCTGTGCACGCGAGAGCAGTGCGGAATTGACCGCCAACCCGGGATGCTCGGTGGTACCCCCCACCAGAGTCAGAAGTCCCGACTCGACATGGGGCAGCAAGGCATCCTGCTGCGCCTTGTTGAAGCGATGGATCTCATCGACGAAAAGCACCGTCGATCGACCATGGTTGTCCAGTTCAGCCTGGGCCTCGTCGATGGCTTGCCGGATGTCCTTCACCCCGGCAAGCACGGCCGAGATGGCAATGAACCGGCTGTCGGTTGCACTGGCGGCCAGACGCCCCAGGGTGGTCTTGCCCACGCCTGGTGGTCCCCAAAGGATGAACGAATGCAGCTTGCCCGCCTCGAATGCGAGGCGCAGCGGCTTGCCGGCGCCCAGCAGGTGCCGCTGCCCGACGAATTCGTCCAGCGTCCTGGGACGCAGGAGTTCGGCTAAGGGAGGCTTGGGTTTGGTCGTGAACAGATCGGTCAAGTTCATCTCCCTGGCATTTTTGCGAATTGTTTCGATAACGTGAGCGCCTTAATCCAGGTGGCCGGATTTACCCAACGTCATGGACGCTGATGTGCGATCTCTGTCGGTGCTCGCACGCATGATGATGCGGGAGCCCCGATAGCCGATGCTGTGGTTCCATACCCAACTCAAGGCGACGCTCAGGCGATTTTGCGTGCCGATCAGAAAGTAGATATGCGCAAGCTTCCAGATCCACCACGCAAAGGCACCACGCAGCTTCACCCGCCCCATATCAATGACCGCCAGGCTGCGGCCGATGGTGGCCAGGTTCCCCTGATGCCGGTATTTGAAGGGTCCGTCAACGGGCTTGCCCTTCAGGCGCCGTCCAATGAGGCTGGCGACGTACTTGCCTTGCTGTTTGGCCGCCGGGGCGATGCCCGGTACAGGCTTTCCGTCGGGCATGGTGCACGAAGCCGTATCGCCGATGGCGAAGATCTCCGGGTGGCCAGCCACCGTCAGGTCAGGCCCAACGACCACCCGGCCAGCACGATCAGACGTAGCGCTCAACCAGCGGGCAGCGGGAGACGCCTGGACCCCGGCGGCCCACACGATGGTCCTGGCCGAAAGAGGCGTGCCGCCGTATACCACGCCCTCGGCCGAGCACCCGGTGACTGGCGTACCCAGTACGACCTCGACGCCGAGCTTCTCGAGCGCCTGGCGCGTATAGGCGGAAAGATCCTCCGGGAAGACGGACAGCAGACGCTGGCCAGCCTCGATCAGTACGACACGCGACGTGCTCGGGTCGATTGAGCGAAAGTCGCGTGCCAGCGTGTCTCGCGCAAGTTCGGCAATGGTTCCGGCCAGTTCGACCCCGGTAGGGCCACCACCGATGATGACGAACGTCTGCAGCGCAGCACGCTGCTGAGGATCGCTCGTGCGCTCAGCTTCTTCGAAGGCAGCGAGGATGCGTCCTCGAATGGTCGTGGCATCTTCCAGCGTCTTCAACCCCGGTGCGAAAGGCTCCCACTCGTCATGCCCGAAATAGGCATGGGTCGCACCTGTCGCGAGCACGAGCGTGTCGTAGCTTTGCCGCGAACCATTGTTGAGAATAACCTCGCGCGCGTCCTGATCGACACCCTCCACTTCGGCCATCAACGTGTTCACTTCGGGTCGATTGCGAAAGAGATAGCGAATAGGCCAGGCGATCTCCGAGGTCGAGAGAGACGCCCCCGCAACCTGATAGAGCAAGGGTTGGAACAAGTGATGATTGCGCCGATCGATGATGGTCACGTCGACCTCGGTGCCGGCAAGCTGGTTGGCAACTTCGATCCCACCGAAGCCGGCTCCGATGATGACGACGTGATGCCGGTTTCCAGAGGTCTTTATCATGACCTGATCTCCTTTCGCTCAGCGGTTCAGCGCTGATGCATGGTGTGCAATATGCTCGCCAATGAAGCTGGCAATGAAGTAATAGCTGTGATCGTGGCCCGGACGCAGATTTAGCGTCAGCGGGTGACCCGTCTCTTCGCATGCTTTGCGCAGCAGTTCGGGGCGAAGCTGGCTCTCGAGGAACTCATCGCTCAGGCCTTGCTCCACCAGCAATGGCAAACGCTCCTGGGCGGTGCGAATCAACTCCACGGTGTCGTACTGCTTCCACGCTTGCTGATCGCCGCCCAGGTAAGCCGTGAAGGCTTTGTGTCCCCAGGGCACCTCGGTGGGGGCGACGATGGGCGAGAAAGCCGACACGCTCCGATAACGGCCCGGATTGCGCAGAGCGATGACCAGGGCGCCGTGTCCGCCCATGGAATGGCCGCTGATGCTGCGTTCCGCTGTCACGGGAAAGTGAGCCTCTATCAGCGCCGGCAACTCCTGCACGACGTAGTCATACATCCGGTAGTTCGCAGCCCAGGGAGCCTGGGTTGCATTGACGTAGAAACCCGCCCCTTGTCCGAGGTCGTAGGCAGGATCATTGGCAACGCTTTCGCCGCGAGGACTGGTATCCGGTACGACGACGGCGATGCCATGTTCGGCCGCGTAGCGCTGGACTGCGGACTTGGTGATGAAGTTCTGCTCGGTACAGGTGAGGCCCGAAAGCCAGTACAGCACCGGCACTTTGCCGTGCTGCGCCTGCGGGGGCAGGTAGACACCGACCTTCATCGTGCAGCCGAGTGTCGTGGATTCGTGTTGATAGACGTCCTGCCAGCCATCAGAGCTGGCGTGATGTTCGACGCGTTCCATGTTGTTCTCCTATGTTCAAACGAATGGCGCTGCAATCGCGCGCCAGGATGGCTGCCCCTCAGGGCCCCTCAGGAAGACTTTTCTTCCGCTGCCGGATCGCCGTGGGCGTGTCTGATCCTGCGCACGGTCCACCAGATCGCCAGCATGACCACGGGCACGAGGATCGCAACCGCGGAGTCGGGTTCCACGATGTCGTGAATGCCGGGAATGCCCTTCACGACATCGCCAAGAAGATTCACGACGTAGTAGGAAATTGCCGCGACCGACAGGCCTTCGACCGTTTGCTGAAGGCGCAATTGCATCTTCGCCCGGTTGTTCATCGACGCCAGCAGGTCCCGGTTCTGGCGTTCGAGTTCGACGTCGATCCAGGAGCGCAGAAGCGAGATGGCCCGATTCAGCTTGTCGGAGAGCTTGGCCTGACGCTCCTTCACGGATTGGCATGTCCGCATCGCCGGGGCGATGCGGCGCTGCAGAAAATCGCGCCAGGTGCAGTACCCGGACACAACCTCTTCCGAAAGCGCCTCCAGCCTTTCCTCAACGATCTCGTAGTAGGCGCGGCTGGCACCGAAGCGATAGAGGTTTGCCGCAACGCCGGCTTCCAGTTCAGCCGCCAGGCGGGTCAGTTCGGCAAGAAGAACGTCGCTGTCGCGTCTTCCCACCAGACTCGTACACATCTCGTCGGTGATCGCCGCGAGTCGCGACTCCATGCGCCGCAACTCCGACGTCATCGACCGTGTTAATGGCAGGGACAGCAACGCCAGGGTCCGATAGGTCTCGGTCTCCAGAAGGCGTTGGGCCAGCGCGCCTGCGCGCGTCGGGTTCAAATCGCGTGAGAGGATCAGGATATGCGTCAGACCGTCCTCACCCTGGCGGAAGTCGGTCAGGATGGCGGCAGAACCATTCTCCACCAGCGAGTAGCACAGACTGGCAGGATCAAAGCGATCGGCCTCCTTCTCCGTTTCCGGCGTCCATGGAAGCAGTCTCAAACGTATGCCGGATACGACCGGGCCGGGAGGAACGAAGCCGTGCCTGAACGGATTTTCGCCGCATGGCTCTCCGGTCTCGGGATCCAGCGCGGCACACCAGAGATACGTCGAGAACTCGGTGTGTTTTTCGCAGTGCAGGTCTCCCTCATCCCATGTCAAGCCGTGAAGCGGCGTAGCGTGGTCGGGCTCGGCAACGCCGAAGCGATGAGACAACTCGCTCATCGCTGCCTGGTCCCTGGCGGTGTCTCCTTCGGTCATGAAGGCGAACTGCAATATGCCGCGGGGGGCCTGAATCAACAGATGCGGGCGCGCATGCACTTCACCCACGGCTGCAGCACGATCAGCATAGGCCGGCATGCCGTACACAGTGGCGGTCGAGGCGGGTTGTGCGGTCGTCATATTGATGTTGGCCAGCTCTTTCATAACGACCTCATTTCCCATTGGCTGAAAAGCATTACGCTTTGCGGTAAATGCCCGCAGCCGTGCACTTCGTACACGGCTGCGGGCCGAGCCTCGTGAGCCGGCACGCCCTATCCGGTTTGGCTAATGCGCTAGCCGAATAGAGGCTTGTGCCGGCTCCTTTGGAAGACTCTCAGCGTCCTTGCTTTCAGACGAAGGTGTACGAGCAAACCTTGTTGCCTGCCGGATCACGCAGGTAGGCCGCATAGGCACCCGGCAGGTGACCACGCGGGCCAGGCTGGCCCTCGTCGGTGCCGCCTGCGGCAAGGCCGGCGGCATGGAAGGCATCCACTTCGGCGGGAGTGGCGGCGGCAAAGCCGACGGTCACGCCATTGCTGGACGGCGCTTCACCGTTGCCCGGCCGGGCAATGATGAAGGCCGGCTTGTCGCGACCGTAAAGCACCCAACCACTGCCGAAAGGACCGAGGTTCTTGATGCCGAGAGCACCCAAAGCGGCGTCGTAAAACGCGACCGACTTCTGAACGTCGGCGGCGCCGAGAAAGACGTGCGAGAAGATGCCGTCACCGGAAATAACTGGAGTGGACATGGAGAGTTTCCTTGATGTCTGGTGTTGAATGGATAGTTCGTGATCCGTGAATCAGTAGTGGATCACCGTGCGAATCGACTTGCCTTCGTGCATCAGATCGAAGGCTTCGTTGATATCGTCGAGACCCATGGTGTGGGTGACGAACGGGGCGAGATCGATTTCGCCTTTCATTGCGTCTTCCACCATGCCGGGAAGCTGGGTGCGGCCCTTGACCCCGCCGAAAGCGGAACCCTTCCAGACACGGCCCGTGACCAGCTGGAACGGACGGGTCGAGATTTCCTTGCCGGCACCGGCAACGCCGATGACGATCGACTGCCCCCAACCGCGGTGAGCCGCTTCCAGTGCGGAACGCATGACGTTGACGTTACCGATGCACTCGAAGGTGTGGTCGACACCCCAGCCGGTCATCTCGATGAGGACCTCCTGAATCGGCTTGTTGTAGTCCTTGGGGTTGAGGCATTCGGTCGCGCCGAATGTACGGGCCAGCTCGAACTTGGCCGGATTGGTGTCGATGGCAATGATGCGACCCGCCTTGGCCTGGCGTGCGCCCTGAATCGCAGCGAGACCGATACCGCCGAGGCCGAAGATGGCTACCGAGTCGCCTGGCTGCACCTTGGCCGTGTTGTGAACGGCGCCGATACCGGTGGTCACGCCGCAACCGAGCAGGCACACGTGCTCCGGGTTCGCGTCCGGGTTGATCTTGGCCAGCGATACCTCGGCGACTACCGTGTATTCGCTGAAGGTCGAGCAGCCCATGTAGTGGTAAAGCGGTTGACCGTTGTACGAAAAGCGGGTCGTACCATCGGGCATCAACCCCTTGCCCTGGGTCGCGCGAACCGCGACACAGAGGTTGGTCTTGCCGGACTTGCAGAACAGGCATTCGCCACATTCGGCGGTGTAGAGCGGAATGACGTGATCGCCCGGCTTCACGCTGGTCACGCCTTCACCCACCTCCATGACGATGCCCGCGCCTTCATGGCCCAGCACGACCGGGAAGAGACCTTCGGGGTCATCACCCGACAAGGTGAAGGCATCGGTATGACAAACGCCGGTGTTCGTGATCTTGACGAGCACTTCGCCCTTGCGCGGCGGCTCGACGTCGATCTCGACGATTTCCAGCGGCTTTCCGGGCCCGAAGGCAACTGCTGCACGTGATTTCATGATGTCGCTTCCTTTACTGAGTTGAATCTTCAGGACCCGCCGCCGTGGCGGGGGCTAACGAAGATAGGACCGTACGATAGAGATCGTTTCATCGATGGACTTCTTCTGCGAATCGGTCGTCGTTCCACTATCCGGGAACTCCTCTCGCAGATGGCTCTCCAGCACAGCTGCCATCAAGCCGTTGACTGCACCCCGGATGGCTGCCAGTTGCTGAAGAACGGCAGCGCATTCGGCATTGTCTTCAAGCGCCTGTTCGAGAGCCGCTGCCTGCCCTCGGATACGTCGAACACGCGTAAGCGCCTGCTTCTTCTCTTTGGGGCTGTATGGCATGAGATCCCTTCCCGGGTGGTAGTGTTCACATACTATACTACCCAATAGTATCTAGTGCAACTGAAACGATTTTGAAGACCGACCGGAGTCATGCGCAACCACCATCGAGTTCGAAGACGGAACACTCCTGCGCGCAGGCGCCCTCCAACCCTGCGTACCTGACGTAATTGCCCAATCCCGGACGCCGGCAAAGTTAGATCAGGGTCGCGTGGTCACCGGAGAGCGACAGGAGACTCCCCTGAAAGGCGCCCACAAATGCGTCGAAGCCGCTCGCCTGTTCTTTTTCAAGGCGCGCCTGTTCGGCCCGCGATGCGTCCGCTAACGCCCTGAAGGCCATAAGCCTGTCAGCAGGCAGCGGACGCTTGCGGAAAGACTCCGCATGAAGCCGGCTTTGATCCATCGCGAAGCGGTTGAAACTCACACCGCGCTCGCTCATTGTCGCCAGCATCATGCTCGAGGGCGTGAGCGACGGATCGTTGACCTTCGCGCTTTGAGCCGCGAGGGCTTGACGATGGCTGCCGCCACCCTTTGCACAATCGAGCATTTCAGCCAGTGGCGCGATGTCGGCGAGCAATTCGTTGGACCAATCTTTCAGATAAACAGATTGGGCTCCACGCTGCAATACCAGTCCCGGACGACGACCTTCCCTGGCTACGGTGAGCCCATTGGCAACCCCTTGCGCAAATTCTCCGTCACGCAAAAGTGGGCTCTCACGCAAGGCGCAGAACAACAGGAACGCATCAAGGAAATGCGCCTGTGACTCATCAATGCCCAACGGCAGGAAGGGGTTGATGTCAAGGCTGCGCACCTCGACATATTCCACCCCTTGGTCCTTTAGCGCTTCTACAGGCCGCTCTCCAGCGCGGGCGACGCGCTTGGGCCGGATGTTCGAGTAGAACTCGTTCTCACTCTGCAGAATATTCGTGTTGAGTTGCACCCATTCCGCCCCCCGATGCGTGCCAATCTGCCCATATAACGGATAAGGCGTGCCCATCGCCATTACCAGCGCGTCGATGTAGCCCGTCAGACTGTCGTAACAGGGCGCTAGGCTTGACTGGGCATGGCTCTGGTAGCCCAGATCACTCATCCGCAGGCTCGTGGCATGAGGGAGGTACAGGGTTTCACCGTCTAACCTCTCCAGTTCGTGGCGACGACCGCGCAGGAAGTCAGCGTTTACTGCAGGCGAGGCTCCGAACAGATACAGCAGCAGCCAGTTGTAGCGGTGAAAATTTCTGATCAGCCCCATATAAACCCAGGACTTGAGGTCGCGGTCAGTGCGTTCCCTGCGATTCCCACCACCAAGCAGCGGCCAGATCGCCTGCGGCAGTGAGAAGTTGTAGTGAATGCCGGCAATGCACTGCATGGTACGCCCGTAGCGCAGAGCGAGGCCTTTCCGATAGACGTGCTTGAGCCTGCCTGTGTTCGAGGTTCCATACATGGCGATCGGAATCTCTTCCTCGGCAGGCAGTGCACATGGCATGGACGAACTCCACAGGAATTCATCGCCAAGGTTTGCGTAGGTGGAACGATGCAGATCATCGAGGCTTTCGAGCGTTCGCACCGGATCTGCAAGCGCTGGAGTTATGAACTCCAGCAAGGATTCGGAATAATCGGTGGTGATTTGCGGATGAGTCAGCGCAGCACCGAGGCCACCGGGGTGGGGGCTGAGAGAGAGGTGTCCATCGCCGGTCACGCGCAGACATTCACGCTCTACGCCCCGGTGGCACGCATTGAACAGGTGGATGTGATCGCGCAGCACGTCGAGCCCAGGACGGAGTGGGGCGCTATACATGATCAGGTCCACGTGCGTATGCAACCGGTACGATTCGAAGATAGGCCACAGCAGAGGTTCCCTGGGTCAATAGGCTCTTCAACGGATGAAGCGAGCCGGCTAGCAAAATATGAAAACACTGCTGTGAGCCGCGTCGAAAGCTAAGGTACGGGTTACGGGAAGCAACATACCGTAAGCACATCTGCGACAGCCTCGTTTCGTATACTATACACCAGTATAGAACAAGGGAAGTCGGCAGATGTGAAATATTAAAAGCGGGTCACCCTTTGGAAAGTATTGGTCTCCTCATCCACGCAGCAATGCTTGCGCGACGGGTCATGGGGTTTTGAAATATCGACTACGGGATAAGAAACGTTTTTTGTTAGAACATTAATGCTTGACCGAACCGTGCGGGTCGATGACGTACTTGTACGCCGAACCGGCATCGAAGTCCTTGTACGCCTGCGGAGCATCTTCCAGCTTGATGAACTTGATGTTCATCATCGGGGTGAGATAGGGCATCCGGTCGTTCAGAATCGCTCTCATCAATGCCCGGTTGTAGTTCGCGGTAGGGGACTGGCCGGCCGCCATGCGCGGCGATTTGATCCATGCATTCGACCATTCCAGATCCATATGACCTGCCTTCGCTGCCGCGTCTTTGGAAATCGGATTCGCACAGTAAACACCGACGGTACTCGTCGTTCCACCGGCCCGGACATATTTCAGCATCGCGTTTGTGACCGCGTTCTCCACGATCTTGCCCGCGTCTGGACCGAAGCCGCGACAGTCGACACCGACGTAGTCTATGACGCGATCGACCTCCCGATGGCCGGTAATGCGCTCGAGATGATCTTCAATCGGTGTTCCGTCGGAGAGGTTGATCGTTTCAATACCGTGTGGCTTGAGAAGATCCAGCCGCTCCGGGATGAAATCGGCAACGACGATTGCCCCGGCTCCGAGCAGCTTCGCACACGCTGCGCCTGCCCGTCCTACCGGCCCGGCGCCGAAGATCAGTACATTCTCGCCCACGATATATGCTGGCGCTGCGGGCCAGTCTGGCGCGGCGAAACCATGAAAAGCGGTGGGCAGCACGTCGGAGAGAAGAGTCAGGTCGCGGATCTTCTCCATCGCTGCGTCCTTGTCAGGAAAGCGCAGGAGGTTGAAATCGGCATAAGGGACGAACAGGTAATCGCCCTGTCCGCCGGTCCAGCCGCCGAGGTTGAACCCATAGGCGCCGCAGTCGACGTCGGTATTCGTATTTTCGCAAACTTCGGAACGCATGTGCTTGCAGTTGTAACATCGGCCGCAGCCCACGTTGAACGGAACGGAAACGACATCGCCCTTTTTGATGAACTCGACATCCGACCCAACTTCGATCACCTCGCCGGTCATCTCATGACCCATCGTCATCCCTTTGGGCACCGGAAAGGAGCCTCGATAGATGTGAAGGTCGCTACCACAGATGTTTGTCGTGACGATCTTGAGGATCGCTCCGTGAGGTGCGCTTTTTCCTTGGGGAGTGATGAGTTCGGGGAACTTGAAAGTGTTAACTTTCATTTCCATCGGCTTTTCGAAAGTGACGATTCTGTTACCAGGTTGAGCCATTTCGCTTACCTCCTGCGTTAAGTGCATTAAGGTGCCGGTCGTAACAAATGACGGTCGTGACTTTGTGGTGCGATCCTCTGGAAAATAGACAGGTGCCAGGCTCGCGCATTCAAGGCCCGTTCCGAATTCGTTACTGGTGAAAAATCGCATCTTCGCCGCAGCAGGTCAAACTCGAAAATTCTATGAATTGATAGAACACATCGATCATCGCCCTTTGAACGGGCGATCAGGGTCACTGGGCCGGCGCGGATCGTGCCGTTTCGCGAAGCGGGCACGAGCGCATACACCGGCCAGCGCTCCATGAATTACGGGGCGGGCCGCGATTCCGGTCGCCCTGTGACGCCCGATTGTCCTGATGTGGGGGAGCTCTGTGCAGCCCCATCAGTTGCGGCGTCCCGTCCGGGCGCGTCAACCAACGTGCGCGGACCCGATTGCGTAGTCAGGGTTTGCACGCATCCAATTGATTCTTCGACGGGATTTCTGTCCAGAATCGTCCGCACTAATCCAATAAAGTGTTTCTTATCCTGCCGCTGATCGCGAACCAGCAACCACTCGCTCGAGTTTGATCCTGTGCGGCCTTCCAATGACGGAGTCGAAAATGAAAGCCCTGGTCAAAGCCCACTTGTTCCACCCCTCAGTCGTGCTGCCGCTCGCTGCCTTTACGGAACTTCTGGTCGAGCGTGATTTCAATCTGGGACAGGTGGGAATTATTGTCGCGGCGCGTAGCGCACAAGCCGTGGTATCGCGTTCCCGCTCGCTTCTCTGCTGCCACGGTTGCCACCCGGTTTGCTAAGGTAGCTCACCAGCGGGAACTTAATGTCGCTCCCCACGCAAGGGCATCGCTCATGCACTCTTCAGGCTACTGGTGCTAAAGCGTGCCCGATAGGCACGTGGCGTGAGCGAAAACTGACGTACGAATGCTTTGCGCATCTGCTCTTCGGTCGGGAAACCAACCCGCGAGGCAATCGTCTTCAGGGGCAGGTCGCTGTCGAGCAGCAACGTCGCGGTCCGCTCACAACGCGCACGAACCAGATAGCTGGCCGGCGATATTCCGACCTCCTCCTTGAACAGGCGGGTGAAGTTGCGAACACTCATTCCCGCCTTGTCGGCCATATCCTCCAACTGCAGGGGCTTGCTCAGATTGGACATCACCCAGCTCTGCACATCACGTATCTCCGGTGCAGCCGTCATCTGGCTGTTCAACAGATCGCTGAACTGTGACTGCCCGCCCGGCCGCTTCAGATAGATGACGAGATCCCGGGCTACGGTCAGCGCAAGGTTGCGACCGAAGTCCTGCTCAACGAACGCTAACGTAAGGTCAATCGCGGCAGTTACACCTGCCGAGGTCCACATGTTGCCCTCCTGGATGAAGATGGCATCTGCGTCCACCTCCACCGAGGGAAACCGCTGCTGCAGCAGGGTTGCAACACTCCAGTGGGTGGCAGCACGACGCCCACTCAATACGCCAGCGTTCGCCAGAAAAAAACTTCCCGAGCACAGTGCGGCGAAGCGCTTCGCTGAAGCTGCGCGCCGGCGACACCAGTCGACCAGCCCGGCTTCGCGCGCGACCGCTGTCTCGATGTCCAGCGCGCCAGCGACCAGCACCGTCGAGAGCGCCTCACGCTCCGGCAAACCAGCACTTGCCTCAAGCGAGATCAGCGTGTCCGAGGGAATACGTCCGGCCTGCGGCGCCACGATATGAATCTCGTATCGCCTCGAATCCCCCTGCAACGCCAGATGACGGTTCGCATAGCTGAGCACGCTGACCGGGCCAACCGCCTCCATCAACTTGAAGCCCGGGTAGATGACGAGATGCACCTGATGGCTGCCCGCCGACGCAGTGGCGCATCGAGAATCGGAACCGCCGGACTCTATGACGGGTTGACCGTCATGCAAAAGGGGAAACATTTCACGACTCCACGTGATTGACAGGAAGGAACTTGGCCAAAATCGTCCGTGACGTGCCAATAGACTTGGTCTTGCTGAATGTGCATAGACAGCCCGATGGCTTCGCTGACACGCAGTGGATTGCCAGGCTGCCCCGGACAGATCGCTTTGCAATCTCGCCGATTCGCTTACAACACCAGCACGCGGACCGACGGCACCAGTAGAACTTTGATTTCGCTACTTTCCTTGAGGAATAGGATTATCACCACTTTTACCCACGTCACGGTTGGCACCAACAACTTGCCCGAAGCACGCGCATTTTATGACAAGGTTCTCAAGACCCTGGGCTGGTCGCGTAGCGCAGATCTTTCCGGTGACATCGGTTCGATCTGGGCGACGGCACGCCGAGCTTCTTCGTCCTGAAGCCCGCCAATGGTCAACCGGCTAGCGTCGGCAATGGCGTCACCGTCAGCTTCAAGGCATCGAACCGTTCGGCAGTCAAGGCATTTCATGACGCCGCGCTGTCGCTGGGCCGCCCTGACGAAGGCGCGGTTGCTCCGCGTGGCTGCGCACCGAACGCTTTCGCTGCCTACACCCGTGACCCCGACGGTAACAAGCTCGCCGTCTACAGCTTCACGGCGGAATAAGTTGCTTAAAGCGTGAGTTTGGGAAGCGTCTCTGTTAGCCTCATTCAATCGACCTGGGATACGCGCGAGTTTCACAATCGCCTTTGTGATGATCTGGCCACACGACATCCATCTTCATGCCTTCGCGTAAAGGCAACCGTAGTCAGGGCGCCCGATCTTTCTACTTCCGGGAGCGATTCATACAACGGTTCCCGGGCGACTGCGCTGGCTAGCAGCATCCCTTCCGGAGTCATGCCGATCTGCGAATCGGCCATCGGGCTGTCGACACATCGCCAACAAAACCGAAGGCATAAGCCCGCTGGCAGCCATATAGCCTACGACGGAGCCGTCAGATTGACGTGACGGCCACGTCCAGCCATACGAAGATGTGCACTGTGGCGGGCTTCGTGGTCGCCGAATTGTATAGTCCTGAGGTGCAGGTTCCTCGCTTCCCAGCATTCCCCTCAATCGCCAAGAGGGAAATCACAGAAAATACGTGTACACAGAATGAGAGCTATCGTTGCCGAAAGGCGTTCCGCGGAAAGTCACCCCAAGAGGCATACGTGATCGTACGAAATTTCGAATACCTGATTGCCTTGAACCGCGAAGGCCATTTCGGTAAAGCAGCCAAAAGCTGCAATGTCTCGCAGCCCACCCTTTCCGCCGGTATCAGGCAGTTAGAAAAGGATCTGGATGCCGAGATCGTGCGACACGGCCAGCGCTATGACGGGCTAACCAAGGAAGGTATGCTGGTTTTGGCCTGGGCGCAACAGATGCATGACGACTGTAAAGGTCTCAAGCGGGACCTGTCGGCGCTTCAACATGATATCGAGGGCCAGTTCCGCCTTGGCGTACTACCCGGGACTTCTGCCGTTGCTCCCATTCTCAGTGTGGCGCTTGCTGAAAAGATGCCACTCCTGGAGCAATCTATCATTACCGGCAGTGCGCCCAGTTTATTTTCTGGCTTGAGTGACGGCGAGCTTGATATCGCGCTGGGATATCTCGACGACCTTCACGACAAGAGCCTGGATACCCATTTGCTCTATCGGGAACGAATCTTTCTTTTCCAGGCCAGTCGTCAAACGCGACCACGGAGTATCAAGTGGGATCACGTCGTAAAGCTGCGACTCTGCCTTCTGAACTCATCAATTCCAGAGATCGCTCAAGCCCAGTTGTCGCTGTGCGCCGGAGCGATCTATACGGACTCGGTTGATGTTCTCGCGGCGCATGTTGCCTCAGGGAGATATTCGACGGTGCTACCCCAATCTCTGGCAGCGCGGCTGAAACAGATTCCACACCTTCGGGCGCTTGCCATTACAGGACCGGGTTCTCAGGCGAGCGTCGGCTTTGTCGCTGCTAAACACCGCCTGAAATCCGACCCGCTGACTGCTCTGCTCGAGCTGGTTCACAGCCCGGAAGTCGTTGCGCCCATTCAAGCGCTTCTTGGCGTTCATCGGAGTCTACGTCCGAAGGCTGCTCAGGATAAGGGTGGTACGCCCAGCTAGGAGCGTGCGCCCGCGGAAACCCGAAGCCGTGTGACGGCCTGTCTCGGGATCCGATGGGCGTACACCCATCTACGGGATGCTAACCCCGGTGCTCGCTGGTGCGGCCTTAGGGGGCGGGGGGGCGGACAGCCTACCCGCGTGGCAGCGGTGCTATACACTGAGATCAGCCATTCGGGCGGCGCGCCGAAACGTTTCCGATGAGCCGGGTGCTTCCACGTCGGCCGGAAAGCGGTTCTGGATTAGCATGACCCCATTCGCCGGGATACTCTGGCTTCGCGATGTTCAACAGGGAGGTTTTCCAATGCCAACTGGTACTTTCATCTTGCACTCCGCCTATACTCCGGCAGGTGATCAACCCGAAGCGATAGCGCGACTGATAGAAGGTATAGAGGAAGGGGCGAAGCACCAAACCTTGAAGGGCATCACGGGTTCGGGCAAGACCTTTACGATGGCAAACGTCATTCACCGCCTCAATCGTCCGACCTTGATGCTGGCTCCCAACAAGACGTTGACGGCGCAGCTTTACGAGGAGATGAAGCAGTTCTTTCCTGAAAATGCGGTTGAATTCTTTGTTTCCTACTATGATTTCTTTCAGCCCGAAGTGTATATGCCGGGCAGTGATCGTTTTATTCAGAAGGACTCGGCGATCAATGATCATCTTGAACGCTTGCGCCTGTCCACGACGAAGTCTCTGATTGAACGTCGTGACGTGATCGTCGTCGCTTCGGTGTCTTCAATATATGGACTCGGGGATCCCAATGGGTATCGCGAACTGCAGATTGCGCTGTCTCGAGGAATTAGTTTCCGACCCAGGGAACTCATTCGTCGCCTCGTTCGACTGCAGTACGAGCGTGTCGAACGCACGCTCAAGCGCGGGACGTTCCGGGTTAGAGGCGATGCAGTTGACATCTTTCCGGCGGATTCTGAATATAGGGCCGTCCGCGTGGAGTTGCTCGATGATTCTGTGCAATCCGTTCACTGGATAGATCCTGCCACGGGAGCCCAATTGGGGGAAATTGATCATTATCTGGTTTCTCCGAAGACGCTTTTTGCAACACCCAGGAACAGGGTCAACTCGGCCACGATCAAAATACTCGCAGAAATGGAAGCGCGAGTTGCTGAGCTCAATAGCGAAAACCGGCTCGTAGAAGCGGATCGATTGTACGAGCGGATTACAGGTGATGTCGAAATGATGCGGGAGCTTGGCTATTGCCCCGGGATGGAGAACTATTCGTGTTATCTGAACGGCCGGGACCCTGCGCTGCCCCCAAACACCTTGCTCGACTATCTGCCAACGGATGGCCTGCTGTTTGTCGACGAGTCCCATGTGATGGTCCCGCAAATCTCGGCAATGTATAAGGGTGACCAGAGTCGCAAAGATACGCTGATCGACTACGGCTTCCGGCTGCCGTCATCAAAAAACAATCGTCCGTTAAGTTTTGAGGAATTTGAAAAGGTCAAACCTCAGACTATCTTTGTTTCGGCGACCCCCGGAAACTACGAATTGGCGATTTCGAAAGGCCGATTTGTTAGCCAAATTATCAGGCCGACCGGGTTGCTGGATCCAGAAGTGGAAGTGCGGACAACGGATGGATGTATAGACGATCTGCTCGTCGAGATAAAAAAATGCGTGAAAAACAAAAATCGGGTCCTGGTCACCACGCTGACAAAAAGAGCAGCCGAGGAGCTCAACGATTTTATGACAGAGCGGGGCATTCGTTCCCGGTATCTGCACGCTGACATAAAGACCGAAGATCGCATAGAAATTATAAATGGGCTTCGCGAGGGGGAATTTGATGTGTTGATCGGGATTAGCCTTTTGCGGGAGGGCTTGGATATCCCGGAGGCTGCTTTAGTGGCCATTCTCGATGCGGATCATGCAGGCTTCCTGCGCTCGGCACAGGCCCTTATCCAGATGATCGGCCGCGTTGCCCGCAACGAAGAAGGCCGGGCGATCCTGTATGCCGATGGCATCACG
This sequence comes from Paraburkholderia sp. USG1, assembly GCF_031570135.1. Classification (NCBI taxonomy): domain Bacteria; kingdom Pseudomonadati; phylum Pseudomonadota; class Betaproteobacteria; order Burkholderiales; family Burkholderiaceae; genus Paraburkholderia; species Paraburkholderia sp. USG1. The sequence goes on along the minus strand of NZ_JAMWXW010000019.1, from coordinate 73,391 downwards.
CCGGCGATGAAACAGGCAATGGATGAGACAGGCAGCCGAAGAAAGAAGCAGATCGAATTTAATGAAGAAAACGGAATCGTGCCAGCTTCGTCTGTGCGAAAGCTGGCTTCCGAACACGTTGAACCGGAAGAGAACGCTTCGGTTCATTCGGTGGCTTTCTGTAAAAATCTTTCAGACCTCTGTGACCAGATTACGAAAAAGGAGGAGAGGTTGCTTGAATTCACGGATGCTGGTGACGAAAAGAAAATTGAAGATACCCGCGATCAGTTGAACGGGCTTTATCGTCAATTTATCTTCATGTAGTCGCTGCTTTAACGAGGGTTGATATCGAATTTGGCGAGTGCCGGGAGGTGCTCGCCGACCAGGCGTGCCCTGCATAATCTCATAAGATCAGGCTACGCTTGCGCAGCCGGACATCTTCAGGATTTAGCTGGCCAGGGTCGGCACTCCCAAACACCCTTAGGACGTGCTCACTCGGCAGACTCGCCGTGGATCCGTGGCGGTTCAAACGGCACGATTCAGGCCACATGAATTGTCTAATGACCTGTCCGAAGGGCGATGATAGGTGCGGGCTATCAAATCATAGAATTTTCGAGTTTGACCTGTTGCAAGTTAAATGCGATTTTTCATCTTCTGACGAAGTCAGAACGGGCCGTTAATGTCGACGTGGATAGACATGTAGCGCATATGTAGCTCAAAGCGCGAAGGTCGACGTTCGGTCACTGACACTCCAAGGGTTGATGCTGGCTGCAATAAGCGAGCGCGGCGTGGGTTTCAACCGCTTCGCGGTGGATCAGAGCCAGCTTCATGCGTCCGTACTTCGTTCACATCAAGCTCTCGCCGCAACAAGGCTGGTCCGCGCCGGGCTTCGCAGCATTCGTGTCTTCGGGGATTGAAAGCGGCAACGCCACCTTCGTGCATGACGCCGGTCGACAATTGTCGGCAGGAACTCCAGCTGGAACCCTGCAACTGTCTGCCCCGGGCTGATGGATGCGCCGGCTATAAACGTAGCCAGGCAAAAAGGTACGTACCGCGAGGCCTGAGCGCTTCGCTTCGACGAAAAATCAAGGTCATCATGAACGAGCCAGTTCTAGCCAAAGCGGCCCAGCAGGCGTCCCCGACCGTATATGGCATGCCGGCTCACGAGGATCGGGCCGCGGCCGTCGGCGAGCTGCATGCGCGCCCGTATCCTCTCATTGCAGTTCCGCGAACCCTGCTGCAGTTCGCGTTTATGACCGAGGGGGATTTAAGCCGGGACTATGCAGCGATGGACTCCCTGTCGGATCGCCTGGGAATTGCTCCCCGGGCGCATGCGTCTCCACTGCATGACCTGAAGTCGGGCGAGGAAGATCGCCATTGCGAAATCCTCCGGGGAGCACCGGGCATTGGCAAGAGGAACCTGGGGCGTGGCAGCCCGGGTAATCAACAGTCCTCGCGGGAGTGGAGACGTCAACCAGATGACCCACTGCATGAGTAGTACATCCTCCTACAAGTCTGTGCCCGTTCACGTCGCGCGTGCGGCGGGAAGCCCGCCTTACCCGCTCGGGGTAGTACTGCCGGAGGACTGTTTTACCGGCCGGAATGTCTTGGACATGCAAATAAAGTCGTCACCAGGAGTTCAAAACAATCATGGATATCTTTGACGCATTCCATCTCGCCAGGCTGCAGTTCGCATTCACGGTTTCGTTTCATATCGTCTTTCCGGCAATCAGCATCGGCATGGCAAGTTTCCTCGCCGTTCTCGAGTGGCGCTTGCTGCTCACGGGCGACGCGGCTTATAAGGATATGTACCGCTTCTGGTCGAGAATCTTCGCGGTAGGTTTTGGCATGGGGGTGGTCTCAGGCGTCGTGATGGCGTACGAGTTCGGCACGAACTGGAGTGGCTTCTCGACGGTTGCTGGAAATATTACGGGACCGTTGCTGACCTATGAAGTCCTGACTGCGTTTTTTCTCGAGGCGGGATTTCTCGGTGTGATGCTGTTCGGCTGGAACCGTGTGAGCCCGAAGGCGCATTTCTTCGCCACATTGATGGTCGCGATCGGCACGCTGATTTCGACCTTCTGGATTCTCGCGTCGAACAGTTTCATGCAAACACCGCAGGGCTATGCAATACAGAACGGCCGCATTGTTCCCGTCGACTGGTGGAAAGTGATTTTCAACCCTTCGTTCCCGTTCCGTCTGGCGCATATGACGATCGCCGCCTTTATCGTGGCCGCCTTTATTGTTGCGGCTTGCGGAGCGTGGCACTTGTTGCACGGGCGGCGTGACGTACCGGTCAAACGCAGCTTTTCGATGGCGCTATGGATATTGCTTCTTCTCGCTCCGGTTCAGATCTTTGTCGGCGACGCACACGGTCTCAATACGCGTGAGTATCAACCCGCGAAAATCGCCGCGATCGAAGGGCTCTGGGAGACAGAGCACGGTGGCACCGCGCTCAATCTCGTCGGTCTGCCCGACATGAATGCCGAAGTGACGCGTTACGCCATCAAGGTGCCACATCTCGGCAGTCTGATTCTCACGCATAGCTGGAATGGCGAAATCCGCGGACTCAAGGAGTTCCCGCCGGAGGATCGCCCGTTCTCGCCAATCATATTCTGGACGTTCCGCGTCATGGCCGGTCTTGGCATGTTGATGCTGTTGACTGCCGTGCTAGGCCTCATACTCCGTCGCGGCGGGCGCCTCTACGAAGCGCGCTGGTTTCAATGGTTTGTGTTCTGCATGGGGCCGTCCGGCATCCTGGCTTTGCTCGCGGGATGGATTACCACCGAAGTCGGCAGGCAGCCGTGGACCGTGTATGGCGTCTTGCGCACCGCCGATTCGATTTCGCCCATCGGGTCACAGCAGGCCGGCGTTTCGTTACTGATCTTCGTCATCGTCTATTTTCTCGTGTTCGGAACGGGCATCTACTACATGCTCAAGATGATGAAGAAGGGCCCGGCGAGTGGTGTCGAAGGCACCGAATCGCTCAAATATCCGGGATTGCACAATCGCACGCTCGATGCCGTTGTGGGAGAGTAAGACCATGCAAATCGACCTTCCGGTTATCTGGGCTGCCATCATCGGACTCGGTGTATTCATTTATGTGATGCTCGACGGTTTCGACCTCGGTGTCGGGTTGCTATTCCCCTTTTTCGAGGGCAAGGGTGAACGCGAGGTAATGCTGAATACCGTCGCACCGGTGTGGGACGGCAATGAAACGTTTCTCGTGCTTGGGGGTGCCGCTCTTTATGGCGCGTTTCCCGTGGTGTATTCGACGCTGTTGCCTGCCAACTACATGCCGCTGATCCTCATGGTGGTGGGCCTGATTTTCCGCGGCGCCGCCTTCGAGTTGCGCGCCAAGGCCACGCGCACGCAGCACGCGTGGGATCTCGCCTTTATCGGGGGCTCGGCGCTCGCGGCAATGTGCCAGGGAATCACGCTCGGATCGCTCCTGCAGGGTATCAAGATCGTCGATGACAAGTTCGCGGGCGACCCGTTCGACTGGTTCTCGCCATTCAGCGTGTTCTGCGGCTTCGGCGTGCTGCTCACCTATGCGACGCTCGGTTGCGGCTGGCTGATCCTGAAGACGGACGGTGAATTGCAGCGCAGGATGCGCGAGGTAATGCGCCCGCTCATTGCCGTGCTGTTTCTCGCGATCACAATCGTCAGTCTCTGGACCGTGCTGGGCCTGCCTGCCGTGAGGCACCGCTGGTTTTTTAGCGGCAATCTCGGTTGGTTCCTGCCGGTGCCGGTTCTGGTCGTGCTCTGCGTGCTGGGCATCTATCGCTCGCTCACTCGGCGCCATGAAGCGACACCCTTCCTGCTCTCCCTGGCGATCTGCTTTCTCGGCTATACGGGCCTTATCATCAGCATCTGGCCTTACATCATTCCGCCGTCACTCACAATCTGGGACGCTTCGTCGAGCCACTCAAGTCAGTCCTTTGCCCTCGTGGGCACGATCATCGTGCTACCGGTCATACTCGTCTACAACGCCATGCAATATCGTGTGTTCCGTGGCAAGGTTCGCGAAGGGGATCATGGCTATCACTGAAGCGCGTGTGACTTCCTGGCGCCTGCAAGATCGGCGAGACTCCCGCTCGCGCCAGCGCGAGCGTTTGGATTGATCATGCACGCCTCGCGCCGTGACAGGAACTGTCGCAATATCCTCGTCATTCACGTCGCACAACCGATTCGAATTTGTGCCCAGTCGAGCTACGCACACGAATCGAAGCTGGCGCTGGCGCTGGCGCTGGCAGCCCACTTTATCTCACAAGAAAAAGTACGATCATGATCGTTCGACCCCGAGAAAACTGGTTCCGTTTGCTGTTCGTCTGGAACGGATCGGTCCTCTCATCGATCATTCCACAACTGTGTTTCATGGCGGTTGTGAGCACGCTTGCCGTGTTTACGCACGGCCGCGTGTTCGGGGAAAAGATTCCCCTTAATACCGCGCCTTTTACGCTGTTCGGTGTCGCACTGGCTATCTTCCTTGCATTCCGAAACAATGCCAGTTATGAGCGCTTCAACGAAGCGCGGCACCTCTGGGGCAATCTGCTGATCGCGTCGCGATCGCTCACTTCGCAGATACTCTGCTATGTTCCCGAACATGCGGATACCTTGCGTATCGCAAAGCAAGTCATTGCCTTTGTGTATACCCTCAAGCACGAACTGCGTGCCACCGATTCCACGGCGGATATTCAGCGTCTCCTTGGTCGCGAACAGGCTGAGGAGTTGAGCGGGGTGGTCTACAAGCCGATGTTCATTCTCAACAAGATACGGCGTGAACTCACGGTTCCGAATCGCCGCATCAACACGTCCGATGCGAAGCTGTGGATGTTCGATGCGCAGCTCGACGAACTTGGCAAGGCGTTGGGCGGATGCGAGCGCATCGCCTCCACGCCCATTCCTTTTGCGTATAACGTCTTGCTACATCGGACGGTCTATTCCTATTGCGTATTGCTGCCGTTCGGACTCGTGGATTCCACGGAGTTCTTTACTCCGTTGCTCTGTGTCTTCATTTCCTATACGTTGATCGCACTTGAGGCGATCGCGAGCGAAGTTGCCGATCCGTTCAGCGTTGCCCCCAACGCGCTTGCGCTCGATGCGATGTCGCGGAATATTGAACGCTCCGTACTCGAGCTATGCAGATGTCCCATGCCCAAACCGGTTGTACCTGTTCGTCCTTATCAGCTTACGTGAACGAACGCCTATGCGGAGGTTGGAGCAACCTTTTCAGGCATGATCATATGATCGAATCCGTCGCATTCAATGAAGCGCTGCACCGCTTCACAGACTCTTTCAGGCGTTGCGGCATGCCAGAACACCTTGCCGTGGAACGTGAAGCGAGCCAGGCGACCTTCACGTTTCCCGCTTGCACCTGCACTTCGTCGGCAAGTATTATCTCTCGCACGCCGGTCCGTGCATTTCAGCTACAGTCGTTCGCCGGCGAAGTCTCTCCCGGATACGGGACCACGAAATTCAACCCCACGGAGTTTGGCATGAAGCCGATCGCTGGTCGTTTGGTGGCAGCCGCCACATTGTCTGTAGTGCTTACGTTTTCCGTTCAACCTTTGATGTCCTTTGCGCAAACTCCGGCTTCGAGCACGCACGCCACCCGGGCCGCAGAAAGAAAAGCAAATCACTTGCTGGAGCGTCAGGTGCGCGATGCCCTCGTGAAAGGGAAAATCGATACCGTCGACGTTCGGGTGATTGCCAAGCACGGAGAAGTTGGTCTAGCCGGTGAAGTCGCCCGTCAGGAAGACATTGAAAACGCGGCCACGATCGCAGGCCAGGTACCGGGCGTTACCTCGGTGAAGAACTATCTTTCGGTCGTTGAAGGCGGCCGATAAGGCGAAGATCGGGCAGCCCCGATCTATTCCTCTGTCGGTGAAACAGGGCAATTGGTTACAACCTGATAGTGGTGCACTCCTGCTGGAGTGGACCACTATCGGGCTTCCTGGCCTCGAGCATGAGGTTATTGCAAACGCCCGCACCCATCGGGTGCAAGGTCCCATACACGCGAACGGTATCAGGATAGCGCAGGGGTCGGTTATATCCCGGCTGAATCGACACTGATCAAGTGGTGCTCTGACTGGCGCAATATGGCTACAGGATTTGCGGTCACGAGATATCGACGCGGCGCGGTTATCGGGGCACCGCTTGCAATCTGGGTCATGGGACGCCATGCGTACTGCAGCATCCCGGCGTCACGTTGACGCTCGCGCTGATCGCGATGGTGTCATGGACTTTGTCGCGGCGGTCGTCGGCACTGGATTTCGCATTTCACCGGGTGGCTGAAAAGCCATCGGAGGAGAGCAGCCTGAGCAGGCGCAGCGTAACTGGATGGTCAAGCACCAGGACGTGTACTTGGACGCGACAAGAAAGGCCGCAATTCTGCTGATACGGGGTTGCTATGCCTGAAGGTGACTGCAGGGATCGCCGTCATTTCGATGGCAAGTCGCAAGTTGCGAGACGCGTTCGGTGTGGGTCTTATAGGCGTGCACGTTGTCATCGAATTGACGCGGGCACAGAAGGTGGCTATCGCGGTTTCGCCGTGGGAATTGTGGGGCTCGTCAGCCTGCGCAATGTGCTCGATCGTATTTTCCGGGCATCGCTGCCCGGCGGGATAGCCCCCAAAAAATCTGTACCTTCGGTATCTCAATGTACTGGCTGTTGCCTTTTCTGCCCAGACTATCGTCCGGCTCAAGGCTGCGTGCGACGTTAACTCCAACGGCATCTGGAAGGCTCCAGCCGTCAGAGGTCCTGTTAAAACAGGTGCGTTACCTTTAACCTGTTATCCCATTGGGAATTCAGATATTCAACCGCGAGCCGGCGGTGGCAGTGATGCGGCTTGTCTTCGCTGCACAGGAGGCATCCCTTATCGAACAGGGCTATATCGAGTTTGGTCTCGACTCGACGTGTTGCCAATAACTCAAGGTATTCCGCAGCGTAGCTTTCCCAGCTGAGTTCCTTTTTCTGATATCGCTTGAGCATCTCCTTCTCGGGTGCCAGGTCACGGAGTTCGATAAACCTGGCGCCGAGCAGTTCCGACAGAAAGTATTTGAGGTCGGGCTTCTTCGCAAACCCGGCGAGTTGTGAGACGTTATTCAGGCGCACATCCAGCAGTGTCCGAACTTCAGCCTTACGCAGCAGACCAAAGAACGTCTCCGCAGACTTTCTGGTAAATCCGATTGTCGCTACGTCCATATCCGCCCTTCCTTTCGCAGACGAGCTGTGACTATGGTCGGGTCAGGTTAAGGATGAGATGACACCGACCGCCCGTTCGTCACGATATCAAATCCGGAATCTGTATGCCCGGGGCGGCGTTGCCGACGCTCGCCGCGATAGTCCACTGCCGTTCCCGTGATTCGGGTCTGGCGTCAGCGACGCTGCTGGGTTCGCGTTTGCGCTCGTCGTGTGCTGCGCCACCCATGCTTGCTAATTTCCACCACCGTGCGCCGTTGGCACCGCCTGCGGGCAAAATGGCGAACGCGTTCCGTCAGGAGACAGGCTGCCCGATCCTTGTACATCGCGATTAACTTGCCTCGTGAGGTACCAGTGTTTTGAGGGTGCGGAGGTTGCTTCGGCTCCCGACGAATGGTTTCAGCTTCGTCGAAACACCTGGCCTGATGATGTTCAGGAGAGCGATGACGAATACGAATGGCGCCGACGCCCATACTTCGACGACGCCTCCGGCTTGGCTGTCGTGGTGAGGGTGAGCATATAGGGCAGAGCCCCGAGGTTATGCGCACGCTCCCGGCATTTGGCAATGCCTTTATTCCAATGGGGAGACAGTCGACGCAGGGCGCAGGATCTGGAGGCGACGAATATTCCCTATCTGGGGCGAGCGCTCAAGGATCCGGCTTTTGATGAATTCTGGCAACAGGACAGGCGGGATGTTGCTTGGTACTTCCTGGACGAGTTGGGATGGCACCGTACCGATGTAATCGTCGGGTGCATTGCACAAACTGTACTCGTAGGTAACGTGATACTCCATGGCGGGGACGCAAATAACTTTGTGTACGGATTGTACCCTTGTCTGTGCGGCCGGGGACGAGCCGGCGGTTCGGATTGGGCAAATGCGCTGGCGATCCGATCGAAAAGTGCAGCATGGCACTGGACCACGCGTTGCGCCGCACATGAGTGCGGTCTGCTCTCATGAGGGGGCCTGTCAGGAAACGAAGTTGCGGCCATTCCGGCCTGCGAGCGTTCGAGAGGTGTTCTGCGCGATGACAGCGTGCTAACCACCACGATCTTGCGATAGCAGGTTCGCCGTGCTTGCCGCTTGACGCGGCCAGCGCTGTCGACGTAGGGCGCGCATGCATTGCCGCGCTGGCGCAAGTGCATGCTGTACCAGCTATGGCGCACCCTGCCATTTTTCGCAGTTGATATTTCGTCTGAGAAAACCGAAAAACGATACGTGGGCGAAGCCCCATAACTCCACAGCGATCAACGCACACGATTGATCGCTGGCGGAAACTGCGCGTGCCACTCCGTTTGCAGGGGACAGCGAGAAACGGGCGCTGCCGGAACAATACAAGTATCCGCATTTGAGGCAGGGAACATCATGAAAGAACTCAATGCATGGACCGCCACGGAAATGGACAGCGTCCCGCCGATACCATCTGCAAACGCAGTCCCTGATCGGCGGTTGCGGCGGGCCGAAGCCGAAGTCCGTCGGCTGACCCGATGTGTTGAGCTGAAGGACCGGCAGCTCTGCGAGTTACGCAGGGCGCTCGCGCACTCGGCGACCGTTCACTATTCGTTTGAAGATCGCCTGCAGCGAGAACTCGATTCCCTCCGGATCATGGCGCCCAACGACGGATTCGAGGAACACTGGGGCACGCCAGCGAGCGATCAACCGGGTGAGGGCGTCGTCGTGAAGCTGCCCTATATGACATCGATCCTGTCCATTCTGTTCGATGCGATGTGTACCTTCTGGGGTGACTGCGATCGCGATCGTCCTCCGAAGTCTGCGACGGTGGCACACGCGATCGATGAGTGCCTCGGCTTGAGTTCACAACAGAATGGCGAGGCGTCGCGCAGCGGTCAGGCATATGCATCGGCGATCAGGCCGGACTGGGTGAAGGAGGCCGACAACCGGCATCATTGTCGGCCAGCCCGTATGCGCTGACGCTACGCTCCAGTGTCAAGCTGTCTAAACGGTTGCCTGCTTGCGCGTCGCCCCTCCGCGACAGACTGCGCCGGACATCTCATCGCACGCATGCCCCGAATGTTCGCAAGGTTCGGGAAGGGATAGCTCTCCGAAGCGGGTGACGGAGGCCAGCAATATAAGCGGATCGCACTGGAGTCTCTGGAAAGTGGGAAGCCCCAGGTCGATTGAGCACGCAACGATGTCGGAATGGGCGGATGCATGAACGTTCATATCGTGCAGTTCCAGCCCGAAACGTCGGTACAGGCGGGCAACAGGCCGTGAGACCACGCCGATCACGCGTGTTGCGCCGAACGAGAGGGCGAGCGCCATGGCATACGGGAACAGGGACATGCCCGACGTCGAGCCCGTCCGGCGATCCGGTAGCCCTGAACCGGCGAATCGCGACATCTCCCATACCGAAGGGGATGACGGCAGGGGGCATGGACCTGCAAGTTCCGGAAAGACGTTGCGGAGCAGATAGGGCCCAGTGGTCGGCATAAGTCGGGCGCATCCACATACCTCGCCGCCTCCTGACAGCGCGACCAGATGGACAGTATTGGCTCCGTCGAACTCATCCCACTCGCTTGTGGCATCCTGGTGGACGCCGGGTATTTCCCAGTGCAGGCGCTCGACGAAGACCTTGTGGCGGAAGACTCCGAGACGGCGATGGATATCCGGTGGCAGCTCATCAAGCCTGCCGGCGACAATGAAAGACATGGGCTCCTCCGGGTGTCAGCGTTTGACACGACGCTATCAGCGCACCTGCGGCGCGGAAACTCGGAGCTTTAGGAGGGTGTCGGTCAGCACGCAAGCGTGCGCTGACGCACCTTGCCTGCACGGCGGTGTATAGCGGATGTGAGGGATCTGTCGGAAAAGCAGGTTCAGGGTTTGATGATGCCCTGGACGCTCGCGTAGACGGCGGCGGCCGTCCTGCTGCACATGTTGAGCGCCTGCATTGCCTTTCCGATGTGGTAGTCAACGGTATAGTGAGATCGCCCGAGAATTTTGGCGATTTCGGCCGAGGTCTTGCCGCGGGCGACCCAGGTCAGGCATACGATCTGACATGGCGTCAGCAGGCGCGAGGCCCTGCATCGTGATATCGGGGAGAGCCGATGCAGTTCGCAATGAAACTGTGTGCTGATGAGGCAGGCGATCCGTGACTTGATGGCATCGTTCACGGAATGAAGGGGGCCGGACAGATTGAACAGCACGACACTGCCATCGGCCTGATGGACCGGGATGCTAAGGCCGCCGGGCAGCCCTGCCTCTTTTGCTTCGTCGAGCAGACGACGTTCGGCTTTGCTCAGGCCGGCGATATCGTGCCACCGGTAAGGCGTGGACTGGATGAACGCAGCCCGATGCACGGGATCGGTGGCCGCATAATCCCGCCCCTCGTAATACTGTACCCATTCCCGCGGGTAGTGGGCACCGATCATTTCTATCGCCGTGCGGCGTGGGTTGCTTGAGCGGCTGCGCATGACGCGGCTGATGACGTAATGGGGAAAGCCAAGCGTCGTGGCCGCGCTGCCGAATGAATCGACAAGCGAAGGAATGTCCGAAGCGGATGCAAGACGCATCACGAGTGCAGGCGTATCAGCCAGTAGATGATCCGCTTCAGATGCCCTGCGCTGGAGTTCGTTTGAACGGCGTCGAGAGACATGTTTCATCTTCGTCACCCCGGCGCTGCTCCACAGAATCCGGGTCGCGTGTGCCTCGCAGATGCAAGACTCTGTGCCACAGCCGCGTGGCTCATACGACGCGCGTCACCGGGGGTGGGGAGCCAGTCAGAGGTCCACACGTGACCGCCGCCTCAGCGGCGTCCCCAATCGTCAGCTCAACGCCTTACGGCCGCCCAGCTGACTGCATTTAACAATCATTATAGTATGCAGATTGCGAGTTGGAGGTTCGCGGTACAAAGATCCCAAGGGAATTCAGTTTGCCTTGCTCACGGGTGTCTGAAGCGGGAGGCGTGCCGTGGCGGGACCCTAGCGGACCAGCAGTGCAACTGCCGAAAATCCACCGATACCCCTTGCAAACAGCAGGAATGGCTGCCCTGGCGCCAGGTCGTGACACTGGGCAAGATTGATGAATGCATCGCTGACGGTGACGTGCCCGATGCGCGAAAAGTTCTCCGAGAACAGCCGGTCCCTGGGAATCCGCAGCGAATCCAGCAACCGGTGCCACGCAGGCAGGTCAAGGTGATGCGGCAGGATACGACGGATATCGTCCAGTGCGATATGTGCCTGCCGGGCGGTGTGTGTGATCAGTCTGCGCGCCGTGAAGAAGTGTTGTGCTGCCAGGCGCGATTCGTCTTGTTCCAGCACTCCTCGCCAGCCTGCGCCGGTGGCATGCATTGTGATCGCCACCAGGCGGTTGATGGGAGCGTCGCGCTCGATGAAGGCGGCAAACGCACCATCCCCCAGAATCCCTTCGGCGATCATTAATCTTTCTGATGCCAGCGGCATGACGTCGGCGCCGACAAGCAGCACCCGTTTCATATGGGGGCGGGCGACGAACATTGCCCTGATCACGCGCAGTGCGCCAAGGCCCGACGCACAATGCTGCTGCGCGAACGAAAAGGCTTCAGCGTTGCTGAAGCCGAACCGGTCACACAGCAGGCCCGGCAACGACTGTGGCGGCGGCGCGATGCTGCCCTGTAGTGTGTGAACATAGACGAGGCAGTCGACCTCACGCGGCGCAATAGCGGACGCAACGAGAAGGCGCTGAACCGCGCTGGCCGCCAGGCCAATTGCGGTTTGTCCGTTCGCACTGCGGTACTTATACATTCCGGCCTGCTCAAGTTTCCGCACGGTGGCGATCGTCTGCCGGGTACGTTGCCCCCAGTCCCGGATATTGTCGATGCACGGGGGGAGATAAAAAGCGACGTGCGCTATGCCGAGATCGGGAATCATGAGGCGGGGCGGACCTCGTCATGCTGACAGAAGGAGGGCACGCCGTTCGCGCCCAGCAGCGCCGAGCCGACGAAACCACCTATCCCGTAACCCCAGAGCAGCGTGCGGCGCGCTCGCAGAGACGCCGTGCGGTTAAGTGTCTGTGCCAGTCGTACGATGGAATCGGCTGCGCCGAGATGAATACCGACCTCATGCTGCGCTCTCGCGTTTGGTTGGCCGAAATGCTCACTGACTGCAGCCGCGAGCGACGTCATGCCTGGCTGTCCGACAATCTCGTCAATTTCATCGCAACGAAGGGCGTGTCGCGCGAGGAGAAAGTCGATTATCGACAGCAACGAGAATGTCCAGGCCTCCGGGACGACTTCGGTACATCGTCCGACCTCCTGGGGAACGTGCCGGACTGCTGCATCGAGCAGGTACAGGCCGTCTGTTCTCCGGTCGGCTCTTTCAACGAGCAGTGCACCGGCAGCGTCCCCGTGCACGATGCCAGGTCCGCAGATTCTGGAAAACGGCGGATACCATTTCTCCGCTGCAACGATCAGTATCGTGTGCACGTCCGGTTCAGCGTCGAGCAGGTCGGAAGCAAGCCTTAACGCTGTGAAGGGTGACGCGCCATGCTGCTGCGAGACCGAAAAAGCAAAGCACGGCGGTCCCACTTCGGCACACAGCCGCCCGGCAACCGTCGTGGAAACGTGCTCGTCCGGTATGCTATGGCAGAACATCACGACATCGATGGGTCGCACGCGATGCGGCCGCACCGAGCAGATCCCGTTTGCCACTTTTGCGGCGAGTCCTGACAGATCTGTCCTGGTTTCGACCGGTATCTCGCACGCCAGGTCGAGCGGCAGAAGACCGGGAGGCACAGGCAGCGAACCACCGGTTTCCCCATGTGGCGACGCCTCGATCCAGTGCCCGTAGTCGGGATGCCACGACTTCACCCAGGCATCCCAGCCAGAATGACCGGTCGCGCGAAGTGCCGGCTCCATTGCCGTCCATCGGGACAGCGTCATGGTATCAGGCACCCAGGCCGTCACGGCGGTGATGACGGCCGGGCTCATGGGCCGCCCGCAGCTGAATGGAAGCCGTTGGGCAGATCGCCCGGCAGCAGATCGTAGAGGACTCGCCCGCATCGCGATCCCTGCATGACATGGCAATCGCGCTGCATCCCGATCATGCGGAATCCGATCCGTTCGAGCAGGCGTCGCGAACGTACATTGCAGTCCACGGCCCATGCCGTGATGCAATGCAGCCGCCCGATTTCAAACGCCTCGCGAAGGATCGCCGTGGAGGCGAGAAGCGTCATGTTCCTGCACGCGGGCCGCCGACTGTCGCGCAGTACCCAGAATGAGCCCGTGCCAAAGGCGTGTGTGAGATCGCTGACGGCAACCAGTCCACTGGCGAGGGGGTTGCCCGTGGCGCCGAAGACGCGGAGACGATGCCGGCCGCCTTGCATCATGAGCTGCACAGCGAGAACGGGAAGCGTCTGGCGACCCTGCCCGAAGTCGAACCACTGGTTGATGCCCGGATCGGCGAGCCAGGTCGCGATGTCATTGACGTCATTGCCATCGGGCTCACGCAGCCAGCATGAGGCCGTTCCTACGGACGTCTGGAGGGATCCTTCCGTCTGCCGGATGGATGCCTGTGCCTTTGCGTCGTCCCTCACATCGAACCTCCTGCCGGTGTACGTTTCACCCGATTACGGTGAACGCGCGCAGCGCGGCCTCGACCTTCATGAGCAGCATCGCAAACCAGTGCACCGTCTGGAAGCGAGCCGACGGCGGCAGTCCCTGCACGTAGCCATGGCCGCCGCAAAGCTGCACGAGTTCCCTTGCAACGTCCAGTGCCTCAGTCGCAACGTGGTGGGCCATCGACCGTACGGACCTGATCTGCACCTGCGTCTCCTGTGCTGCGACGGACCGGAGAAATAGGCGGGTGGTATGAGCCGAGATGAGCATGTCGGCGAGCCGCGCGGCGACGAGCTGATGCGCAGCGATCGGCCTGCGGAACGTCTGGCGGGAAGCGCTGTAGGCCAGGGCGAAGTTCACGCCCTGCTGGACCGCGCCAGAAAGCAGCGCAGCGAAGTAGATGGCTGCGTCGACAAGCCACCGCCGTACCGAATTGCCGTCGGTCCTCCCGTCATCGGGCACCACCAGACACTGCATATCGCCTGCGCATGGTGGTGCTGTGGTGTATCGTCCGATCGAGAGTGCGCCCGGCAGGGCAACGACGGCGGAGTATGGTTCGACCCGCCGGGCAGGTAGCTTGGCGAGCACGAGCTGCGGATATCCGCCCTCCAGCCGGACCATCATTGCGTGCGAGGATGCCTGCTGGCGCAACACCCAGAAACCTGAAGCGTCGACGTCGGGTATGCCAGGCGCAATCGATGTCGTGCCGTCAAGGTAGTGCTGGATAGGCTGGTCGGGCAGCCGATCGAGTGCATCGTACTCGCGCAGCGTCATCAGTGCGGCGCTGCTGAGTGTCAGTTCGGCGGCCCGCTCGAGCGGGCCCGCCGCGAACTGTTCAACGACCAGTGCAAGGTCGTGCCGGGTGATGCCCATGCCGCCCATCTGTTCCGGCAGGATCATGGTCGCGAGGTCGAGCGTGGCGGCGAGCTGGACCGTTTCGGTCCACCGCGTGGAGTCGGGTGCGCCTCCCAGTAGCGGCTCGAGGCGCTCGCGTGCGAAGTCCCTTGCGGCCGCAACGAGCCCCTGCTGGTCACCGTCGAGCGCCCACGACACAGGTACGGGATCTGCAACAACGGATTCACGGAATGGCATGACGTTTCTCCGGGATAGGGCAGTGTCACACGAGCATTTCGACGGGTTCCGGGTGGCTGAGGAAATGCACCGGACTTGCCGAATGGCCATAGGCACCCGACTGCTTCACCACCACGAAATCCCCGATGTGCGCTTCGGGAAGTTCAACGTCGTCCGCGAGGCGGTCGAGCGGCGTGCAGAGGCACCCGACCACGTAACACCGCTCGCGTGATATGCCGTCTGGCCGGTTGCCGATCACGACCGGAAAGTTGCGGCGCAGGACCTGGCCGAAGTTGCCGGAAGCCGCCAGATGATGATGCAGTCCGCCGTCCGTGATGACGAATGTTCTGCCGCGCGAGACTTTCCGGTCAATGACACGGCACACATAGATGCCGGCCTCTCCTACGAGATAACGCCCGAGTTCCAGAATGGGCGTGGTTCCGGGCAGACGTTCGCAAAGCCTGGGCAGCCAGTCGTGCATCGCTTCGCAGACCACCTTCGTGTCGAGTGGTGTTTCGCCCGGAAAGTAGGGGATGCCAAAGCCGCCACCCAGGTTCACGAACCGTAGTGGTCGAGGCAGATCACTGGCGAGCCGAAGGATGAGATCCACGCTCTGGCGCTGGGCCTCGATGATGGTTGAGGCATGCAGGCACTGCGAACCCCAGAAGACGTGGAAACCGGCGAGCGCGACTTCCCGCGTTTCGAGTTCGTGCAGCAATGCCGGAATCTGGTCGACATCCACGCCGAACGGAGCCGCACTGCCGCCCATGCGCATGCCGCTGTGGCCGACCTGAAAATCGGGATTGATGCGGATCACCACGTTCGGCTGCACGCCAAGCTCCCATCCGAGCGCGGTAACAAGGCGCAACTGGGTATCCGACTCGACGTGAACGTTGACGCCGCTGGCGACCGCGCGGCGCAGGTCGTCGTGAGACTTGCCTGGCCCGGCAAAGCCGATTGAGTCGGGAGTGGCACCGGCATCGAGTGCCAGCGCCATCTCCTGCGCGGAGGCAACATCGAACCCGTCGACCCGTTGGGCCAGGTAGTGGATCACGGCGGGCATCGGGTTCGCCTTGATCGAGTAGTGCAGCTGCATGGCGGAGGGCAGCAGGCTGCGCAATTCCCGCACACGGGTGTCGATCGCCGAGCGGTCGTACGCGAAAAAGGGTGTCTGGCCGGCACGGTCGGCCAGCTGGCGCACGTCGATACCATTGAACTGCAGCCCGGGTGGGCGCTGGAGGAAAGTCAGGCTCATGATGTCCGCTCCCCTGAACGACCCGTCAGCGAGGCGGCCCCGCACGACGCAACCCCGCTGCGGAGCGCTGCCCTGTCGAATTTCCCGTTGGGATTGCGCGGCATATCCCGATAACTCACGATATGCCGGGGAACCATGTAGCGTGGAAGACGCTGCATGCACCAGTCGCGCAGCCCATCGACATCCGCATCACCGGCGAGGACGACAAATAGCGCCACGGCTTCGCCGAGCTCGTCATCCGGCACACCGAGCGCTACGGCTTCCACGACGAGGCCACTTGCATGTACCGTTTCCTCGATCTCCTCAGGACTGATCCGGTAGCCGGAACTCTTGATCTGGGCGTCGTTGCGAGCGATGAAATAGAGAAAGCCTTCACTGTCGTATCGCACAAGGTCCCCGGACCACACCGCGATGTCACGCGGCGTGCCGCCAGGTTTCGCCTCAGGCGAAGGGCGGTAGCGCTGTGCGGTGCGCGCTGCGTCGTTCCAGTAGCCGAGCGTGACGCACGCGCCCACATGGACCAGTTCGCCCGGTTCGTCGGGAGCGCACGTCGTACCGTCTTCACGGACCACCAGGACGCGCGCATTGGGCACGGCCTTGCCAATCGAATCCGGCCGATGGTCAACCTCGGCCGGGTCGAGGAACGTGGAGCGGAACGCCTCCGTCAGCCCGTACATGAGGAAGGGGGTGGCGCGCGGAAACAGCGCCCTCAGCTTCTGCAGGACGGGTAGCGGAAGGCGTCCCCCGGTATTCGCGAAATAGCGCAGATTGTTGCGCGCCGCGTCGGGCCAGTTTGCTGCTGTAAGCTGCATCCACAGGGGCGGCACACCCGTGATCGCTGTGATGCGCTCCCGCACGCACGCAAGGACGGCGTCGTGCGCCGTGAGATAGTTCAGCAGCACCGCTGTCGCGCCTGCCGACCAGGCCGAGGTCAGCTGGCTAAGGCCCGCATCGAAGCTGAGTGGCAGGACGGCGAGAATGCGGTCCGACGGACCGTGCCGCAGGTACTCAGCGACGCTCCAGGCGCCTTCAAGCAGGTTCCGGTGGCTGAGCATCACGCCCTTGGGCAAACCGGTCGAGCCGGAGGTATAGAGAAGGGCCGCAAGGTCAGTATCGATACAGGCGGCACCCGCAGACGGGATGGACGCGTCGTCGGGCCGGGTGATGCACAGGTCTCGCCAGCGGTGGAGCCTCACCGAGCCCGACAGCACAGAAGGCCCCGGGTCCGGTTCATCCACGATGATCACGTCGACCACAGGCGCAACGCCCTCCGCGGTCAGGGAACGGGCGCGCAATGCGGAGGTGACGAGGCACCGGGCGCCGCTGTCCCGAAGCACGTGGGCCACCTGGCCCGGTTTCAGGAGTGGATTCACCGGAACGAAAACGCATGCTGCGGCACTCGCGCCGAGCATCGACACAACGGTCTCAATTCGCTTGTCGAGGAGGACGGCGACGCGTTCGCCCGGAGCCACGCCGAGGGATGAGAGGGCCTGCCCGAACGCATGGCTGTGCTGCATCAGCTGGCGGTAGGTGAGGCGGACATCGCCACAGACGAGCGATTGCGCGTCGGGTGTGCGGCGAGCGGCCGACTGGACGAGATCAAGGAGATTTCTCATGGCTGGATAGCGGTCAGGTTCAGGATCAGTGGCGGATCACCATGGCGCCAAAGCAGCCAGCAAGTCCGCTGGAGAACAGCAGGGAACAGGAGCCCGGTTGCCCGTGCGGCGCGGTGTGGAAGTTGATGAACGGATCCGCGCCGAACACGTGCCCATGGCGTGAGAAATTGGCCATGTAAAGGCGCTCCTGTGGTACGGACAGCATGGTCATGAGGCGCGACCAGCCAGGCAGGTTCACGTGGTGAGGCAGGACATGGACAAGTTCATTGCCCGTGACGCCAGCCTGTCGCAGCGCCGCACGCATCGTGGCGAATGCCGACCAGTAGTAACGGTCGTCTGGCACGGGCTGCAGGTCGTCGTCGGTGCCGCGGAAGTAGCGCCCGTCGGTATAAAGGTGCAGTCCCACGATGTCGTTGTGGCCGCCGCCGCGCTCCAGCAGGAGCGCGCATGCGCCGTCGCTGTGTAGTGCGAGATCCTGGATGGCGCGCAGATGGTCGCAGCCTGAACCCATCACGTCCGCGCAGACGACAATCGCCCGCTGGATCGGGCGCCCCGCGAGGGTGAGCACGCGCAGCACGCGGATGGCGGCCATCGGCGAGACGCAGTTCTGCTGCATCACCGAGAACGCGAGTGCGCGGTCCAGTCCCATATGGGACTGGACGAAGGCTGCCGTGCCGGCAGGCGGTGCCATGACGCTGCTCTGGATGGTGTGCGTGTAGATCAGGGAATCGATACTTGCCGGTGTCGTGCCCGTATCTTCAAGCAGGGCGGCAACCGCTTCGCAAGCGAATGTGACGGGAGAAGCCGCTGCGGCGTCGTGGAACTGCTGCACACCGTTCTTCAGCAGTCCCGTCGCGCGGGCCTCGGGCAATCCGCAGCGACGAGCCCAGGTGTTCGCATCGACCGACCGGGCCGGAACGCTGAATGCGATACCGGACAGCGACAGCACGGAACGGGTTGAGGGCGCAGGCATCGCTAGCTCCCGCAGTATTGAAGGATCGCGCAGGCAGCCTGCGCCTGGAGGCCGGTCGCCCACAGCAGGATGCGTTGCCCATCCGTCGGAGCAACCGACCGCAGCAATACGTGGAGCTGCGCCAGCGCGTCTGCGGCACATAGATACCCGATGTCGCGCGGTTCGGGGTACCACATCCGCCAGACAGGAAGCCCGGCATCTGCACTGACGTCGCATGCCAGGGTGGTATTGATGCGCGGGGGCACTACCCAGTTGATTTCCGCGGGGTTCAGGCCTGCCTGCGTGCACGTCCGCCCGATGACTTCGACCAGGACTGTTTCGTCGACACAGACATCGAGGAACGAAAATGGGAGGCCGGGCGTATCGACGTTGACAGTGAGCACGCGCCATCCGGGCCCCACCTGCCGCGTGACCAGCGCGGCGGCTGCACCGTCACCCAATGCGGTGAGCGCGCCGACCTGCCTGGAGAACGGTGGCAGCCAGCGTTCAGCGCCGACGATCAGTGCGCTGCGCATGCGCTCGTCGCTGGCCATCATGTCGGACACCATCTGCAGCGCAAGAAAGAAAGAGACACCCTGCAGCTGTCCAATTGCGAACGGCACACCTGTCGATCCCAGCTCGCTGTGCAGCCGCCCCGCGCACGATAGCGCGAGGTCGTCCTCAAAACTTGTCGCACAGACGATGAGCTGGTCCGGCGGGAGGTTGTCCTTCCCGGGAGACCGGCGCATGGTTTCCCTTGCGACCATTGATGCCATTTCCGAGAGCAGGAGGCGTGACTCGCAGGCGACGTACTCCGGCATCGCGGTGCCCGGCGGGCTTGCCGAATGATGGACGGAGCCCGGAACCACCTCAGGGCGCCAGCGCAGCGTATCGGCATAGACTGACCGCATGATGGCTTCGCGCGCGGATGAAGGGGGGGCCGGATGCTGTAGCGCAACGTTGGCCCGCACGCGCGCTGCCGGAACATACCGCGCCGTGGTCGCTATGCAGGGCCGCTGGCGAACGGGGTCAGTCGCGGGGGACATGGGATTCCACGAAGTCGACGAGGTTGCTGAAGCGCATGAACAGATCGGCAGACAGGTCCTCAGGCGCGAGCGTGAAGCCGAAACGTTCCTCGAGCTGAAGCAGCAGGTCTGTCATGTTCATGGAGTCGACACCGACGTCGAACAGGTTGGTGTCGTCTGCGATCAGGTCTGCAGCCACGGTGCTGCCGATGGCCGATACCAGGCACGACCGGATCGTGGCGGCGATTTCCTCGCGTCTGGGGCTGTGCGTGTCATGCGTCATGGGATGTCTCCTGCCCGGGCTGGCGTACGTTGGCGATGTCAGGGGATGAGTCGGACGCGGTGGTGTCGCGGGAGGGAGGCTCCGTGATGTCCCACGAACTTGGCGTCGATCGCAGCGCGGCCCGCGCAATCATGAGTCGCTGCAGGTCGCCGGTGCCTTCCATGATGTCGAAGGCCCTGGCGTCCCGGTAAGCCTGCTCGAGTGACGGACAGGCGGTGATGCCGTCGATACCGGCGAGGTCCATTGCGGCGCGCGTCACCCGCGCGGCCACGCGCGAGGCAAACGCCTTGGTCATAGACGAATCCATGGGCGTCACGATGCCGCGATCCGTCTTCCAGGCCGTGCAGTGACAGAGCAGCCAGGCGGCCGTGATCTGGCGGTCGATGTCGAGCAGCGTCGCTGCCACGCCTGCCACGTGCTGATGCCTGTCCACGGGTGTTCCACCCCCATCGAGCCAGGCGGCGAGGTCCGCGCGCACCCGCCGGCAGGTACCGACCATGACGGCGGAAAGCAGTGGCCGGAAGTAGTCCCAGGATCGCTGCGCACCCGAGAAGGCGTCGTCGAGCGGCTTCTCGTCGCCGCGGACAAGAAGCGCATCGTCGGGTACCTCGCAGTCGGCATAGGAGAGCACGGCAAGCTGGGTTGCGCGCAGGCCGGCCATCCGCTCGATGCGCGAAACCGTGAATCCGGGTGTATTGCAGTCCACGAGGAACGCGCGGATACCGTAGCGGCCCATCTGCCGGTTGATCGTGGCAAACGTGATCACGCAACCGGCGCGTGCGCCGTTTGTGATAAAGCACTTGGTGCCATTCAGGGCCCAGCCTCGGCTGGTTTTCCGCGCGGTTGTACGCATGGCAGTCGCGTCGGAGCCACAGTCAGGTTCGGTGATGGCGAAGGCGCCCCAGCGTGGCGTGCCGGACTGGAACCCCTGGAAGAACCGGGCCTGCTGTCTGGCGGATGCGAGCGCAACGACCGGTGGCATGGCGAGTCCCGGGCCGGGCAACGCCAGCGCAAGGCTCGCGTCGGCCTCCCCGAGGCAGGCCATCAGCGTTGCCTGCGCCACGAGGGACTGCAGGGCCGGGCAGCCGCCGTACCGGGTGGGCACGAGGTTCATGTTCAGGGCGGATACGTCGTCCGGGCGCCAGGGAGGACCGGCGATGTCACCGGTCACGTCTGATTCGAGGCTGACTGCCCGCATTCGCCGCGCGAGCAGTCCGAGATCGAGCCCGCGATCGGCGAGCGCGGTACCGATATCATCGATGGTGTGAGCCTGCTGCAGCGTCTGTTGATACTGGGCCATGACATGTCCCCCGGGCTGGGCGCATCTGCGCCCGGGACCGATATTCACGCTTACCCACGGACAAGGTTCACGTGTCGTATGGCCAGAGCGTAGGCATCAAGGCCCGGGTTCGTCACCTCCAAACATTAGGAGGGTGTTGTTTGGTTGCAGTCGCGGGGACGTCACGGCGGTCACGCTACGGCAGATGTCCGATAATGACGTTCAGACCAGAGAATGATCGGCAACTACGGGTGTGACGTATGGCAGCGCGAAAACAGACGACCGAGAAAGAACCGTTGCTTCAGCCAGACAACAAGGGACCGCGCACGACCAAGCGGGGAGATCAGGTGGCCGAGCTCATCAAGAGCTGGATTACCGACGGAAAGCTGCGCCCTGGCATGCGATTGAACAAGGAGGCGGAGCTTCAGGAAATGTTCAGCGTCAGTCGCGGGTCCATGCGCGAGGCTCTCAAGTCCCTGGAGGTGCAGGGGCTGGTGCGTCTGAGTACCGGGCCCGATGGCGGAGCGACGATTACGCGGGTGCCGCTCGCCCGCGCATTCCAGTCGCTACAGAACTACCTGTTTTTCGAGAGCATCAGTCTTGAGGACATTTATGCTGTGCGACGTGTGCTTGAACCGCTACTTGCGGCGGGAGCGGTGGAGCATCTGACTGACGCGGATCTGGAAGCGCTCGAGTGCAGCGTGGAGGTATGCGAGCCATTTGCCGCGAGTCACGAGCGCGCGCTCGATCAGCGACAGGAGGACATCCGTTTCCACGATGTGCTGGCCCGGGCGAACCCGAACGCATTCCTCCGGCTCAGCTGTCAGATTATCAATCAGATGCTGCATAGCCTGGTGATCGTTGCGGGCAATGTGACGCGAGACGATTACCAGGCGTTTGGCCGGCAGACCGTGGTCGCGCACCGCGCGATCCTGGATGCGGCAAGGCGCCGCGACACAGCGGCGGTGGAAAGTCTCATGGCGGCCCACATGGAGGAGGCGGAAGCGCAGCTTCGCAAGGTGCACGCCGCCTTGCGTCAAAAGCTGGTGCTGGATTCGGACGTCGGGCTGCGCACAGGAAGGAAAGGTGGTTCGTGACCTGGCGTTCGGTCCGCGTTCTGCAGATCCAGGCGTCTTTCCTGATAGCTAGTCTCAGTGCGTTTGGCGGGTAGCAAAGGACGAGGAAAGCGTGCGCACCAGGTCGGCGAATGGCGCGCGTCCGAAAGCGAGTTCCAAAATGTGGCTGGCCCAGAGCACGAGCGCATCCGCGTGACGCCCACCAACGATCTGCACACCGACTGGAAGACCTTCCGGAGTCGTGCCCGCGTAGATACTTGCTGCAGGCAGGCCGAGCTGGTTGCACCAGGCCGTGAAATGGGGAAACAGCTCATGGTTTGCCGCGAGTTCTGCCAGTGGCATGGCGACCCGGGTATACACCGGGCAGATGACAAGATCGTACCGCTCGAAGAACGCGTTGATAGCAGCGCCAAGTTCCCCTCGCTCGATGAGGGCGCCAAGCAACGCCTGGCGCGATATCGCCGCACCGGCATCAGAGTATGCCTGCAATGATGGATCGAGCGCCGCCCCTGCGTCAGCCATGCCTTCGGTAAGCTGCCGACAGCAGGCCGGCCAGAGCGTGGCGTGAACCGCGTTGCAGCGGACGATGCCGGGGGGATCTTCCTGTTGGACCTTGGCGCCCAGGTCACGGAAGATGTCGGCTGCGCGTTGGACTGCGTCCAGAACACTGGCTTCGGGCGTGACAGCGAGGCCCAAGGATGGACTGTACGCTATGCGCACGCCGCCCGGTGTTGGCTTGCACTTCAGACCCAGTTCATAGTCGCTGCCGTCGTGCGGTAAGGCGTACCAGTCACGACTGTCGGGGCGGCTGATGACGGTCAGGATTCGGGCAGCATCTGCGACGCACCGGGTCATCGGGCCGATATGGCTCAACAGCCCGAACGGACCGCGCGGAGCATGAGGAACGCGGCCGAAGCTCGGTTTGAAACCAAACGTACCCGTGAATGCGGCTGGAATCCGGATCGATCCGCCGCCGTCGGTGCCGATCGCGGCCGGTGCCATACCGAGCGAAACTGCGACGGCCGCTCCGCCGCTGCTGCCGCCCGGAGTCCGGCTCGTATCCCAGGGATTGCGCGTTATTCCGGTCAGTGGACTATCGGTGACGATCTTGTGAGCGAAATCTGGCAAGGTGGTCTTGGCGAAACAGAGCGCACCAGACTCGCGAAGTCTCGCTACAGATGGACTGTCGTGGGGTGATGGCGTTTCATCGGTGACGCGTGAGCCGTATCGTGTGGCGAGTCCGGCAACCGCGACGTTGTCCTTGACGCTGATTGGCACCCCGTCGAGCGGGCCAAGCGGGCGATTGCCTTTCCACCGTTTCTCCGATGCGCGGGCCATGTCGAGCGCGTCCGGAGCTATCTGGCAGAAGGCATTCACGGCTGGATCGAGCCGCTCGATACGCGTCAGCACGGCCTGGGTCACCTCGACCGGAGAGGTTGCGCCCGACTTATATAGCGCGTGAAGTTCCTGTGCCGTCAGATCGCAGATGTCGTCACTCATATCATCTCCATAGTTAATCATCATAAATACACATTAGACATCGCTTCTGTCCGTGTCAAGTGATCATCTTTCTGGAAAATTCGTGGTAAACGAGCGATGTGGCAGCGTTGACATCCAGATTTTGAGGGCGTAGATTTATGGTCAGAAATAACTGATCGATTTCCTTCGGGAAAGGATAGTGTCGGCGTAAGACGTGACGCAAGTTTGACGGGCACCGTGGTTCGGTAGCAGGAACCGGTTGGCGCGGGTTGCTGGTTTAATGCCCTGAACCGTCCAGGTGTCAGTTACGGCGTCGTCTTCGGCTGGCCACGAGACTCAGGAAGTCTTAGTTTATTCCTGGGCCAGTTTCTCTGCACTGGCGAGGAGGGCTCTCTTCTTTTCCTTGCTGAGCCTGCCGGCGATTGCGAGCAGGCTCGCGAGGAGATCGTCGTCCTCGTAGAGGAAGCCTGTAGGGACGAGCAGCGCCCGCGCCAGACGCTGACTGGTCTGTATGGCTGGGGTGTGTTTGCCCTTTTCGTACTGGTTGACGCGGGTGCTGGCAGAAAATTCGTCGATACCCGCCTGGATGCCGAGCTGCTCTTGAGTCAGGCCCGAGCGCTGTCGCGCCTGTTTCAGGCGTCGAGGGAAGACGGCATCCGATGTAGTTGTATCGCGCGACATCCGGCGAGTGTCCCGGATTCGCTCAGGGATTTTACTAAGTAATTCTTAGTCGAAAGACTAAACATTACCTGGTTTCTTGATCCTGGATGTTGCTGATTGGGATAGCGTCTCCGCATTCGCGAGGAGGACCTTCTTCCTGCTCCGGGTGAGCCGGGCTGCAGCGACGAGAAGAGCTGCAAGCAGATCGTCCTCTTCGTAGAGAAAAGAGGTGGGGACATGCAGTGCCCTCGCCAGACGTTGCCCCATCCCGAGATGGGGCAAGTGTTTGCCTCTTTCGTACTGGTTGATGCGGGCACTGGCAGAGAATTCGTCGATTCCTGCGTTAATGCCGAGTTGTTCCTGGGTAAGGCACGAGCGTACCCGCGCCTCTTTCAGGCGTTTGGCAAAAACGGAGGATGTCGCGTGCTTAGCCGGCATCCTAGGAGTCTCTGGGAATTGCTCGGCCTTTTTACTAAGAGTTCCTTAGTCTTGATCCTAAGGAACTCTTGGTGGTGAGGGCTGAGGTACGGGAAAGCGGCTCGTTTGCCGATTGCACATCCGGGGCAACGGCTGCGCAGACATGAAGACTGGGACTGACTTATATGACGACGATTTTGAACATTCTGGGTTACGTGAGCATTCTGATCCTGGTTGCGCTTGGGCTGGCGATCGTCTTCGGCATGATGGACATCGTGAACCTCGCGCATGCCGAGTGGGTCACGATTGGTGCCTACGCGTTAGCTGTCGCGCAGGCAGTTGGCGGGCAGCAGGCGTTCTGGCTTGCCCTCTTCGCGGCCCCCGCAGTCGGGGCGTTTCTCGGCTGGTGCCTCGAAAGGTTCATCATCCGGCTGCTCTATGACCGGCCGCTGGACACGCTCCTCGCGACCTACGCGATCAGCCTGATCCTGCAGAAGGTGCTAGAGCTGATCTTTGGCACCCAGCCGATGCTCGTCTATGCCCCGTTCAGCGGGGCAGTACCAGTTCCCGGCGGAAGCTATCCAGCCTACCGGATCTTCGTGATCGGCGTTGCACTGACCGTGACGGCAGGATGCTGGCTGCTGTTCGCGCGAACGCGCTTTGGTACCCAGTTGCGCGCGGTGATCCAGCACCCTGCGATGGCGGAGGCCGCGGGCATCGACACCCGGCGTCTGAACCGCATCGCTTTCTGTGGTGGAGCGGCACTCGCCTCGCTCGCGGGTGTACTTGTCGCGCCGATGGTGTCGGTCGAATCGCATCTGGGCGTTTCCTATCTCGCCAAGGCGTTCTTCGTGATCGTGCTGGGCGGCATCGGGTCGATCGCCGGCAGCATCCTGGGCAGCGCAGTCATCGGTACCGCCGAGACATTACTGAGTTATCGCATCGATCCCTCCCTCGCATCCGCAGTGGTGCTGGTTCTGTCCATTGTGGTGATCCGGTTCAGACCACAAGGGCTGATTCCGGGATTCAGCGCGGCCCATCAGCTTCTTGGTAAAGGATAAGGCGTATGTCTGGAAAACACGCAGGCTGTCTGCGGCTCTGGTTCTCGCAGCCCGCCCTCGGCCCCAGGGATGCTTCCCCCCTGTTGATGTGGATCGCAGCCGTGGCTGCAGTGGTCCTCGTGCCATTGGTTGCCAGTCCCTGGTTGCTGGCGATGGTGCGCGATGCACTGGTGATGGGGATCCTCGCGTTGAGCTATGACCTGCTCTGGGGACGTGCTGGCGTGCTCACGCTCGGGCACACGACGTTCCTGGGCCTCGGCGCCTATGGATTTGCCGTCATGACCGTCCAGTTCGGACAGGCGCCCTTGACGGGCGTGGCGGTCGGTGTGCTTTGCGCTGCGGGTGTCGCTGCCGTGATTGGCTATTTCCTGCTTTTCGCGGGGGTGAGGCTCCACTTCTTCGCCATCATCAGCCTTGCCGTGCTGATCGTCGCACAGCAGCTCGCCGTCAGCTGGCAGTCGGTCACAGGGGGCGATACGGGCATCCTGGGTATCCCCGGGCTGTCGTTCAGCGTGGACGGTTATGCATTTGACCTGAGCGGTCCCCGGACGTCCTGGTACACCGTGGCGGCCATACTGCTCGCCGCGACGGGCCTGATCTGGCTCGTGTGTCGCAGCCACTACGGCAAGGTGCTCAATGCGATCGCAACCAACGAGTGGCGCGCGAAGGCTTGCGGCTATCACACGCCGTTGCACCTGCTGCTCGTCTTCGTCGCGTCGGCGGCGCTTGCTGCAGTCGCCGGCGTGCTGATGGCGGCGTGCTCGGGGGTGGTGGCGCCAGACGTGTTCTCGCCGCTTCTTGCGACCGAAGTCATCCTCTGGGTAGCTATCGGTGGCCGGGGAAGAACTGGTGGTCCCGTCGTCGCAGCGGTCGCCCTGACGCTGCTCAGGCAGGCCGTCTCCAGTTACAGCACGGACGGCTGGCCGCTGATGCTCGGGGGTCTGTTTCTCGCCTGTGTGCTGTTCATGCCGAACGGACTACGCCTTGACGGATGTGTGGTGGGTGCGCGCCGGGCTGGTCGGGCGATAAGGGGCCGACGACGGGTTCAACCGATTCATCGCGCGGGCCACGCACAGGAGAAGCGCTAATGGACAGCCAGTTTCTTCTGGGCACCGGCCTTTCGCGCGCGTTTGGCGGGATCAGGGCGGTGGCCGGCGTCGACGTCAGCATCGCGCCACGCGACCTGCTGTGTGTGATTGGTCCGAACGGGGCCGGCAAGAGTTCGCTCGTCGGCCTGCTGTCGGGCGCGATTACCCCCGGATCCGGTGAACTGTATCTCGATGGTGAGCGGATGACAGGCCGCCCGATGCACGCGTTCTGCCGGCGCGGTGTGGTGCGCAAGTTCCAGGGGACCAACACCTTCCTCACGATGACCGTGCGCGACAACCTGATGGTGGCAGGCCTGGGCGTCGCGGCTTACCGGGCCTCGCCCATGCCGGATCCCGACGCCGTCCTGGAAGAAGTGGGTCTGTCCGGGCAGGCGTGCGAACTCGCGTCGCATCTGCCGCATGGGGAGCGGCAGTGGCTCGAAATCGGCATGGCGATCATGTGTCAGCCCGCACTGCTGCTGCTCGACGAGCCTGCGGCGGGCCTCTCTGCAAAGGACGCGCAGCGGCTGGTGCGCCTCATCCACCGGCTGCGGGAGCGGTGCGCGGTACTCGCCATCGAGCACGATCTGGACTTCGTGCAGTCTCTCGCGTGCGAGACATGGGTGATGCATCGGGGCGAAGTGGTTCGACGCGGATCGTATGCGGAGATCGCAGCCGACGAGGAGATCCGCCGCATCTATCTGGGACGGGGAGCGACACATGCTGCACATTGAAAACCTGTGTGCCGGATACGGTGACATCGACGTGGTTCACAACCTCGCGCTCGACGTGATGCCGAACGAGGTGGTCGGTGTGCTCGGCTGCAATGGCGCGGGCAAGACCACGCTCGTGAAGGCCATCATGGGGCTGTTGCCGCGCATGAGCGGCCAGGTTGCTTTCCTCGGCCAGCCGCTGAAGGGACTGCGCACACATGAGATTGCGCGCCGGGGGATCGGTCTGGTGCCGCAGGGGCGCTGGATCTTTCCGAAGCTGACCGTGCGGGAGAACCTGCTGATGGGTACGCAGGCCGCCGGGGGAGCTGACATCCTCGACGAGGTATTCGATTACTTCCCGGTGCTGAAGTCGCGCCTGTCGCAGCAGGGTGGCACGCTTTCGGGAGGCGAGCAGCAGGTCCTCGCCATTTCACGCGCCCTGTGCGGGCGCCCGAAACTGCTCCTGCTGGACGAACCCTCCGACGGTGTGCAGCCCAACCTGGTCGAGCGCATCGGCGAGGTGATCCCCGACCTGTGCCGCCGCTCGAAGCTGGCGGTGCTCCTCGTCGAACAGAACCTCGATCTCGTCCTCCAGAGCGCGCAACGCTGCATCGTGCTCAGTAACGGGCGCCTGGTGCATGCCGGCACCGTCGAACCGCAACCGGGTGACAGCGGTGAACACCCGCTCGCGCGCTATCTCTCTCCAGCCGCGGAGCTTGCCGCGGATTCCCAGCATGAAAACCTCCAGTGACCTTCAGTGAGAATACGCATGAACCGTCGTGACTTTTCCCGAACCGTGCTGCTGGGTGCGGCCGCTTCCCTTGCCGCATCAACTGTCCCCCGGCTTGCGCGCGCGGCTACGCCGTTGAAGATCGGTCTGCTCGCGCCACTTAGCGGACCGCTCACGCGTGTGGGACAGACCAACCGCAACTGTGCCGCGCTCGCAGTGGACGAAATCAATGCTGCCGGTGGTCTGCTTGGCCGGCCGCTGCAACTGAGCGTCGAGGACACGCAGATGTCCACGGCCGTGACGCTTGAGAAGGCGCGCCAGCTTTTCATGCGTGACGACGTGGCGATGATTACAGGCATGGTGCTGCCGTCCGAGCGAGAGGCGGCCCTTCAGGCCGCACGGCCGGCGCGAAAGCTCATCGTCTATCCGAATTTCGACGAAGGACGGTGCGACCCGCAACTGCTCACGACGGGGCTCGCCGCCAGCCAGCGGATCGAGCCGCTCATTGCGTGGCTCATGCGCGACGGTGGCCGATCCGTGTGCGCTGTCGTCTCGGATATCGGCAGCAACCGGAAGGTGCTGATTCCGCAACTGCAGGCTGCGGTGGCCCGCCATGGCGGCAAGTTCCTCGATGTCTACTGGCTGCCCTTCGGGACACGCGACTATGGCGCCGTCCTGCAGCAGGTCGCCGGCGCCGGGCCGCAGATCGTATGGCACAGCATCGGCGACGACCCGGTGACGTTCGTGAAGCAGTACCGGTCGTTTGCGATGAAGCCGCAACTGGTGACGGACATCGCACACGAATCCCTTTCGATTGCCACCACGGGTGCCTCGACCGGGACGATCGGTGTGTCGTCGTATTTCATGAGCATCGACAACCCGGAAAACCAGGCGTTCCTCACGCGATATACGGCCCGTTACGCCGGTGCGCGCGATCCGCGGCTGGGCCGCTATGCCGTGGTGCTGCCGCATGGCGAGAACACGTACGCAGGCATTCGTCTTTTCGCCGAGGCCGTGAAGTCGGCAGGAAGTGTCGACGCCGATCGCATCAGGGCCGCGTTACCCGCCGTCTCCGTTGCGCTACCGCGCGGAAAGGCCGGCGTGAGTCACGACGGCGGTCATGTGCTTTGCCAGACACGCATCGGCCAGGCACTTGCCGACAACAGCTTTGCGATCCTCGAGTCCACTGGTCCCGTCATCCCGGTGTGTCAGGGATAGGTACGTTGCATTCATTGTGCGCAAACGTTCGTCTCAGTAGATAAGGACTACAGAATGAGTGAAATTGTCATGCTGAGCGCGGCTCAGCTGGTTGCCGGGTTCCGGCAGTGCACGCTCTCGCCGGTGGAGGTCATGTGCGAGGTACTGGACCGGATCACGAAGCTCGACCCGGTGGTCAACGCGTTCTGCGCCCTTGACGAGGAAGAAGCGATGTCGGCTGCCAGCGAGGCTGAGCGGCGGTGGATGCGCGGCGAGCCGTGCGGTCCGCTTGATGGTGTACCAGTATCGGTCAAGGATCTTGTTGCCGTCGCCGGTCTTCCAACACGGCAGGGGTCGTGGACTGCCTCGCCGGACCGCGAAAGCGTCGATGCGCCGGCCGTGGCGCGGCTGCGTCGCGCTGGCGCCATACCGTTTGGCAAGACAACCACGTCCGAGTTCGGCAACAAGATCGTCACCGACTGTCCGATGACAGGCGCAACGCGCAATCCATGGGATACGCGTCTTTCGCCCGGGGGCAGCAGCGGCGGGTCCGCAGTCGCGGTTGCGCTGGGCTTGGGACCGCTGTCGCTTGCGACCGATGGCGGTGGGTCGATCCGGATTCCGGCCTGCTGGAGCGGCGTGGTCGGGTTCAAGCCGACGTTCGCGCTGGTGCCGGCGGGCAGTGCGGCGTCGTGGACTGCATTGTCCACACTTGGCCCGATCACGCGAACCGTGCGCGACGCAGCGTTGATGCTCGATGCAATGACCGGCACGAACACCTGCGCAAACAGCGACGGCCCCCCGGGGACCGGGAGGACGTCCGCCTATTCGGCCGGGCTGGACGACGGCGTCGCGGGCCTGCGGATCGCGTGGTGCGCCGCCCCGGCCGGCGTGTCAGTGGCGCCGGATATTGCGGAGTGCGTCGGGCGGGCAGTGGACGCATTCGGGACGCTCGGCGCGACGGTCATCCCGACCGACGTCGCACCGATCGTGGACTACTACGGCGATGGCCGTATCCATTCGGTCCAGTGGTCGGTGTTCTTCGCCCAGCGTGTGCGGCATATGGAGGCAGCCGACAGGACGCTGCTTGATCCTGACCTGACGGCACTTGCGGATGCGGGGGCACGGATCGACACCGCGACGTTCGTCGATGCCCTGCTTGCGCGTCACGCGCTCGGCGCGTCGATGGAGACCTTCTTTAAGCACTACGACCTGCTGGTTACGCCGACGTTTCATTGCGGGCCACCGCCGGTTCCCAGCTTGCCCGGCCATCTGCGCAATGCCCCGCTGCTGACCGCGTGGTGCAACCAGGCCGGCGTGCCAGCGATATCCGTGCCGTGCGGATTCGCTGGGGATATGCCGACCGGCCTGCAGATTATCGGGCGTCGGGGCAGTGATGCCCTGGTGCTGCGGGCAGCGCGCGCATATGAACTGGCACGCGGGGATTTTCCGGCGCCGGAAGGGGATCTGCCGCTTCCCGGTGACACGGAGATCGCGCCATGAACGTCCAGATTGTCAGGGTGGTGGTCCATGTCGTTGAACGGTGCGCGGAACTGGGCGAGCCGGTCACACCAGCGCATCGGCAGGTGGTCGCTGCTGCCGTGCTGAAGCCGGTCGACCCGGATGGCGCGGGTGACCTCGAGGCGCTCTATGCGACGGGCGCTGACCTGGGTCTGATCCTCACGGGTCGGGCGCTGCACGCGCTCGGTTGTCCGGGAGAGCAGATCCAGGGCTACGGGAAGGCAGCGCTCGTGGGCACTGGCGTGCCGCTCGAGTGGGGCGCGGCGCTGCTACACCCGCGACTCGGCAAGGCGGTTCGCAGCTGTCTGCCGGGCGCGTCCTCAATCATGCCGTCCGTCACGAAGCGAGGGCCGGCGGGTGCCTGCGTCGATATTCCCCTGCACAGCGTCACAGACATGTGGAGCTTCGACCATTTCGACACGGTCACGCTCTGCCTGGCGGATTCACCGGCACCGGACGAACTGCTACTTGCGATTGCACTGGCCGAGCGCGGCAGGCCGCTCGCGCGCGTCAGGCCGGGGTGACGTGTGGCGATAAACCGTGCGGTCAGTCAGGCGCGCGTCAAGCAAACGAGCGAACACTCACAGGCGATGAAGGAGATAAACATGTACAGGGATGGTCGGGGAAGGTGGAGGAAGGGTCTGGCAGCACTGTCGTTGTGCATCACGGCGGGTGCAGCGCACGCGCAGTCGTCAGTGTCGCTATACGGACTGGCCGATGCGTTTGCCGGCGTGGTGCGTACGCCAGGCGCGTCAGGCAACACCTGGCAGGTGGGTTCGGGCGGGCTTTCGACATCGTACTGGGGCATGTCGGGCGCCGAGGACCTGGGCGGTGGCATGAAGGCGATCTTCACGCTCGAGAGCTTTTACCGGATCATCAGTGGACAGTTGGGGGCGTACAACGGACAGTCCTTCTTCGGGCGCCGCGCGTTCGTGGGTTTAAGTGGCCCGTTTGGTCAGCTGACACTGGGGCGCAATGATTCGCTGCTGTTCGTCTCGACTCTGCTGTTCAACCCGTTCGGCAACTCGTTCGTCTTCTCCCCCATCGTGGTCCACAGCTTTCTGGGCTCCGCGATGGGTGCGGCTTCCGTGCAAAGCGATACGGCGATCGACGATTCGATCGTCTACCAGACGCCTGAGATTGGCGGACTCACGGGCAGTCTGCAGTACAGCAATGCGGGCGTCGCGGGCCACGCCGGGCAGGCAAACTACAGTGCGAACGTGCTCTACTTTGCGGGGCCGTTTTCTGCGACGGCCGCAGTCCAGAGCCTGCACACCGCGTCGCTTTTCCTGAACGGCGCCACGGAACAGACAGCGTGGCTGGTCGGCGCCGCGTATCGCCTGCAGGCGGTAAAGCTCTATCTCCAGTATGAGCGGGTGACCAACAACAACGAGCTCACCGACGATACCGTTCAGGTGGGCGCGAGCGCGCAGGTCGGCACGGGCAGCATACTCCTGTCCTGGGCGGGAACGCTCAGGCAGCCGGCACAGGGCGCGGATGTCCGCTGGTCGACCGTGGTGCTCGGGTATGACTATCCACTCTCGAAACGCACGGACGTCTACGCCGCATGGAGATACGACACCATGACCAGCGTCTCGTCCGGCAACAGCCTGGGCGCCGGTATCCGGATGAAGTTCTAGCCGCCCCCATCCGTCGTGGTCGGGTCGCGTTGACCGGGGCCGCTTCAGCGGTTCCGCAGCCCCCATGAAGCAGGCATGACCGGCCTAATTGCCGCCATCCCAAGCCGGTACGTTCTGCTCGCCGCATGTTGTTCACTTCGTCCGACGGGGTTCCCCGTCGATAAGACGGGTTTGTGTGTTGGCGTCAACCGCTGCTTGAATGCCCTCAGGTTCCGGCCACTGCAGGCCAGAACGATTCCTGGGGGCAAGTCATGTCAATCGAGGACAGTAGCGCGGACAGGATCCTGCGCCGTCGACAGGTCGAGGCGCGCACGGGGTTGTCGCGCTCGACCATTTACCGTCGTATGCAGGCCGGAACCTTTCCGCCGGCGGTCGCGCTTGGCGGCCGGCTGGTCGGGTGGCGGCAGGCCGATATCGAGGCGTTTCTCGCGAACCCTGCCCGCTATCGTGTGCCGGCACGCCTTCGCGATGTGGGCGCGGGAGGCGCGCCATGAGCCGGAACCTTGCTTCAGGACCGCTCGGCCCGCGTCTGGAGAATTGGGGCAACGCAGCGCGGGGCGCCTACGATCTGGTCGATGCGGCGCGGATCACGAAGGCGTGGGAGACCTTGCATCCCCGGCATCGTGACATGCTCCGCATGGTGTATCTCTGGCACGCCAACCAGGAGGTCGTCTGCCGACGTCTGCGCATACCGCGCCGGCCGGCGCAACGCTTCGCACTCGAACTGGCGGCCGCGCACACAGCGCTCGCGCGGGCGCTGGAGTCCGGAGACCCGCACCGCGGGAAGAACTCGCCGCCATTGGACGACGGTCACTAAGGGCGTGCTACTGCGAGGGGCATATCGGGGCTGGCCGCCCGGCATTCGAAGAACGGTAGATAACCGGCTTTTCGCAGCCATGAGGTGCCGCCCAGGCATCGGATGAAGCACCGAAAGCGCAGTGCGCCAACGAGGGGGAGCGCATCATTGGCCATGCCGGTTCAACGCACTCGCGCGCCTGCCGGCCCCGTATCGCCAGAAGGTGGGACCCATGGCAAAGTTGGGCGACCCGCTATCGGGCGAACCACCTGATTCGTTTCTCGCGCAACGACTCCTGGTGATTGTGGTGGCTACCGGTCAAGCCAGTTCTCGATCGCAAGACCGCGTATGCGGCTGAACACCTTCGTGTTGTCAGTCACGAGTGTGAGCCCCAACGCACAGGCATGAGCCGCGATCAGAAGCTCGTTTGCACCGATCGGCTGGCCAGCAATCTCAAGCTCTGCACGAATACCCCCGTATTCGGTGTCAGCAGGCACGTCCAGCGGCAGCACGGGAATGATCGCAAGCAGGCTTTCCACTCTGGCCAGCAATTTTTCGGAACCCTTTCTGGCACAGCCATAGCGCAGTTCCGCCGCGACGACGACGCTCGTGCAGATCGCCCTGGGATCAATTTGCCCGATATGGGTGGCCACCTTTCCGGACGGATAGCGGATCATGTCGCGGATGACGTTCGTGTCCAGCAGATAGCCGTTCAAGGTATGCCCTCCGGCTGAAGAGGCGCATCCTCAATATCCGGAAACTGGTCGTCAGGTCCGAACCGTGGCTCCTGTCTCCATGCATCCAGCAATTCGATGATGTTCGCGGGGGTTTTCACCGGCTCGATGATGAGCCTGTCGCCCTCCCGATAGATCAGGACGCGATCACCCGGCAACTCGAATTCGACCGGGATGCGTACCGCCTGACTCCGGTTGTTGCGGAACAGTCTGGCCTCCCTGGGGCGGCCGGAAGGAGGGGGCACGGGCATGATCATCTCCTTTGTATATACAAAATGTATATGCCAGAATGCCCATAGTCAAGCTCGACCCGGGTCGTAATAGCAATCCGTAGGGTTTGCGGTATCGTGGCATCCTCTGTGTCCAGACCCGGCGCCATAACCGGTGCCATGAAGCCGCTGATGCTGTTCCGCCATCGCAATTTTTTTGGGAACGCGTGGGAACACATGGGAACCCATGGGTAAACGCAGAGCCGGCGAGGTGTCTGCAGGCCCTTGCATTGCGCCACGTAGTCGCCTAGATTGAACCCAACAATCTGATCCGGTCAACGTGCCACGCACGACCGAGTACGCGTTAGCGGCCCCGCAGTTTCGATGTCTGAGCAACGACGTGGTGTGCCGTGTCGCATTCGCAAAAAGCCTGCATATGCAGGCTTTTCTGTTTTCTGGCGCTGATGCAATGATCCCCCGTTGAACCCGCGGTCAGCCTCCCCGGCGCCGCGGGTTCCTTTTTCTGCACAGGTTCATCGGCAGCGGGTGCGGCTGAGGACGATGAACCATGAAATCGCTTCTGATCATTTCGGCGACGGGCCGTTCGGGCAGCACGACGGTGTCCTGTCTGCTCGCCCGCCATCTGCAGTGCGCCTGCCGCTGCCGGGTACTGGTACTGGACCTGGCCGACCCACCCCGCTGCGCGCACGTGCTTGCCGGACTCGGCTTCGACGCGATCGCATCCAGCAACCAGGTGGTGGCCCCGAAAGAGAAGGGTCGATGCGTATCGGGGGGCTGTGTGCACGTGCTCAACGCCAACACCGTCGACGCGCTGGTCTTGCGAGACGATCCCGACCGCACGCGCTATTACGCGAACCTTCGTCACCTGCTGTCAACGGCGGCACGGTGGTTCGATGTCTGCCTGATCGACGCGCCCGCATTGCCTGACCTGCGCGCCGTCTGCGCGGAGGCGCTCGTAGACGCGGCGCTGAGCCCGGTCCCGATGTCGGCCGGATGCCTCAGTTGTGCCTCGGAGGTGATCAACGGCACATACGGCATCCGCAACGTCCGGGCCCGACTGAATCCGGCACTGCGCTTCACCGGGATCCTGCCGGTCGCAACGACGCCTGCGGCGATGGAAGAAGCGTGGATGAAGATGATGGAGACGACACTGCGGGAGTGGCTCATCGCCGATGTGGCGTCTCCCCGTGGATACGTCTGGCTGCCCCATCTGACGTCCGGCCGGCATATGGGATCGCTCACGCCAGGAGAGAGCGGGCGTGCTGCACGCGATGCCGGGGTGCATGAAGACCTGCCTGAAGAACCGCCTGAAAACATCAGGGCGAAGGCGGCCTGCCTGGATGTGCTTGCGCACCGGCTCGAAGCGATTGAGGACGCCACCGTGCCTGCGCTTCGTCATGGGGAGGCGTGTGATGCATGACGCGACCACCCTGATGAATACGGCCAGTGCCGTTGTCTTCCGCGCGCTGCGGCACGCACTGCGCCGCGGGTCGATCGTCGCCGCGGCATGCCTCGCCACGTCGGTCATGGCGCCGGGCGTTGCCCACGCCGACGACTGGGGCTGCCAGGTCATCCTCTGTCTGTCCAATCCCGGTGGTCCCGAACAGTATGGCGAGTGCGTGCCGCCCATCGAGAGACTGTGGACTGCACTGCGTCACGGCGATCCTTTCCCGACGTGCGATTTCGGGGAGGGTGGCTCGCAGGGGACGTCGGCCGCGAATGTCTGGGCGAGCGCGGGGTACTGCCGTGAGGACCTCCTGTACTGGGGTGGTTCCGAGCAGAGCGAACTGCTGTGCAACGCGCGCGGGGCGATCAACGTCGAGATCGACGGTGAACTGTACACGCGGGTGTGGTGGGACGCGCGAGGTACGGATCGAACGATCACGGAGTTCTACGGGGCCGGCAGTATCGCGCTTCCATATGACCCGACGCAGTCGGCCCGCCTCTTCCTCGAGCGGGAATCGGAGGGCTCCGGTGGACAGGGAGGTGGCGAATGATCCCGCTTGCCGCGTTCATGGTCCTCGCCCAGCAGTGCGCACCTGACGTGGCCCCCGCCACGATGGCCGCTGTCGTGCGCGTCGAGTCGGACTTCAATCCCTATGCGATCGGTGTGGTGCACGGGCGCCTGCAGCGGCAGCCGGCCAGCCTTGCCGAGGCCGTCGCCACCGCACGCGCACTCGATGCAGCGGGCTGGAACTACAGCGCCGGGCTCGCACAGGTAAACCGGTCGAACTGGCCGCGCTTTGGTCTGACAGCCGATACGGCCTTCGATCCGTGCCGGAACCTGGCTGCGGGCGCAGCCATTCTCCAGGGCT
The DNA here is from genome assembly GCF_031570135.1 of Paraburkholderia sp. USG1. NCBI lineage: Bacteria > Pseudomonadati > Pseudomonadota > Betaproteobacteria > Burkholderiales > Burkholderiaceae > Paraburkholderia > Paraburkholderia sp. USG1. Next base: position 36,523 of record NZ_JAMWXW010000019.1, on the reverse strand, counting down.
GCTTCGAACGCGCGAGGCGGATCCATGCGCAGGCCCGACAGGTCCAGCAGGCGTTGCGTTCGAGCCTCTCATGCTATGCGAGTGGCGACTTCTCGACCGGCTATCGCACGGGCTACGTGCAGCGCGTGGTTGTGCACGTCGCCGACACCACGCGCATCGTTCCCGTCGTGCCGGCCATTGACCCACAGGCCGAACCGCGGACATTAGCCATTCCCGTTGAAGCGGTGGCGTCCCCGGTCACACCTGCAGCAGGTGCACGACCGGACGTCGCATCGTCCCGGCCAGGGAATGGGCAGAGTGGTCGCCCGGACGGGCAGCCGGAAGAAGCAGCACAGGAGAGTGCGGTGGTGTTCTGAGTCGCAAAGAGATCACGGTGTGGAACAGGAGCATTCCATGAAATCAGGACTACGAATGATATGGCGTTGGCTTCCGGAGCGGCTGGAAAAACCCGGGACGGCGCGCCCCTCCCGACGCGGGCTTGCACTTCTTCCAGTGCTGGCCCTGACGGTGACGCCTGCCTGGGCCCAGCTTTCGCAGGTCAACACCCTGCTCACGACGATCCAGACGACATTGCTTAGCGTGGGCGCGGTGGTGTGCTCGATATCGATCATCTGGGCGGGTTTCAAGATGATGTTCCAGCATGCGCGCTTTGGCGACATCGCCAACGTATTCATCGGCGGCCTGTTCGTGGGCTGCGCCACGGTGATCGCGGCGATGCTGATCCCGACGAGCTGAGGCGGAGGCGCACATGAATCCGGCCGCAAACCGACTCGTGGATCCTGTCTTCAAGGGCTGCACGCGCCCCGCGATGCTCTGGGGTGTACCGCTCGTGCCCTTCCTCATGGTGGGCGGCAGCATCCTGATACCCGCGATCTGGGCGCTACTCGCGAGCCCGCCAGCAGGCGTCGGCATCGTGCTGCTCCTGATCCCCGTCTTCGTCACGATGCGCGCGGTCACGCGCCATGACGACCAGCGCCTGGCGCAACTCGCATTGCGGCTGCGCATGGTGGTTCGCCAGCGTAACCGTGGCTTCTGGTGCGCGCATGCCTACACGCCGCTGCGCCTGAAGAGGAGGGGCTGACATGGGTGCCCAGCCGCAACTGATTGACGTAGCCGAACGCGAGGTCGTACTCGCGGACTTTGTGCCGTTCTCGTCGCACGTCACCGACCAGGTCATCCGTACGCGGGAAGGAGACTACCTGCGCGTCTGGAAGATCGCGGGTATCGCCTTCGAGGCCGCCGATCCGGGCGACATCCTCGTGCGTCACGAAGGATTCAACCAGCTCGTGCGCAGCCTGCCGGGTGGTCATGTTGGCCTGTGGGCGCACCGGATACGCCGGCGCGTGACCGATCACTTCGCGACACCCTACGGCAACCCGTTCTGCCAGGAACTCGCCACGCGTTATTACGCGAGCTTTGCCGGCTACCGGATGATGGCCAACGAGCTCTACCTCACACTCGTGTACCGGCCGCACCGCACGCGCCTGGGGCGTCTTTTCAGCCAGGCAGCCCGACGCACGCCCGATGATATCCGGCGCGCCCAGCATGAGGCCCTGAAGGTGATGGCGGAGCTCGCGGCGCAGGTGGAATCCGCCCTGAAGCCCTGGGATCCAGTGCCGCTCGGTGTCTACCGCAAGCCGATCCGTTACACGCAGCGACCCGTGCGCTTTTCGGCGGCGCTGGAGTTCCTGGGGTATCTCGTCAATGCCGTATGGGAGCCGGTGCCCGTTCCGTCTGGCCGCATCGCCGATGCACTGCCGACGTCGCGACTGTTTTTCCGCACCGAGAAGGTGGAGATCCGTATGCCGGGTTCGACCCGTTACGCGGCGCTGCTCGACCTGAAGGACTACCCCGAGGAAACCGAGCCGGGCATGCTCGACGGTCTGCTTTACGGTGACTTTGAGTACATCGAGACCCAGAGCTTCACGATCCTCGACCGTCCCACGGCGAAGGAAGCGCTTGAGCGTCAGCGCAACCAGCTGATTGCGGGAGAGGACGTGGCGGTATCGCAGGTGGGCGCGATGGACCAGGCGCTCGATGACCTGATCAATGGCGACTTCGTCCTCGGCGAATATCACTACTCGCTGGCCGTCCTCGGTGACCGGCCGGACGAGGTCGCGCGACACGTGGCGAAGGCGCGCACGCAGCTCGCCGACGTCGGCTTCCAGACGGCGCTTGTCGATCTGGTGGCGGATGCTGCATGGTTTGCGCAACTGCCCGGCAACTGGCGCTACCGGCCCCGCGAGGCGAAGCTCACCTCGCGCAACGTCTGCGGCCTCGCGAGCCTGCACAACTTCGCGACCGGCAAGCGCGACGGTAATCCTTGGGGCGAGGCGATCACGATCGTCAAGACCCCGAGCGGCCAGCCGCTGTATCTGAACTTTCATGCGACACCGGAGAAGAAGAACTCGGCAGACGAGAAGGCGCTCGCCAACACGCAGATCATCGGCCAGGCGGGTGCCGGCAAGACGGTGCTGGAACTCTTCCTGCTCGCGATGGCGATGAAGTATGGCCTCACCGGTGTCGTCTACGACAAGGACCGGGGCACCGAAATCGCGATTCGGGCAATGGGAGGCCGCTACACGGTATTTCGACGGGGTGTCCCGACGGGACTCAATCCCTTCCAGCTCGAGCCGGACGGGACGGTGCTGGACTTCTGGGAGCGGCTGGTCCGCCGTCTGGTCGACATGGGCACGTTGCTCTCGGCGAAGGACGAACTCGACATTTCGCGCGCCGTACGGGAAGTGGCGCGCATGGAGCGGCCGCTGCGGCGTCTGTCGATGGTCCGGCAGCTCCTGCCGGCCGTGGGCGAGAACAGCCTGCATGCGCGGCTCACGAAGTGGTGCGCGGGCGGGCGTCTGGGCTGGGTGCTGGATAACCCGTCGGATCTGCTCGATTTCAGCCAGAACCATCTCTTCGGCTTCGACGATACGGAACTGCTCGACGATCCGGAGGTGTCGACTCCGGTCACGATGATCCTGCTGCACCTGACAGAGAGCCTGATCGACGGCAGGCGCTTCGTCTATGTAATGACGGAATTCTGGAAGCGTCTGGGAGATCCGGTCTTTACGGATTTCGCCAAAGACAAGCAGAAGACGATCCGCAAGCAGAACGGTCTGGGCATCTTCGACACGCAGTCGCCCGCCGATGTGTTGCGCAGTGACATTGCGCGCGCACTGGTCGAACAGACCGCGACATTCTTCTTCCTGCCGAATCCGCGCGCCGACCATGACGACTATGTGGACGGTTTCAAGCTGACCGAAGCCGAATTCAACATCGTCCGGTCCATGGGCGAGAACAGCCGCCTGTTCCTGGTGAAGCAGGGCCACCGATCGGCCATCGGCCGGCTGGATCTCGCCGGGCTCGGTGACGTGCTCGACGTGCTGTCGGGCACCACGGACAACGTCGAACTGCTTGACGGTATTCGTGCCGCAGTCGGCGATGATCCCGCAGCGTGGCTGCCGGTATTCCACGAGCAGCTGGCGAGGCGTCGCGCGATGGAATCGGCTGCACGCGGCCGTGCTGCGCACGCGACGGGAGGTTTGCGATGAGCGGCCTCTTTACCGCCGTGGGCGGCACGCTCGAGAACGGCATGTCCACGTATGTCACGAGCGTGTCCTCTGCGCTTTCCAGCGCGCTGGTGCCGGTCGTCACGACCGCAGTGTCGATCTGGATCATCACGTACGGGTTCGCCGTGGTGCGCGGCGAAGCCCATGAATCCGTCCCGGCATTCGCGTGGCGGGGGCTGAAGGTGGCCGTCATCCTCGCCTTTGCGCTCGGGTCGGGCATCTACCAGTCGCAGGTCGTCACCGTAGTCGAAGGGGCCACGACGGGGCTTGCGCAGACGATCCAGACCGCCGCCGCCAACGCGGGAGCGGGTAACGCCGGCTGCGGGACTGTGAGCGGCAGCAGCGTGACGGGCACGAGTGCATCCGCCATTTACCAGACGCTCGACTGCTACGACCAGCAGATCAATCTGGTGATGGATGCGTACTTCAACAAGGCAACGCATGAAGGCTTCAGCATCGCCGGCATCGTCGCAGGGGTGGGCGATTTTCTCTGCGGGCTGGTGGCGGCGCTCGGCGCGTCGGTCTTCCTGATCATTCTCGCGTTCGAGGTCGTCATGGCGAGGATGCTGCTGGATCTCGTGCTTGGCCTTGGGCCCCTGTTCATTGCGTGCGGGGCGTTCAGTCCGACCGCCCGGTTCTTCGAGGCGTGGATGGCCAAGATTGCCAACTACGCCCTGCTGCAGGTGCTCATCGCGGCCTTTCTGGGCATGGCGCTCACCGCATTTTCTGCGGATCTTGCTCCGTTTCAGGTGACGACGTCGGCACCCGATGCGAACGCGTCTGCGTTGACGGCGGCGATTCAGGGCGCACTCGATAACACGGCGTCCTGGGGGGCGGGGCTTGGCATGTTTGTGACGGGCGTGCTGCTGGCGACAGTGGGGTGGCAACTGCCTGCCGTCGCCTCTGGCCTGGCGGGTGGCGCCACGCTGTCCGGCTTCGGTGCCTTCGTGGCGGGATATGCCGCGCGGCAGGCTCTGCGCGGCCTCGGGGCGGCCGTCCAGTTCGGGCACGGGCCGCGTCGCCCCGGTGGAAAGATTTCGGATGGCGGCACACGAAACGGTTCAACACCTGCCTACCAGCGTATCGCCCGCGAGCATCTGGGTGACCTGGATAACAGAGGAGGGTCATCGTCATGATCAGGTCAATTGTGCAAACCGGCATCGTTCCCGTTGCGGCGGTGGTGATGATTGTCGGAACGATGCCATCGGCCCGTGCACAGGGCATTCCGGTCTACGACGCGCAGAACGTCCTGCAGGCCATTGCGACCGTCGGGCAACTGAAACAGGAAGTGCAGCAGGAGCTTCAGCTGTACCAGTCGCTCAGCGGCACACGCGGTTTTGGCGAGCTGATGAGTAATCCGGTCCTCTCCAATTCGCTGCCGTCGAACTGGCAGTCCGTCTATACGTCCATCCAGAGCGGCGGCTATGCGGGCCTCACGGGCAGCGCGCAGACCCTGCGCTCCGCGAGCGAAATCTACAACTGCGAGGACCAGAGCGGCATCGACCAGCAGGTCTGCCAGCGCGCACTGAACAAGCCATTCCAGGACAAGGCGTTCGGCACGCAGGCGTACCAGACCGAACTGCAGGAGCTCGACCAGATCCAGGGGCTGATGCAGCAGATCGACGTGACGCAGGACCAGAAGGGTATCGCGGAACTCCAGGCGCGCATCCAGACCGAGAGCACGGCGGTCGGCAATGAGATGACGAAGCTGCAGCTCTTCAGGATGCTGGCCGACACCGAAGACCGGCTCATTGGCGAGCAGCAGCAGGAACTCGTGCTCAAGCGCGCAGGCAACACTGCCCGGCTGCAGGACCAGATGGTGCCTGCGGGCTTTGGCAACTGAGTTCGGTAACCGGGTTCGGTAAAGAGGAGAGTGAAATGAGCCGATCCACCGTGGCAATCCTGATCGTTCAGTTAGTCATGCTGATGAATGGGTGTTCGGACAGTCTACCCAAACTAGTCCTGCCGGACGGTTCGCATCGCGTGCCGGTGAATCGCGTGCAACCGGTTCCTCCTTCCGACGGAGGCAGCCATGAGCAGTGAGCATGACGGCCGTGACGCCGGTGACTCCCTTGGTGATTACCGGCGGGCACTCGATTTCGAGGTGTCGGTCACCCACCTGCAGGAACGCTCGGAGCGTCGTGCGTGGCACGTGGCTCTGGCCTGCGTGACTGTCGCCATCCTGTGCGCCGTCGCACTGGCGGTGATGGTCCCGTTCTACCGGGTCGTGCCGTTGCCGATCGAGGTCGACCGGCTGACTGGTGAAGCCCAGGTGATCGACGTGCTGGACTCGAAGCAGGTGCCTATGCGTGACATCGAGGACAAGCACTGGGTGGAGGTGTACGTGCGCTCGCGCGAACGCTACGACTGGGGTCTGCTGCAGATGGACTACGACCGCGTGCTCGACATGAGTGACGAACGCGTGGCACGGGACTATCGCTCGGTCTATAACGGCCCTGATTCGCTGGACCGGCAACTCGGGGCGAACGCGCAGCGGCGCATCCGCATCCTCTCGACGACGCTCGTGCCCGATGAACCTGGGCGCGCGGTCGTGCATATCGAGCGCACGACATGGAAGAACGGTATCGACAATGCCGAGCCGCCACAACGCTTCGTCATCACGCTTGCCTTCACCTACCGGCCATCCGTCTTCACGCGTGAGCGCACGGCCATCGAGAACCCGTTCGGCTTCAGGGTAACCGCCTACAGCCGCGATTCCGAATACACGCCTGCTGCGCCGTTGCCGGCATCGTTGCCCACATTGGCACCCGCTTCGGGAGGTGCGCGATGAGAACGAACACATTGATGAGAGCCACCGCGCTGGCGACAGCGCTGGCAGTGTTATGTGTTGGCTCGTCCGGGGCGCACGCCTACGACGTGCCGGGCTGGTCGGGCGACTCGCGCGTGCGGCAGGTCGTGTACCGGCAGGACGAGGTGGTGCGGGTTATCGCGCAGCGCGGCTTCGCCACGCACATCGCGCTCGATCCGGCCGAACACATTCTCGTCGTGGCCCCGGGCGACCGGGATGGCTGGCAGGTGGTCGCGAACCGTGGTGACCATGATGTCTATCTCAAGCCGCAGCTTGCCGCGCACGACACGAACCTGGAAATCCGCACCGACCGGCACAGTTACAGCTTCGATCTGGTCGTGCTGCCACTCAGGGCCCGTTTCGGTAACGACGATGAGATGTACCGCATCACGTTCGTTTATCCGGACGTGGAGGCCGCGAAGACAAAGACCACTGACGCCGCTGCCCTCGTGCGCGAGCGTCTTGACCAGCCGCCGCGGGTGCGCAATAGCGCGTACTCGATGCAGGTCATGCCGCATTCGGAGGACATCGCGCCGACAGCGGCCTGGGACGACGGGCGCTTTACCTACATCCGCATTCCCAACAACCGCCGTATTCCCGCGATCTTCCGGGTGGCCGACGACGACAGCGAAAGTGTTGTCGACAGGCACATGGAAGACGACGTGATCGTCGTGCACGAAGTAGCCCGGCGTTTCGTACTGCGTCTGGGAAAAGAGGTGGTGGGTCTGTGGAACGACGCGTTCGATGTGGACGGCGTGCCACCTGCCGATGGCACGACCGTGAGCGGTGTGAAGCGTGTCCTGCGGAGCGATGGCCATGAATGAGCAGACGCCGCGCAATGCGATTGCGCCCGATACCGACCCCGCAAAGGTCACTGATACCATAAACGGTGACCTTGCGAGTCCGCCGACGGATCGCGGCATGCCGGAGCTGGGACAGGCGGGCGGCCGGCCCCGTGTCTGGTGGCTTGCACCACTGTTGATTGTGGCCTTCGTGATCGGTGGAGCGGTCTGGACGATCCACGGCTTCCTTGCCCGGCACGATGCGGCGGAGAAGGCGAAGCGCGATACCGTACAGGACCAGGTAGCCCAGGGGCGCGTGTTCGGCGACGGCGCCGCCCCGGCGTCGGCGGGTACAGCAAGCGGTCCGGTGGCCACAAGTGCGACCGCATCGGCACCGGTTGTAGCGTCAGCACGCCCGACTTCCGCACACACTGCACCGGCGCGCAGCTACTACGACGCGCCGCTGCTCTCGACCGGCTCAAGTGGTTCGGCCAACGGCGAGGCCGATACGGTGGCATCCGCACCCGCTGACGCGTCCGGTACGCAGACAAACGTGGCGATGGTGTCCGGAGGCCAGTCGTCGCAGGGCAGCGGCCCGCTTGCCCAGGCGCTGACGCCGACCGTCACGCCGAAGGTGCGTGCGGGCTTTCTCGGCAACCGCAGCCTGATTCTTGCAGAAGGCGCCAAGATCGACTGCGCCGGCGATACGGCATTCGATTCGACCCAGGCGGGTATTTCGACCTGTACGGTGACGAAGAACGTCTACTCGGACGATGGTCGTGTCGTGCTGATCGAGCGCGGCTCGCAGATCAACAGCGAGTATCGCTCGAACCTGGCACCCGGACAGAAGCGGGTGTTCATCCTGTCGGCACGGATCCGGACGCCGGAAGGGGTGACGGTCGAGATCGATTCACCAGCAGCCGATGCGCTCGGCCGCATGGGGATCGACGGATACGTGGATAACCACTGGGGGGCACGGATCGGTGCGGCGCTGCTGCTCGGGCTGACGCAGGACGCGATCGGCTACCTTGCGACGCGGGGCGGCAACGGCAACAGCTCGACCGTCTACGAGAACACGCAGCAGCAGGGCAACGACATGGCCTCGCGTGTGCTCGACAGCACGATCAACATTCCGCCCACCCTGACGCAGAACCAGGGGGCCGAGTTCACGATCGTCGTCGCACGGGACCTGGATTTCAGCCCGGTGTATGCGCTTCAGCCGGAGGGCACGCGATGAACGCGCAGGCCCACATCCACGATGAAGCGGCCACGGGCGCTGATACGTTGCTGCCGAGGCTGGCCGACGATGCGTCCGTGCGGGAGCTGATGCGGCCGTTCGCCGGCCTGCTCGATGACTCCTCGGTCACGGAGCTGGTGATCAACCGGCCGCAGCGGGTGCTGACCGAAACCCATCTCGGCTGGCAGCCACACGACTGTGCGGACCTCGACTTCGAGCGCCTGATGTCGTTTGCGGTCGCGGTCGCCACGCTCACGAACCAGGAGGTGTCGGCCCGGCATCCCATCCTGTCCGCACTTCTGCCGGGTGACGCGCGTATCCAGATTGTGGTGCCACCCGTCGTACCACCGCGCACGGTCTCGATTACGATCCGGCGCCCGTCCGCGCGCGAGAAAACCCTTGATGCGTACCGCAGCGAAGGCCTCTTTGGGGAAGCCGTATGGCGTCGCCAGGATGAGCTCGACACGTCGCGCCCGGCGCTGCGGCCTGCGGTTAACAGGCTCCTTCACTACCTGGAGGCGCGGGATTGGAGCACGTTCTTCGACCTGGCGGTGAAGGCCCGTCTGAATATTGTGGTCGTCGGCAATACGGGTTCGGGCAAAACCAGTTTCATGCGAACCCTGTGCCGCTCCATCCCGTCGTCCGAACGAATCATCACGATCGAGGACGTTCGGGAGCTGTTTATCCGGCATATCGAAAACAGTGTGCACCTGTTGTACAGCAAGGGCGGACATGGCCAGGCGGATGTGACCCCGGCTGACCTGATCGCATGCACGATGCGCATGCGTCCCGACCGTGTGCTGCTTGCCGAACTGCGCGGTGCCGAAGCCTATGACTTCCTGAAGCTGCTGACCACGGGACACTCGGGTTCGATCACCAGCTATCACGCGTCGAGCGCATCGGTGGCCATCGAGCGGTTCGCGCTGATGGCGAAGGAGCATCCCGAAGCCGCTACGTGGGACGACGCAGCACTGCGGCGGCTCCTCTTCATGACGATCGACGTGGTGGCGCATATGGAGGCAGTTGCGCTCTTCGACGAGACCGGTGTCCAGACCGGCCGGCGCTGGTCCATGACGGAAGTCTGGTTCGATCCGCTGCGCCGCCATCAGGCGGACTTCCGCTGAAAGGGGCACGCACCATGGACATCGGAAAGACAACCGGAACGGTACGGTCCACCAGCGATGGGAACAGAGGAATCCGTTACCACGCAGTGGTCGCCCTGGTGACGCTTGCGATCGTGGCTGGCGCGGCAGCCGGACTGGCGCTCGCGCTGTGGCTGGCTTCGTTTTTCTTCGTCGCGAGCCAGCACGTCAACCCGCTTCATGCCGGGTTTCATGCGTGGCCGGATGCGGCGCTGGCCTGGCATGATGGACATCTGCCGAAGCAGGGAAGACGCCTTGCCGGTGCCGCGTTGTTCGGCGTGGTGCTGGCATTTGGTGCCCCCGCACTCGGCGTATACACGCTTCTGGAACAGTCCGGGCGCCGGCGTCTCTATGGCAGCGCGAGGTTCGCCAACGAGGCGGATGTCCGCCGGGCAGGCCTGCTATGAGCACGATGGCGAACCCCGGCGTCTACGACAGCGGGCCGCCGCTGGTCGTGGGCGTGTGGCACGGCCGCTATCTGCGGTTTGCCGGCCAGCAGTTCGTGCTGCTCGCAGCGCCTGCGCGCTCAGGCAAGGGCGTGGGTATCGTGGTGCCCAACCTGCTGAGCTACCCCGATTCGGTGGTGGTGCTCGACATCAAGCAGGAGAATTTCCACCTCACCGCGGGCTTCCGTCGGGCGCACGGGCACGACGTGTACCTGTTCAACCCGTTTGCGGAGGATGGCCGTACGCACCGGTACAACCCGCTGTCGGCCATATCGGGTGGCGTTTTCCGCGTCGGTGACATTCTCGCGATCGGCTACGCGCTGTACCCGGTCGGTGGTCACGACGACTTCTGGAAAGACCAGGCGCGCAACCTTTTCCTCGGCATCGTGCTGCTGCTGTGCGAATGGCGCGATGCGCGCCGCGCGGGCAATACCGATGCGCCCGACTGTCCGGTGACGATGGGCGAGGTGCTGCGCCAGTCGTCGGGCAACGGCATGCCAGTCAAGGCGTATCTCCAGCAGGCATTGCTGCAGAACCGGCGGCGGCTCAGCGGTGCGTGCATCGACGCGCTGAACCGCTTCCTCGCGAACGACGACAAGGTGCTCGCGAGCATCCTCGCGACCTTCAATGCACCGCTCACGATCTTCGCCAATCCGATTGTCGATGCGGCCACAAGCGCCAATGACTTCGACCTGCGTGACGTGCGCAGGCGCCGCATGTCGGTCTATGTCGGCATCACACCGGACCACCTGACCGAGGCGGCACTTCTCGTCAACCTCCTGTTCTCACAGCTGGTCAATCTGAACACCAAGGAACTGCCGCAGGACAACCCGGCGCTGAAGATTCAGTGCCTGCTGCTGATGGACGAGTTCACCTCGGTCGGCAAGATCCACATCATTGCCCGCGCGGTCGCCTACATGGCGGGCTATAACCTGCGGCTGCTCTCGATCGTGCAGTCGGTCTCGCAGCTCGAGTCGGTGTATGGCCGGGCGGACGCGAGAACGTTCGTCACGAATCACGCGATGCAGATCATCTATGCACCGCGCGAGCAGAAGGACGCGAACGAATACTCGGAGATGCTCGGCACCTTTACGGACCGCTCGCGTAGCGTGAGCCGGTCGAACGCGATCTTCGGCGGACGCGGTGGGTCGAGCGAGAGTTTTTCGGAACAGCGCCGGCCGCTGCTGTTGCCGCAGGAGCTGAAAGAGCTCGGGCGCGAGAAGGAAATCATCCTGCTCGAAAACACCAAACCCATCCTGGCGGAACGCATCTGCTACTGGCGTGATCCGGTTTTCACGTCACGCCTTGCGGCCGCCCCGGCAATTCCCGCGATGGACCTCGTGCGCTTCACCGCCCAGGTCGAGCGGCGGTTAAGGGATCTGCAACCCGATGACATGGATGAAGCCGGCGTCCTGCACGTATCCCCGGAATATCTGGAAGTGCTGCAGACATGGGATCCGCGCGAGCTGCCGCGGCATCTGAACGACATCAGCGATGAAGAGGCAGCCGCGTACGTCGAGCGGCATTTCATCCTGTTGGGCGTACCGGCCAAAGGGGTCGCGGTAGCGGCACGCCGACTGTCGCCATCCGATCTCGATGTCGCGGAACTGCGCCCCGCGGATGGCGTCCCCAAAGCGCATGCCGCGCGCGGTACAGGCGCCTCGCGGAAACGCCAGGGGCGCACCCCGTCGCGCACCGCTGAGGGTTCGAACGTCGTGCCGCTTCATGGAGACCGCCGATGAACACCCGCTACCTGAGCGAAGAAGAACGCGCCCGTGCGGCGCTGGCCATGATCCCGTCCGGGGACTACGCGACCTGGGTCGATATGGCCTTCGCGCTCAAACAGGGGTTCGGCGAGGCCGGCTTCGACATCTGGGACGAGTGGAGCCGGACCGCCCACAACTACAGCGAGCGTGCCGCGCGCGTGACGTGGCGTTCAGCCGGTGAGTCGGGCGGCAAGACGCTCGCCTCGCTCTTCTGGCTGGCGCAGCAGCACGGCTTCGACGTCCGGGCTTCGCGTGCGGCGATGGATCCCGCGGACAGGTCGCGGATGCAGCCGATCCGCCCGTCGGAGGAACAGGCCCGACAGGGCGCGCAGCTCGAGGCCCGCGTGCGCGCGCGACAGGAGGCTGTCGCCCGGGAAGCACTCGCGATCTGGAAGTGGGCCCGGCCCGTGGGTCCAGACCATCCGTATCTCGAACGCAAGCAGGTGAGGCCCGTGCCGGCGCTGCGCGAGCTGGAGGCCGAAGAACTGCACGCGCTGCTCGGCTACGCGCCGCGTAGTGCCGAAGAGCCGCTCACGGGGCGTGTACTGGTTGTGCCGGTCCGCATCGGTGACGCCCTTTCGACGCTGGAACTGATCGACGCCGACGGGCGCAAGTCAGCGCTCGCGGGCGGCGCGAAGTCCGGCGGCTGCTGGGTCGTCGAACCGGGCCAGTTCCGTGAGGGCGCCGTGACGCCGGTCCTGATTGCCGAGGGCGTCGCCACGGCACTGGCGGCGTGGCAGGCGACGGGCTGGTTCAGCGTGGCCGCCCTGTCGAGCGGCAACCTGCGGCCGGTGGCTGCCATGTGGCGCGGCCGCTATCCGGAAGCGGAGGTGCTCGTGCTCGCCGATCTCGGCGCCGGATATGAGCATGCGAAGCAGGCCGCGCTCGGCACGTCGTCACTGCTGGCTGAGCCCCGTTTTGCATCGGACGCCCGCATTGCCGGTGCGATACCGACCGATTTCGACGACATGGCCGTACTGTCCGGAACCGGCGCGGTCGGTGATCTTTTACGGGAATCGCTTTACGGCGTGCGGGTGCGGGATGCAACAGGTGCGGAAGTGGACGGACCAGTCGCGGTTGCACAGGGAGCAGAGGGTGTACTGAAGGAGGACCATGCAATGGGCAATGTGAAAGAGAAACTCGTGGGCGATGGAGAGGCTTCGGGGCGGCGCCGTACTTCGCGCCGTCGGGCTGGCCATCAGGACGCGCCGGAACCGGCACCGCAGGACAGCACCGCACCGGAACCGGCAACTGAACAGCCCCAGTCGCAATCGCAATCGCCGGAGCCGGTTCCGGAACAGCGGGAAACCGATGCACCGAAACCTGCTCGTATGTCAGCGCGCGATGCGGAACCGCCGGCGCGCCGCCGGGTAGGTGAGCCACTGTACGGATTCGACGAAGTCCCCGGTGAGATCAAGGCACTCGCGCAGCACCGGTTCGGCGCGCAGATCCGCATGGCGACGCCCCGCGAGAATGGCGGACCGTACCGCGGCGAGGTGTTCAACACCGAGCACTACCTGATCCAGGAGGTGTCCACGCGCAGCGTCGTGTTCCATGCGAAGTCGAACATGGAGTTCGTCTCGGACCGCCTGCGGTGGATGGATGAGAACCAGCGGCTCAACGGCGCGGAGGTGCAGGTCGGGTATGACGGCGCACGGGCGAAAGTGTATCCATGGGACCGCGCCCGCGACCTGCTCGAGCGCACGGTCGCCTCGCTGAAGAAGTCTGCCCGCGAGGTGGGTTTCGGCAGCGAGCTCGACGCGACACTGGACCAGCTGCAGACGATATCGTGGACCCGGGTGCGGGAAGCACGGGCGGCGGCGCTCGCGCAGTCGAAGGAGCGTGCAGGCCGCGAACAGGAGCAGGGACCGGGGCCGCAACGCTGAGCGATCGACGCGCTGCCTGCCAGGGCAGTGACCAGAGGGAGATCCATGATGGATGACACCGCAATTTCTTCCGGGCCGCCTGCGGACGAACCGGTCATCAACGTGATCGAGCCGGACCCGCCCCCACTGCCGGATCCGCAGGGCGGCGCCGGGGGCGCGGAGCGCTTCGATCAGATGGCAGCCGATGCACTGGCCGCACGCCGACGCCGTGAGTTCGATGCGGCGCGCTCGCGGCTGCGCGATCGGGCCATCCAGGCGGATGCTCCGTCGCAGGATGCCGCACAGCATCCGGCACCGCAGTGGGCAACGCAGCCAAGGGCACCACGTGGCAGCGGCGACGCACCTTCCGTGCAGTGGGTGCCGCTTGGCAATCCGCCGGAGACGGTGAGGAAGCGTTACCTGCGGGCGGGTAACCAGTATTTCCTGAAGGACGCGCCGCATCAGCTCGCGTTCGAGGATATCGGCCCTTATCTGGTCACCGAGCACAACCGTCCTGACGTGGTCGAGTCGATGGTGGACATGGTCCGTGCGAAGGCATGGGGGCGTATCCGCGTGGCGGGTCATGAGCAGTTCCGGCGCGAGGTCTGGGTCCAGGCCACGCTGCTCGGCATTGAAGTGAGCGGATATGAGCCGAAGGCCGTTGACTTTGCGCGTCTGGCAGAAGGGCGTCGCGAACGCATGACCAACCGGATCGACGTGACAGAAACGTCGGCCGCGACGCAGGTACCTGCGGGTTCCACGAAAACGCAGGAGGTCAAGCCAGGTGTGTCTGCCAGCCCGAACGGGCAGCCTGTGAAACAGCCGCTGAAACCTGACGCCAACCCCCAACCTGCGGCAGGGGCAAAGATCCCCCCTGCGCCGGGCGAGCTGCCGCAGACTGCGTCGTCGCGTGATGCCGCGTCGCGCGAAGCCGAACCCGAGGGTCAGGAACGGCAGCGCTACGTGGGTGAGCTCGTCGAGCACGGTGGGGCACCCTACCAGCACAACCCCGCACGCAGCGACTCGTACTACGTCGTTTATCGCGATGCGGCTGGTGCGGACCATGTCGTCTGGGGCGTGGATCTGGAACGGGCCATTTCGGAGGCGGGCGCCATCACGGGAGAACGGGTGACACTGGAAAATCTCGGCAGGCGCTGGGTTACCGTGAACGTCCCCGTGCTGGATGCGACGGGTAAGGTGATTGGCGAGGAAGAGAAGGAGGTCTACCGCAACACGTGGCAGGTGGATGTCACCGGTCGGGTGCGGACGCAGTCGCAGGTCGACGTGCCTGATATGCCCGATACGCCCGAAAGCAAGGCTGAAACCGACAAACCGATGCCTTCCCGTCATGCCGCGGCCGCAGACAGACACGACCGTTCGACAGCGTCGCCGGAGGAGCGAGCGGTGCAACTGGCGGTACTGACCACGGCGATGCGGCAGCAGGGCTTCAGTGAACGATCCATTTCACGGGTGCAGCAACGGGCGCAACGGCTGCTGGACGCATTCGAGGCCGAGGGCGTCGAGGTCCCGCGGCCGCGCGTGTTTGATCCGGAGGCGCCTTCCGCACGCAGCCGCCGGCCGCGCGCAACCCAGGAGCGCGCCACGGCTCGCGAGATGGAGCGCACACCGTCCGAGCCTGCGCCGCCAGGTCTGTAGTTGCTCTCCCATGAAGACGCGCGCACGGTTGTGTGTAGATCTCGGGCCGGTGAAATCACACTGGGAGGCGCGGTGCGCCCGCGACGGTGTTTCGCCGGCTGAAGGTATCCGGCAACTGGTGCACGGCGTGCTCGCTGAGCACGAGCTGTCCGACGACCTGCCGGGACCCGCTGTGGGCTGGCTTTCCGTCGACGGGCCTCGTGAACGCATCGAGATTCGCCTCACGCACGCAGAACTCGATGCCGCGAGGCGACACGCCCTCGCAGGCGGACTGGCCGTCAATCGCTGGATCGTCGCCGTGGTCCGTGCCCGGCTTGTGCACGAGCCCCAACTGGGCGAGCGTGAGATGCGCCTGCTCGCCGACTCGAACCAATACCTGGCCACGATCGTCACGCTGCTGGGCCGGTTGCAGGCGCGCGGGGACGTGAGCGACGCGGCGCGCGTGCTGCAAGGAACGCGCGCCGTGATCGATGCGCACCTGCGCGCGGTCACGCAGGTGCTGCGTGCCAACCTCGATCGCTGGAGCCGCTAGCATGGCGTTCCCGAAAACCTGGGTCGATCAGATGCTGCTGAACTGGGGAGACCGGCTCTTTCATGATCCCCTTCACCATGTTCGCGCGCCGCGCATGTCTCGGGGAGAACCCGGCCGGCACGCGCGGCGGGTCCGTGACCAGCTTGCGCGCACGCTCAGACGCTCCCCGGAGGTGATGGTCAAGATCACGAACAGGGCATCGGGTGCCCAGGGTATGAGTGCCGTGCGGCGCCATCTGCGCTACATCTCCCGCAACGGCAAGGTCGAGCTCGAGGATCAGGACGGCATGGCCGTACTCGGACGTGAGGCGCTTCACGATCTCACGGATGCGTGGCGACTCGGGGGCTGGGGAATTCCGGAAGAGAGCCGCAGGCGCGAGGTGTTCAATGTATTGTTGTCGATGCCACCCGGCACGGACCGCCAGGCGGTACGCAACGCGGCACGCGCCTTTGCGGCGGAAGAATTCGGCGACGGCCGGCGGTATATCTTTGCCGCACACGACGACGAAGCGCATCCGCACGTGCATCTGGCGGTTCAGATACGTGGACCGGACGGCCGGCGTCTCAATCCGCGCAAACAGGATCTGCAGCGCTGGCGCGAACGGTTTGCGTACCAGTTGCGTGAGCATGGCGTCGAGGCCAATGCGACTACGCGACTGGCACGCGGTGAGACGCAGCGCTATCCGAAACAGGCCGTCGTACATATGGCTGCGCGCGATGAAGTACCCCGTTACTGGCGGCCGGAACTCGACGGCGCCGCGCGCCGCGCCTTGCGGGAGGCGCACGCTGGCGCACTCGAAGCGTGGCGGGGCGTGGCGCATGCGATGGCGGGCTCGCAAAGTGCGGACGATCGAAGCCTGGCGACAGTGATCAGGGACTTCGTGCAGACGATGCCGGTGCAGCAAGAAAGGCCATCGATGGAGCGCAACGAGCGCGAGGAACAGCAACGGCGCCGCAAACCGGTTCATGCACAGGAGGAAAGTCACGCACGTCGCCGTCAGGGACAGCATGATCTGTTTCCGGACGATCCGCAGGCCGGGGTGGAACGCTGAGCAAAGGAGGTGTCATGGCGATGCCGATCATTCCGTGGATAGGTGGCAAACGGCGGCTCGCGGACGTGCTTATTCCGCGCTTCCCGCCGCATACCTGTTACGTTGAGGTGTTTGCTGGCGCTGCGGCGCTGTTCTTCATGCGCCCGCCCGCCGAGGTAGAGGTGTTGAATGACGTGAACGACGAGCTCGTGAATCTGTATCGCGTGGTGCAGCACCACCTCGAAGAGTTCGTGAGGCAGTTTAAATGGGCGTTGACGAGCCGCCAGGTGTTCAGATGGCTGCAGGACACGCGGCCGGAAACGCTCACGGATATCCAGCGCGCGGCACGGTTCTACTATCTGCAGCAGAATTGCTTTGGCGGCCGTGTTGACGGGCGAACGTTCGGCACGGCGACGACCTCGCCGCCTGGGCTGAATCTTCTGCGTCTTGAAGAAACACTGTCCGCAGCCCACCTTCGACTGTCGGGTGCCTATATCGAAAAGCTGGACTGGCAGACATGCATGACGCGCTACGACCGGCCGCATACGTTCTTCTATCTCGACCCGCCATACCTGGAAACGGAGGGCTATGGCGTGCCATTCGAGTTCAGCGAGTATGAACGAATCGCGGCAGTGCTAAAGGAACTGCAGGGACGGGCAATCCTCACGCTCAATGATCACGTGGCATTCCACGACCTGTTTGCAGGATTTCAACGGGAGCGCGTCGAACTGCAATATACGGTCGGAGGACCGGCCAACACCGCCTTGCGCGGCGAGCTGATCATCTATAGCTGGGACAGGGCGAAGGACCCTGTGGGACTCTTCTGATGTCGGCCGGGCGACTACCTGAACTTTTGAAATACCTCGGCCCTACTTCAATTCAGCAACGCACCCGCTTTGGCCTCAGCGGTCAATGAGCAACGCGGGGCCAGCCTTGTACGAGGCGACGAGTATGAAGACCATGCCGAGTATCAACAAAGGGAAGCTATAGAGTGCGAGGGGAAGAAACAGCACCAACTGCAGGGTCGAACCACCGATGCCGTGAATGAGATCTGTGTCTCGAATGTTTTCGTAGAGAAGCCATGTCACCACAGCGACCCCGAACAGCATCAAAACGATTCCGTCCGACATTGTCGTATGGTGGATGTATGCAGTCCCCCAGAAGTAGAAACCCCACCAGAGCAGATTGATGGCAATGGCTGCGATCCAGAACCCACGCGTCGTAAAAAAGGTGTGTCCGAAACGACGTCGGCAATGCCGGTTGAACAACTGGATGCCCTTCGCAACACCAACGACGATAGCGACGATTAACGCGAGTTTCAGCCAACCCGTCATGATTCGCTCCTTTGGGCTCGGAGTGCTGCATCAGACCACTCCCGTCAGCACACGAGGTCCGGACCGGAGCGAAGTTTCATCTGTCAAATATAGACGTTTGACTGACGAATGCAACGGACTCAGGTCAGCAGAGGGGCGGGAAGGGGTGACTATTTTCTGACAGGACCGCATATCCGTAATGCAACAGTTCTCTGCTGCTTTTCAGGAGTGTGCTCCGCTGCGTAGATAAGCGTCACTGCAAGCTGTACGATTTCGGGACGCAATGCTGGACGGGATTCGACGGCGCACATGTATCCGGGGTGCGCAGTTGACGCGATGTCTTCGCAGGCAGTGAACATCCGCACACGGCGTCAACTTTGCCCAATGCCAACTTCCTGTTCCAAGCTGACGCCGGGCAGGCAGTGAACGATTGTTGCGTATCCGGGCCAGATGATTCTCGATGACCATCCGTCCGGAGCCGTTGGGACATCTTCAGGCTGCGTGAAGGAACGGTTCGCTGACTTCAGATTGGTGCTCTGCAGGGGGTTTGCCCACGCCATTTCGACCATTCCGCCGTATGACTGGTACGGGATTGTCTACGTGTACGGCGCTCGAGTAGCGGGTCCACGATCACTTTCCCTCCGCATCAGTCAATCGGTGCCTCCGCGAACTCAGGGAGATGAGGAACGCTGCACTCGGCGATGCACGCATCATGGTTGACCGGTGCTGGATTGATGTGGAGTGGTTTAAAGACCATCTGTCCCGCCACGAACGCATTGCCCGATAGTGCACAGATACCGGCAGCCGATGCTTGCGCGCGCACCCAGCGCTGCTCGCTGTAACAGCAGCGGCCCGCCTCGCGCCACGCGACAATCAGCGAGTCGACATTGGGGCGTTCAAAGACCCGCACGGTACGCTGCGTTTGCCCGGTTGCATCGCCAGGCGTCCCTGCAGGAAGCTGCGCGACGATCCCTGTCTTCTGCCTGGCACGTCGTCGTACGGCCAGCATGGTACCGCGGCAAACTGGCGAACCGCATCGGCAGGCAAACCTTTCCCGAAGCTGCCGGGTATGTCGCGCCTCCACGACGAGAGCGTAATCGATGCTCAGTTCTTCGCCCGGCTGGATGGCACAGATGGTACGGATGAAAATCCGGACGTCGCGCAGTTCGGCTGACAGGAGTGGTTCAGCCAGCGCGCGCTGTTGCCGCCGACGCCGCCGTCGATTACCGTGCCGTCGCCAACATCGAAATAGAAGGTGTGATCGGGGTGATCCGGGTCCCTGGGATGGCGGCGCATGGCCTTGTCCCACCCAATGCGTTCGCCCTTGTATTCACAGACCAGGGCGCCGACGGGAAAGCCACGTGTTGCGAAAACGCCTTTGCCATGAACGGAAGAGCGGCGGACGGTAATTCGGCTACGGCTCGGCGTAGCGGGGGAGCGTTTCAGAGACGACACTTGAGATGCACTCGTAAGACCCGTGGCCAGCACGGAAGGGGGAGACGGTCTGAAGGAGGATTGACGTACAGATTGCCTGCGTCGAATTATCGGCGCAAGGGGGATGAAGGTGGGCATGCGAGACCGCGCGAACCGGAAACGGGAGCGCGGCATACCCGCACTGGCTTTCACGGAACGGTCTCGCCGTGTCCGTTCAGATCCCGGCATCGGGCGCTTCCAGGCGGCGGAGCAGATCGCGTCCGGCACTGCGGGTGGTACTCCTCGTAGCGCCGGACGCAGAGACCGTTGCGTCCGGTGCCGGACAGCCTGCTTCGCCGGTCGCTAGCCCATATGCAGCCCGCCATTCAATGAAAAGTCCGCGCCTGTCGCAAACCCGGCGTCATCGGAAGCGAGCCATGCCACGATCGATGCGATTTCTTCCGGATTGCCCAGCCGCCGCACCGGAATGCTCTCCACGATCTTCGTAAGTACATCGGGGCGCACTGCACGTACCATCTCGGTACCAATGTAGCCGGGCGATACGGTATTGACCGTCACGTTCTTTACAGCGACCTCCTGCGCCAGCGCCATGGTGAAGCCGTGAATGCCCGCTTTGGCCGTGGAGTAGTTGGTTTGGCCGAACTGGCCTTTCTGTCCGTTCACCGAAGAGATGTTGACGATGCGCCCCCAGCCACGCTGGACCATGCCTTCGATCACCTGTTTTGTCACGTTGAAAAGGCTGTTGAGATTGGTGTCGATGACGGCAGTCCAGTCTTCGTGGGTCATTTTCCGGAACACGCCATCGCGCGTGATGCCCGCGTTATTGATCAGCACGTCGATTTCGCCAACTTCCTTTTTGACCTTTTTGAAGGCCTTTTCCGTCGACTCCCAGTTGGCGACGTTGCCCTCGGAGGCGATGAAGGAATAGCCGAGTGTCTTCTGCTCCTCCAGCCATCGGGCACGGCGCGTCGAGTTCGGTCCGCAGCCCGCGACAACAGTGAAGTTCTCCTTGTGCAGCCGCTGGCAGATTGCTGTACCGATGCCACCCATGCCGCCCGTGACATATGCAATACGGGTTGCCATAAATCCTCCTTCGTGTTGGTCGGGTTGGACAAAAGTCTGTCTGGAGGATGGAAACAATATTGACCACCGCGAGCGGCTGATGCGATGCGCAATTACCCTTAAGCGCACGCATCGGTCTCGTTCTATGGGTAGAAGGGTGCTGTGCGAGAGGGGCCTGCAAACGGGAGAACCGTGCCCTCCCGGTTCCACTCCATGAACTGCTTCGGGGATGCCCGCCTTGCCATGGCGAAGCCGCCGGATGCTGTGCCTGACGTTGGCGGCGCGCAGCGGGCGCAGCGAAGCTCGATGCCGCAGACGCGTGCGATGAGGACGCTCGACAGGCATCTCAATGCTGATCTGGGGGCAACCGGGCACGCGTGCGGTCCGCCCCGCCAGACGAGGCGATCAGGCCGGACGGGACCGGCATAGCCGCGGCGACAGATCAGAACGATGTTGCGAGCATGGCCAGCGCGATGACCAGCATGACGAGTGTTGCAAGCCAGCCCAGCGTCCGCAGCCGGCCCTGGACGACGAAGCGGCCCATGATGTCTGCGCGGGAGGCGACCAGCATCATGACGATCATGATCGGCACGGCGACGACGCCGTTGAGCACCGCGCTCCAGTAGAGCGCCTTGATCGCGTTGATGGAAGTGAAATTGACGATCATGCCGATCAGCGTGGCGATGGCGATCGTCGCATAGAACGCTTTGGCTTCCTGAACCTTGCGGGTGAACCCGACCGGCCAGCTACGGGCTTCACCGATAGCATAGGCGGTTGAACCGGCCAGCACCGGTACGGAGAGCAGGCCCGTGCCGACGATGCCCGTGGTAAAGAAGATGGCTGCGAAGGAGCCTGCAATGGGGCGTAGCGCCAGCGCCGCCTGCGCAGAGGTCTGGATATCCGTGATGCCGTCGACGTTGAGCGTAGCAGCGGTAGTGGCGAGAATCGCCAGAGCCACCAGATTGGACAGCCCCATTCCCGCCACCGTGTCGATTTCGATCCGATGCAGGGCGCCCGATCCCTGTTGTGGAGCATCGAAGAGATCCCGGCGCTTCGGATGAACGTGCATGTCCTCCACTTCCTCCTCGGACTGCCAGAAGAACAGATAAGGGCTGATGGTGGTACCGAACACGGCGACCACCGCGGTCAGGTAGCCCGCGTTCCAGTGCAGATCGGGAATGACGAGCCGGGTCGCGAGGCGCATCCAGTCAAGATGGACCACTGCCAGTACGGCGAAATATGCGAAGAGCGATAACGTGAACCACTTCAGCACCGCGACATAGCGGGTGTATTGCAGCAGCAGTTGCATGCACACGCAGATCACGGAGAAGAGCAGCACGTACCCCTCAGACGTATTTGCCAGGAATTGTTAAAGGCACCGGCATTTCCGGCAGACTCAAGCTGTTTTGGTATATGTTCGCGACATTCAGCCCACAGACTACGTCGAGGAGTAACTGGGGGACCCGGATCCGATTCCAATTTGCACGGTAAGCGCTCATTAGACGACGTGGCTTGCGCGCGGCGCCGGGGTGTGCGTCAGTCTGTTGAGGCGGCGACCCGCCACGGCAACAAGGCCTCATAGTCGTCGGCGCTGTGTGCAAGCGGGAGTGCCTTGAACAGCGCGACGAGATAGCCGTACGGTTCGACGCTGTTTGCCTTACACGTTTCGATCAGCGAATACAGGTTGGCGGCGGCATTCGCGCCAGCGACACAGTTGGCGGCGCAAAAGCCAGTGCCACGATCTACAGCCTCGTGCTGACGTGCCGTGCCTGCGACGTCGAGCCGTATGACTATCTCCTGCACGTGCTCACCGAGTTGCCGTAGCGCGTGCCCGACGCCGACGTCACGGATCTGCTGCCATTCAATTACGCCCGCTTGCAGCAGGCCAAAGCAAAAACTCCCTGACTGACTTCCACCCTATCCACGCGGACGCCGCCGCTCGATTCCGAGCGCCGCGACGCGACTACGCTCGACCTTCAAAGGCGCGCAAGCTGCCACGCCGTGTGCTGGAATCGTCGCTTACGGATAACCCGTATCGCTGAAGTCCTGAAAGCGTAGCACCGGCCGCCGCGCATGCGCGAGGAACAGCGCCAGCCGCGGGAGTCGCCGCCTGGTGGCCGCAATGGCGTCCGGAACGCGGATGTAGGCGGTTTCTCCCGAGATCCGCCGACTGCTCAATATCTCCGCGTGCACAAGAAGGCCAGCTCCAGTTTAGGTATCGTCAGGTGACAGGGGATAGTCAGATCTTGTTTGGCGATATCCGATCATTATCGGCAGGGTTCAGTTTTTCAGCCTACTTCCGTTAATATGCAATGCATGGATTTAAATGGTTTGGCCGGAAAGCACGCAGGAAGTGGAGCTGGAAAAGGATCACGAGGCGATGGTGCGTCCCGGGTATCGACGGACGTTAAATGCCCGATTATTTTTGAAGTGCTGACTATCGGTTGGTGCCCGAATACAGGATTTTCTGAAGGGAAGTCAAAAAGCATAGATTCCTGGCAAGACTTGTGAAGAAGCATGGTCAATCCGCGCGCAATAACGTTTGACACATGGAACGTGGGCTGGCGATCACGATACGGACAACGATCTGTTCGTGACCCGTCGGCATGGATGATGGCGCGAACCAGTCATACCTCTGTCCGTCGTGTGCGGGTTGATTACGCGGCGTGCAGGAGCCAACTGGCGGTGCGGGGTACGGGGATATATCGTCGTGGTAACAGTGCTGGGATGCATTACTGAGAAGCACAACGTCTGGCTGGTACTCGTGGCCGGGTTACTGTGCGCCGTGGGTTCCTGGGTGACCGCCCGGCTGTTCCAGCGCACGGTGGGCACCGCCGGCATGCAGAAGCTGGGCTGGCATGTCCTGACGGCGATTTCGGCCGGCGTCGCCATCTGGTGCACCCACTTCGTCGCGATGCTGGGTTTCGACGCGGGCGTGCCAGTCAGTTTCGATCCTTTTTTGACGGTCCTGTCCCTGCTGATCGCGGTAGGCGGCAGTACCTTTGGCTTCGCGCTCGCCGGCAGCCGGGTGACCCGGTTCGCGCCCGCACTGGGCGGCGCGATCGTTGGCGTGGCGATCGCCCTGATGCACTACACCGGCATGATGGCCTGGCGGATCGAAGGCATCATTTCGTGGGACGTGCCGTATCTGGTCGCATCAGTCGCATGTTCCGTGGTGTTCGCGGCGGCGGCGCTGGTTTGCGCCATGCGGGCCGGGCCGCATGCGGTCAACCTCATGGCCGTGACGCTCTCGCTCGCCATCCTCACGTTGCATTTCACCGGCATGACAGCGCTGCGCATCACGCCGCTGGTTGTCCCAGGGGCATTCTCCGACCTGGCGGCACTACACACACTTGCGCTGGCGATTGCCGGCCTGTCGCTGGTCATCGTCTGCACCGGGCTCGTGAGCTATCTGATCGACAGCGATGTGCGGGCCGAATCACTCGAGCATCTGCGCAGGATGGCACTGAGTGACCTGCTGACGGGGCTGCCGAACCGGGGCAGTTTCAACGAGCGCCTGGATCTTGAAATTGTGCTGGCGCGCGAGGCAGGCACGAGACTGGCACTCATCGGCATTGACCTGAACCGGTTCAAGGAAGTCAACGACCTGCGCGGCCATCACGCCGGCGACGAAGTGCTGCGCATCCTCGCGCGGCGCATGACGGGCCTGCTGCGCGAAAACGAATTTGTCGCGCGTATCGGCGGAGATGAATTCGCCGCGATCTGCCGGATGACGGGGGAGGTGACGGCCGAGGCCGGGCTGGAGGATTTTCTGGGCCGCCTCGAAGCAGCCCTGTACAAGCCCGTCAGGCTCGATGAATACGAAGTCGTCACGGGAGGGAGTTTCGGC
Organism: Paraburkholderia sp. USG1; assembly: GCF_031570135.1. Taxonomy (NCBI): domain Bacteria; kingdom Pseudomonadati; phylum Pseudomonadota; class Betaproteobacteria; order Burkholderiales; family Burkholderiaceae; genus Paraburkholderia; species Paraburkholderia sp. USG1. Next base: position 12,030 of record NZ_JAMWXW010000019.1, on the reverse strand, counting down.
GTGGCGATCTATCCCGACGATGCGACCAGCAAGCCGGTTCTCATCAACAACGCAGACCTGGCGATGTATCGCGCAAAGACCAGTATGACGCGGTCCGTCTGCTTTTACGAGCCGGCGATGGACGAAATGGTGCGGGCGCGGCGCAACCTCGCCTCGGATTTGCGCGGCGCGCTGGCAGCCACCCAGCTCAGCATCCACTACCAGGTGCAAACGTCGCTGGTGACGGGCGAAACGCGGGGTTACGAGGCGTTGCTGCGCTGGCGGCATCCGGTACAGGGACCGATTCCACCCGCGACGTTCATTCCGCTTGCCGAGGAGAACGGTCTTATCCTCGAGATCGGGGAATGGGTGCTGCGTCAGGCCTGTGCGATGGCCATCTCCTGGGACCCGCCATATCCGGTTGCGGTCAACGTATCGGCCGTCCAGTTCGCGCATGCGAACCTGACGCAGCTCGTCGCCGGCGTGCTGGGCGAAACCGGTCTGCCAGCGCAACGCCTGCAGCTGGAACTGACCGAATCGACCATCTTCGCGGACCGCGGCCGCTCGCTGCGCACGCTGCGGCAACTCAAGGAACTGGGTGTGAGCATCGCGCTGGACGATTTCGGTACCGGCTATTCGTCGCTCGACACGCTGCGCTCATTTCCCTTCGACCGGATCAAGCTCGACCAGTCGTTCTTCAGCGAGGCGGAAGCCAGTCCCCAGGACCGGGCCATCATCCGGGCCGTGCTGGCGCTGGGCAAAAGCCTGGGCATCCCCGTACTGGCAGAAGGGATCGAGACGCAAAGCCAGCTCGCGCTGTTGACCGAGGAAGGTTGCGACGAAGCGCAGGGCTTCCTGTTCGGCCGCCCGGCTGCGCTGGCGGAGATCGTCGGCACTGGCCGCATCAGGCTTGTCGATACGCGTGTCGCCCATTCGGTGCCTGGGAAAGGGGACGCAGAGGGTATCGACAACGGGAAGAGTCCGGGAGCCGAACACGGGCAGACACTGGACAGCACGACGTAAAGAAATGACCCTGATGCAATTACGGATCGCGACACCAGAAGAACCGCCGGGACGAAGTCCTGGATAGCAGCATTACACCAGGGAGGACAATGGCGCCGCGTTTTTCCCCGTTATCCAACCCCTTTCGCGCGAAAAATCGATGATCAATCATCCGGCCGTTCGTACGGAGAGCAGGACCCTGTTAGCTCAGGCTCGCGACGTCACTCTGCCAGAGACGGTCGAACGGCATCTGGCCGCGCGCGGCCTTTTGCCTGTCCGTTCGCTGGAGCAACTACCGCAGCCGCCGTGCGAAGCCGACGTGCTGCTCACGCCCTCGTCCTGGATGAGAGAACTGGCGGCGCCACAACGTGAGCGGCTTTCGGCGTATGGCCGCGCGGTCGGCGCCTGGATCGCGCTCACCGATACACCGGTTGCCTTCGATGAAAGCCTCAACCTGCTCGACCTGGGTGTCGACCACTTCCTCCCTGTACCGACGTTGGAGGATCAGTGGGGGGCACTCATTGACGGCTTGCGTTCGAGGATGCCGCTCCGCCGCGCGGGTCCGCGCGCTGCTCCGATGCCCTGCGAGACCCTGGGCGAAGGCGAGGCGCGTTTTCGCTTCTTTCTCGATAACGTCGAGGAAGGCGTCGTGGTGTGTGCCGACGGGATCATCGTCGACGTAAGCGACCGCTGGCTCGAACTGTTTCGCTGCCGGCGCGAAGAAGCCATCGGCCACCCGGTGCTCGATTACACCAGCCCGAGGGTCGTTCCCATGGCCCGGCAACTGATCGAGGAACGTTGGGCCGAAACCTATGAATCGGAAATGCTGCGCAGGGACGGCACCACCTTCCCGGCCATCGTTCGCGGGCGCGACCAGAGGTTCGGCGGGCGCGAACTGCGGCTGACCACCATCCTCGACATCACGCGACAGAAGGAATCCGAACAGGCCCTGAAGCTGGCCAAGGCCGAGGCCGAACGGGCCTGTCATGCGAAGTCCGAGTTCCTCTCCAGCATGAGCCATGAACTGCGCACCCCGCTTAATGCCATCCTGGGGTTCGCGCAGATACTGGAGATGGATGACGGGTTGAGCACGGACCAGCTCGACAGCATCGCAGAAATCCTCAAGGCGGGGCACCATCTGCTGGGCCTCATCAATGAAGTGCTCGATCTGGCCAGCATCGAGTCCGGCAAAACGACCCTCTCGCTGGAGACGGTGGATGTGTCGACGCTCATCCGGGACTGCGCACAGCTCGTGCAGCCGCTGGCGACGAGCCGGGAGATCGACCTGCACCTGGAGATACCCGAACGTGCTGCCGCATGTGCCGACAACCAGCGCCTGAAGCAGATCGTGCTGAACCTGTTGTCCAATGGCATCAAGTACAACCATCCCTCGGGCGAGGTCCGCGTCATAGTCGAGCCCGATGGCTCGCGGCTGCGCATCGCCGTTGCCGACACCGGGGCGGGCATTTGCGCCGAACGCCTGGGCGAACTGTTCCAGCCTTTCAGCCGGCTGGGCGCAGACCACGCTTCGGTCGAAGGGACCGGCATCGGCCTCGTTATCACCCGCAAACTGACCGAAGCGATGGGCGGACGGATCGGTGTTGAAAGCGAGCCCGGCAAAGGCAGCCGCTTCTGGGTGGAACTACCTCTGGCACAGCTGTCGTCGCAACCGGCGCCGCTGTCCCTGCTGGCCAATGATTCCGGTGTTGCGCCAGTGACGGCAAGGCAGGGTGAGCATTACATCCTGTACATCGATGACAACCCGGTCAATCTCAAACTGGTCACCCAGATTCTGGACAAGCTACGCCACATCCGTCTGGTCACCATGTACGCGCCCGAGATGGGCATCGAGTTCGCGCTTTCGCATCAACCTGACCTGATCCTGCTGGACATCAACCTGCCCGACATGGACGGCTACCAGGTGCTGGAGGTATTCAAGTCACACCTCCAGCTGCGGCATGTGCCCGTGATCGCGGTGTCGGCCAACGCCATGCCCCGCGACATCGAACGGGGCATCGCCGCAGGCTTCGCCGATTACCTGACCAAGCCTCTCGACATCGGGCGTTTCCTCGCCAGCATTGATGCCCATCTGCCGGGCGTGATGGAGAAACGCAGCAATGACGCTCAAACATGATGACGCGCACATTCTTGTCGTTGACGACGAGCCAGCCAATCTCAAGCTGCTGGAAAAGCTGCTCGGCAGCGAGGGCTATTTTCGTCTGACCTGTGTGCAGGACCCACGCCAGGTTTTGCGTGCCTATCAGGAAATTCGCCCCGACCTGATCCTGCTGGATATCAACATGCCGCATCTCGACGGCTATCAGGTCATGGCCCAGCTCAAGGCATTGGACGACCCGCTGCTGCCGCCCATCGTCGTGCTGACGGCGGAGCACGGCCGCGAAAGGCTGCTCAAGGCGCTGGCGGCGGGGGCGCGGGATTTCGTCGGCAAACCGTTCGACCGCAGCGAGCTCCTGATGCGCGTGCGCAATCTGCTCGACGCCCACCTTGCCCACCGCCTGATGCACGAGCATAACGACGTGCTCGAAAAGCGGGTTCAGGCCCGCACCCGCGAACTGCTCGAAACCCGGCTGCAGATGGTGCGCCGTCTCGGCCGCGCCGCCGAGTACCGGGATAACGAGACCGGCCGCCATATCCTGCGCATGAGCCATACTGCCGCGCTGCTGGCCCGCCATCTCGGCTGGAGCGAAGCCGACGTCGAATTGATGCTGCACGCCAGCCCGATGCATGATATCGGCAAGATCGGCATTCCTGACGCGGTCCTGCTCAAGCCCGGAAAACTGGACGCCGGGGAGTGGAAGATCATGCAGCAGCATCCGGCCATCGGAGCCGAACTGCTGGGCGGCGACGACTCGGCGTTGATGACCATGGCGCGTCAGATCGCTCTGGCGCACCATGAGAAATGGGATGGCAGCGGCTATCCCCAGGGTCTCGCGGGCGAGGCCATTCCGCAGGCCGCACGCATCGTGGGCGTGGCCGACGTGTTCGATGCGCTCGTTTCGGCTCGCCCGTACAAGCCGGCGTGGCCGCGCGACGAAGCCGTTGCCTACATTCGCGACCATTCGGGCAGTCATTTCGACCCGACCGTGGTCGAGGTGTTCATGAAGGCGCTGGACGATATTCTGGCCATCCAGGAAAGCTATTCCGATTCCGTTGCCCCGTGACAGGGCTGCAATCAGGCGCGGGCACTGGCAACCCGCGGCCAATGCCCCCGACAGGCGTGCGCGTCCGGTGAAACGTTAAAGATTGTCAAGACAGGACCCCGGGCATCAACCGGAGACCGTTCGCTGCCGATAGACCGGTACGCGTTGCTTCGTCTGCCGGACGGGCAAATCCTGACACGTAACAATTCTCATGGTTTGATCATGGACTTCGGTCTGCCGCGCACTGCAAACCCTTTAACCCGGCCCGCCCCCGGCTGGCTGACGCCGACGATCCGCTCCGTGGAAATTCGGATTAGAAGTCGCTACACAATCCATCCTTACCTGCGAAGGCGAGAAATTCCTAGAGGAATCATGCGTCTGCCGAGAGCGGATTGAGCTGCCTCCCGTTTTCGTCCCAGCCGCAGTTAGAGTTGTGGGTTAAAGACTCCTGGGCTGGGTCATGCGTCCGAGCGAACTGCTCTCGCAACAGATAGCCGAGCGAGCTATAGGGCCGCTCGGTGTTGTACTCGATTCACCACAATTCAATCAAGCTTCTGGCATGACGCATGGATACAAACCAGTGCTCGTTCAAGCATTCATCCGGGAAGCGCCCGCTGAGACACTCAATATAGCCGTTTTCCAATGGCTTGCACGTCCAGATGGGCGACACAGCGAGGACCGGCCCATATAGCCTACCGTCACAATGCTGAAAGCTGGGTGCGCTTAGTTCAGCGATTTGCTCGAATTAGAACCGGTGAATCATGCCGACGACGCCCTCGAACAGAGAGTTGTATCCATTAAAGGATTGGGTAAAGCCAGAAGTCGAAGCAAGTTTGGTCCACTGACCGGTGAGATGATTGTAATTGACGCCGGAGTACAAATCTGTCCGCTTGGACAGATGGTAAAGAAGAATCGGGCCTGCCGTGACGCGCGTACCTTCGCCATCTGCATGATGCAGGATGTCGACATAGGCGGCACCACGCAACTCTATGGACGGCGTGAACAGATAGGATGCGCCTACCGAGAACGAGTCATTGCGATAATCAGCCGGATAGACGTGACTGAAGATGTATTGCGCGTAGATTTTGGCTTGGGCAAGCGCATAGGTCGCACCCACCATCGCAATCTTTTGAGAGCTGTCCGGAATGGCGATGCCGAAATAGGTATTGCCGTACTGCGTGCTAGCTGGCGTTGCTCCGCCAATGTTGTTGACCTGCTGATACACCGCGCCAATGTTCAAAGGACCAACGTCGTAGCTCAAACTGACGGCCGGCGAGGAATAGCGATGTATATCGCCCGCTACACCGCCAAACGTGTAGGCGCCACTTACCGTGAACCCAAAAAGCTTGTCGGATGTGTATTGAACAGTGTTATCGAGACGCGCACCGCCCACTAGGCCGGCAGATTGAAATCCCCACGTTGCTGCGTAATTGGCGAACCCAAATACGTCATGCGCGGACCCCATCAGATAGGCGAGGGCGTATTGCCGACCGAAAGTTACCGTGCCCAATCCTTGGTGTGAAAACCCGACGAATGCTTGTCGTCCGAACAGACGCTGCTGCCCTCCCGGCGTCGAGAACGCAAGTGCGCCCGTGTTCGCAACGAAACCAGATTCCAGCACAAATATCGCTTTGCTGCCGCCGCCCAAATCTTCGGTACCACGCAGCCCCCACCTGCTTCCAAGGAGCGCGCCGCCCGTACCCATGGTGATGTTATGGCCGCCGTCGCGTGTCTGATGGTTGTCGTAGCGGATTGCCTCGTCGATGACCCCGTACAGAGTTACGGCTGACTGACTCCACGCGGCATGCGCATGCAAGCCGACAATGCCGACCATCGACAATCCTGCTAGTTTTCCGATACCTCTACGCCGGTACCCCGATGTAAGTGAACGCTCGGACTGAGCATGCGCTTTATTTGAATATATTTTCACGAAAAGTCTCCAATTTAATATCGTTGTACTAATTGATGTGAAGCGTTGAATATCTTATTGAGAGATAAGATTCCGGTGTTTTCAGGGACGCTGCGTCTCGCAAGACGCAGCGTCAGGGTGGTGCGACGTTGCGGGAGACTTCAGTGACCAATGTCGGCAATCCTCGGCTGACCGGCGGTATGTTCCAAATCGTCGGGCATATGGTCGAGACCCACGCCGCTTGTCTCGATGCGAAGCGCCCAAACTGCAACGGCAAGCAGTACTTGAATGGCAACGACCGACGCGACTACCATGTTGACGCCGCCCATGGTGAAGAGCCACAGGACGAAGAACTGGCAAAGTGCGCTGGCCGCCCGCCCAGCCGTGCCGCATACGCCACTACCTCTGAGGCGATAAGACGTTGCGAAGAGTTCCGGAACATAAGCGCCTTGCCCTACCGCGACGAGGACGTAGATGCCGCAAATAAGACAGAGCCCGGCTACCAGGAGCATCGTGTTCGAAGCAGCGTGCTGATAGAACAAGCCCATCGCCGCTGTCACCAGTGCGGCACCGATAATTGCGGGCCGACGGCCCACGCGGTCGGCGAGGAAAATGCCGATGATTGTTCCCGCCGGCGCGCCCAACGACATCACGGTGCTGTACGACAACGACTTGACGATGTCGAAACCCTGACGCACGAAGAAGGATGGGAGCCAGTTAATCAGACCATAAACGCTGTAGCCGATAGTGACCATAATCAGCGAGCCGACCAGCGTCCGCCACACGACAGGTGACCTGAAGAGGACACCGATGGGAACGTGCTGTGGCTTTACCGGCTGCTCCCGCACGAAGTCGTCGAGCTCATGATTGCGTGAGATGTCTGCCTCAATCGACTGCAGCACCGCTTCGGCTTCGGCATATCTGCCCTGACTGACAAGCCATCTCGGCGACTCTGGCATCTTCTTTCGCAGCAGCCAGATGACGATTGCCGCGACCCCGACGATGGCGAACATGTAACGCCACCCGAAGTTCGGAATAATCCACAGACTGGTCAACGAAGCAATAAGAACTGCGGAGTTCGCGAACAGGGACAAGGCAGCCAGGAGTCGGCCTCTATAACGGGGCGGTACGAACTCCGACAACATGCCGTACGAGATAACAATCTCTGCCCCCATCCCGATGCCCATGATGAATCGCAGCGCGATGAGCCAGTACATGTTCGGCGCGAGCGTCGCAGCAAGCGACGCGCCACCGAAGATGATTAGATTCACCTGATAGGAAAACCTGCGCCCAAACCGGTCGCCAAGCTCACCCGCACTCCAGGCGCCCACCGTAAGCCCCGCGAACGTCATCGTGGTGAACCATGCGTTCATCTCAAGCGTGGACCAGCCAGTCTTGAGAAGCGAGCCGGTGACTACGCCGCCCAGATAAACGTCGAAGGCATCGAGGAAAAGACCGCCGCCGATGAGGAGGAACAGACGCCAGTGAAAACCACTCAATGGCAGCCTGTCGAGCCTCGGAGCGGCATAAACCGAATCCGACATGTTTGTCTCCTGAATTTGTTTTAGGAAGCTCGACTGAGCTAGTCTGCTGTGACTTCTACGGTCAAGGCAAGTAGCAGGAAGCTGAACGATTTACCGTGAAAATCAAGATTCAACGAGGCGTTTACACCGCCCTCCAGCGCGTCGCGAATCACAAAGTTGAATCCGTGAAGCGCAGGTATCTCGTATCGTTTGACCTCCCCTCGGAACAGGTCCGGGTAGGCGGCCGATACCCGTTCTGCGGTTAGCGAGGCCTTGATGTCGTCGTAATGCTTCGGGTCATAAGGCCAGACCGAGATGCACGACACATTTCCCTTGTCACCGGTACGAGCCGACGCGACTTCTCTGAGCGGAACAGTTTTCTTCATGACTGCAAGACCTCAACTTTGGTCTCAATCGCGTCGCGATTGACAAAAACAGCGTGGGTTTTCACCGAGGAGTCGATGTTGCCGCGATAGCCTCCGCCACCAGCCGGACCTGACACCCACAGACTTTCGACTTCCGATAACAAGGTTTCAGCCATCTCGCGGTCCGTCGTGCGCATCGCAGCGCGCACCCGAACATCCTGAGTGATGGCCTCACGCTGAATGGCGGTCGCATGCAGCGAGTTGATACCAATCAGGTCCAGACGAATCTTGTCCGCGCACCCATGGAGATTGCGCATGCGCTCTTCGATAATGGAGGCCGCCAGTCGGGCACGGTTCTCTGCGCCGGGACCGGCGTAGCTGATGCCAGCCTCAGCCAGAAAGCCACCGTCGAAGCCGACAATTGTCTTCAGTTGAGCAGGACGTTCGCGCCCGATGCCACCGCGAACAGCCACCCGGTCTTTGCCCGCCACTTCGATTTGCACGTTCGTGAAATCAGCTGTGACGTCCGGGGTGAGGTAAGCACGAGGGTCGTGTACTTCGTAGAGCAACTGCTCCTTCACTGTGAGTTCGTTGACAAACCCTCCCGTGCCGTCGAGCTTCGTGATGATGCAACTCCCGTCAGGCTGTACTTCCGCCAACGGAAAGCCGACATAGGCAAGGTTGGGCACTTCCTTGTATGGCGGGTCAGCGAAATATCCACCCGTTACCTGCGATGTGCATTCGAGCAGATGCCCGACCACCGTGCCTGCACCGAGTGTCATCCAGTCGTCGAGTTTCCAGCCATTGCGGTGCGCGATTGGCGCAAGGAAAAGCGAAGGGTCGGCCACCCGTCCGGTGATGACGATGTGTGGTTCTGTATCGAGCGCCGGGATGATGGCTTCCGCGCCGAGATACGCATTCGCCCCAACCATTCGCAGTCCCGCTTCTCCGACCGTTTTACCGATTTCGGGAAGGAAGGTTTGGTCCGAAATCTGACTGGTGACGTCATCGCCTTCGACGATTGCCACGCGGATTTTCAATCCCATGCGGCGCGCGAGGTCCACTGCGAGAGCGCCCGCGGCACGCGGGTTCGCGACACCCATATTCGTGACGATAGTCGTGCCACCCCGAACACACGCCTGCAGAACAGCAGCGAGGCGCTTTTCGAGGCGCGGGTTGTAGCCCTTATTTGGGTCTTGGGACCTTGCGAGATGTCCATAAGCAAGCGTCCGTTCTGCCAGACACTCGAAGACGAGAAAGTCGAGATTGCCTCGCTCTGCCAGGTCGCGCGCCGGGTCAATACGGTCGCCAGCGAAGCCCGCTCCGGCGCCGATGCGCACGGTGCTTCCAGCCATGGTTGCCTCCTAGATTTGTTCCGAAAATATTTTATCGTTCTGCTTTCGGAACATTAAAGGCCGGAGTCGCGACGAAGTCAAGCAGTTTTGTTCTCATATCGGATTTGACGTGTAAATTCGGAACGACTAGCATTGAGTCGGGCCAGCAGACTGCTGTACCTGCTGAAAAAGGAGACGACCGTTCAGCATCCGCACACCATCAATGCAGGCTCGACTGTGGTCGGCCTGACCGCGAAGGGACTGAAAAATGACAGCCAACCGAACGCCTCCCCGGGCGAATCCACTGGGTGCACGCAGAGACACGTCGCGTCCCGGTTTCCCCATTCCGGCAGGTGCGTGCGACTCACACATGCATATCGTCGGGCCGTTCGACAGATATCCATTGCGCGAGACGCGCTCACTCGAACCGCCGGAGTCGACATTCGCCGACTATCTGGAAATGAAGCGGGCGACGGGCATCGAGCGCAACGTGATTGTTCAACCGAGCTTCTTTGCGAAGGACAACGCGTGCACCTTGGACTCGACCGAGCGCATGGGCGAGCATGCACGTGCGGTTGTCGTGGTAGAACCGGATGTCGATGAGGCAACCCTCGCCGATATGCATGCCCGAGGTGCACGGGGCGTCAGGCTGCAGCGCGTGGTTGCCGGTGGGACGAGCACCGAGCAGATTGCGGAGATGGCATCGCGTATCCGCGATTTCGGCTGGCACCTGCAGCTCTTCGTCGATTCTGATGACGTGGAAGAACTGGCAGAGCAGTTGCATCGCTTGCCGGTGCCTGTCGTCTTCGACCATATGGCACACGTCTATAAGGAAAGTCCCATCAGTTCGCGGGGGTTCCGGACGTTGCTGGACCTGCTCGCTAGCGGCAAAGCCTGGGTAAAGCTATCCGCATGGCGCTTTTCTCCGGACAACGCACGGGCGCGGCAACTGGTCGATGCGAATCCTGAACGCGTCCTTTGGGGGAGCGATTGGCCGCACGTCTCGTATGAAGAAGATGTGCCCGACGACGGGAAGCTGCTAGACCGATTGGCGACGTGGGCACAGGATTCAGCCACGATTCAGCGAATATTGGTAGACAACCCTGCCGAGCTTTACTTTCGATGCTAGTGACCGCAGGAGGCCGGAGTAAGGCCCACGGCGCGTCGCCACCTCAGGGCCTAGTCTTCACGCCACTCGTCAACGACTACCATTTGATAGTTACTCGCCGCGTTACTATCACGTTTTCCCAAGCACGCCAGGACATGACAATGGACGAACCGGTCGACGTTGAGACCACCTCCTCGCGGAAGCAATATGAGACGACGCGCTCGCCGGCTCGGGTGCTGCAAATCATCTATGAGCTTGCGACCAGTGCGAACGGCCTGTCGCTCTCCAGGCTTGCCGCTCTGACGCATCTACCGAAAACAAGCTTGCTCACCCTGTTGCGTTCCCTGGAAGCGGCAAACTATGTTGTCAATGTGTCGGGCGCGTACAGGCTGGGAAGCGAAACGTATGCGATTGCTACGGCAATCCTGGCGAAAGAACGCTTTCTTCCGTCGGCTCGACCGTCGCTACAGGCCCTGTTCGCCGAAACGGGAGAAACCGTTCAATTGGGCATCCTCGCTCAGGACGAAGAGTTGGCCGAGACCATCGAAATTATCGAAACACGTAAGGCGGTCAGATTCTCGCTTTCTGTCGGCCTGCGTCGCCCGCTGCATTCCAGTTCTATCGGCAAGCTTCTGTTGGCTTACCAGCCAGCGCAGTGGACAGAAAGGTATCTGCAGCGAAAACCACTCGAGGTCTTTACGCCACAGACCATTTCAACCGTTCCTGAGCTGATGGATGAACTGAGCCGGATTCGGGACGCTGGTGTCTCAATTTCGCACGAGAGCATGTTCGAAGGCATGAGCGGAATATCGGCTCCAATCTGGAATCAGGCGGGTCACATGCTCGCCGGCGTGAGTGTCACAGGTCCTACATACCGTCTGCGCCCCCTTGAGTCTGGCCTGTGCGATTTGGTCAAACATGCGGGAGAAGAAATTTCCCGAAAACTTGGCTACAAAGGGAGTTACCCTAGCAAGCTCCAAAATGCGGACGATGTCGACGGAGATGCTGCCCATGCAGAGAAGACTCAGGCAATTGGGTAAAGGTGTCGTTCACTGCAACCGCCGACGAGCCGCCTTCAGAGGTGACTGCGGCGGCCCATCACAAAAGCATCAACCCCATCCAGCCGCAACACGTCTGAACTTGGCCGCATCCTAACTCGACGGAGTTTGCCTCACTCTCCGCAATCTTGAGCATCGAGAGCAGGAGCTTCTCCGAAGTCGCTGGTCCGTGCCCTGGCGCAGGCTTTATCGACTTCCGCGAGGTGCGGCGTTCCCGCGCCCACCGCCGGATGGGTTTCCGGTCGTACTCGGCCAATTACCACCGGACGAAGCACCGCCCGACCGGCCGCCGCTTCCGGCCGATTTTGCCCCACCGGACGAGCCTTTCGATGGGCCGCTCGAGTTACCGCGCGCGCCACCTTGGTTGCCGCCTGTTCCTTTGCTCATCGCCGCCTCCTTTGACCATGTGGGGTGCTACAAGTCACTTCCGATTTGCAGTCGCATCAGAGCCGCGGCCGCGAGATTGTCAAACGCAATCTCAAGTTGATACAGCTTCGGACGCAAACGCAATTTGAATTTGATACACCTGCGCATACGGTTATTAGCTGAGTGCTGCCTCCTTCGAGTTGCGTTTGCGTTTGACATCGTCCG
>NZ_JAMWXW010000018.1:0-182671 GCF_031570135.1 Paraburkholderia sp. USG1 | reverse complement strand
GGCAGATGGCGCGTGCGCTGCTCGTGGCGGCCGGGAAGCGCGACGAAGACCCTTCGTTCTACGGCGCCAAGATCGCGACCGCGCAGTTCTATGCCGAGCACCTGCTGCCGCTGGCCTCGGCGCTCGATGCGTCGATTGTCAGCGCGAAGGGTGGCGAGAGCGTGCTGGCGCTGTCTGAAGATCAGTTCTGACGCTGCTTCTGTTTCTAACTTCGCTTGAAAAAATTCGCTTGAAAAAACGAACAGCGCCTTGCGTGAGGCGCCGTTTGCTTTTGCGGCGCTGGTCTGTGAGATCACATGCCAGCTCAACCGCTCGCGAAGCGTCGTTAAACCACTTCAGGCATAAGCCGGCCGAGGCGCACCGCCGCTCTCACCGAGATAGCGATGCACCGACAGGTCGTCCGCCTTGATGGCCGGCTGCTTGCCCGACATCACGTCGGCGAGCAGTTGGCCCGAGCCGCACGACATCGTCCAGCCCAGCGTGCCGTGGCCCGTGTTCAGGAACAGGTTGGCCACCGGCGTGCGGCCGACGATCGGCGTGCCGTCCGGCGTCATGGGGCGCAGACCGGACCAGAACGTGGCTTTCGACGTATCGCCGCCGCCCGGGAACAGATCGTTCACGCACAGCTCCAGCGTTTCACGACGCGCCTGGCGCAGCGATTTGTCGAAGCCGACAATCTCGGCCATGCCGCCCACGCGAATCCGGTCGTCGAAACGCGTGATCGCGATCTTGTAGGTTTCGTCCAGCACCGTCGAGACTGGTGCCGATGCTTCGTTGACGATCGGCGCGGTGATCGAATAACCCTTGAGCGGATACACGGGGATCTTCACCAGACCGGACAGGAATTGGGTGGAGTAGGAACCCAGCGCGACGACGAACGAATCGGCGCGCACGAGCTCTTCGCCGCACTTCACGCCGGCGATGCGGTCGCCCGCCATTGCAAGTGCGTCGATCGGCGTGTTGTAGCGGAATTTGACGCCCAGTTGTTCCGCCAGCGCGGCGAGGCGCGTGGTGAACATCTGGCAGTCGCCGGTTTCATCGCCCGGCAGGCGAAGACCGCCGGTCAGCTTGTGCGACACCGCGGCGAGCGCCGGTTCCGCCTGCGCCAGTTCAGCCGGCGACAGCAGTTCGTACGGCACATTGGCTTCCCGCAGCACGGCGATATCTTTAGCGGCGCCGTCGAATTGCTGCTGCGTGCGAAACACCTGCAGCGTGCCGCCGGTGCGCCCTTCGTACTGGATGCCGGTTTCAGCGCGCAGCGCTTGCAGGCAGTCGCGGCTGTATTCGGCGAGGCGGACCATGCGGCCCTTGTTCACCGCATAGCGCGACGACGTGCAGTTTTGCAGCATCTGCCACATCCATTGCAACTGGAATTGCGTTCCGTCGAGGCGGATTGCGAGCGGCGCGTGCTTCTGGAACATCCACTTGACGGCCTTCAGCGGCACACCCGGCGCGGCCCACGGCGACGCGTAGCCGGGCGAGATCTGACCGGCATTGGCGAAACTGGTTTCGAGCGCCGGGCCGGCCTCGCGATCGATAACGGTCACTTCGTGACCGGCGCGCGCCAGGTAATACGCACTCGTCACCCCGACGACGCCACTGCCCAAAACGACGACTCGCATAGATGCTCCAGGATATTCAGATGAGTTCTGAGGGCGGTGCGCTCGTCGAGTCGTTGGAATTCGTTCGATTAACGAGGTGTAACGCGGGTCGCCCAGTGTTAACCGCTATACTATTAACAGTCAGGCAGGTTTTGTTATTGTATTTTCAAGATTTTCAGCAAAAACATCATGCGTACACAGCGCCAACCGGTCCGGGCTCTCGACAAACTCGATCACAAGATCCTGCGCCTCTTGCAGCAGGACGGCCGGATGGCCATGAAAGACCTGGCCGAACAGGTCGGATTGTCGGTCACGCCGTGTATCGAACGCGTCAAGCGGATGGAGCGCGACGGTGTGATAACCGGCTACCACGCGCGCGTGAACCCGGCGGAGCTGGGCGCGGCGCTGCTGGTGTTCGTCGAGATCACGCTGGACCACAAGAGCGGCAACATGTTCGACCAGTTCCGCCGCGAGGTGCAGAAGATTCCGGAGGTGCTGGAGTGCCACCTCGTTTCGGGTGACTTCGACTATCTGATCAAGGCGCGCATCGGCGAAATGGCCGATTACCGGAAGCTGCTCGGCGATATCCTGCTGCAGTTGCCCGGTGCGGTGCAGTCGAAAAGCTACGTGGTGATGGAGGAGATCAAGGAAACGCTGACGATTGCGGTTGGGGATTGAACGCTAGGGCAAGCCGGAACGGGGCTCGACAAACGGCGTAAACACTGTATATTTATACAGGTATTTTGCGCCGTTTATGTTTTGCGTGTTCTACCCGTGACCGACTCCGACTCCCAACTCGTCAACGAATTTCCGATCGCGCCGCCCGCGCCTCGCAAGGGGCGCGGTGCGGTGACGAACCTGCAAGGGCGCTACGAAGTCGACCAGCGCGAAGCGGTCGACGACGGCTGGCTGTTGCCGGCGGAAGAGGATGACGAGCCGAAGGTCTTGCGTACGCAGGTCTTCGAGGAGCGCGCCAAGACCATTCTCACCCGCAATGCGTCGCCGGATATTCCTTTCGGTGTGTCGCTGAATCCTTACCGCGGTTGCGAGCACGGCTGCATCTATTGTTTTGCTCGGCCCACGCACAGTTATCTGGGGCTCTCGCCAGGGCTCGACTTCGAAAGCCGGATCTATGCCAAGGTCAACGCGCCGGAGTTGCTCGAGCGGGAACTGTCGAAAAAGTCCTACGTGCCGGAGCCAATTGCGCTAGGCGTGAATACCGACGCGTGGCAGCCCGCCGAGCGCGACTTGCAACTCACGCGCCACGTGATCGAAGTGCTCAGCGAGCGGCATCATCCGTTTGCCGCAATCACCAAGTCGTCGCTGATCGAACGCGATCTCGATCTGCTGGCGCCTATGGCAGCGCGCGGGCAATTCATGGCCGCCATTACCATCACTACGCTGGACGCCGGGATCGCCCGCACGCTCGAACCGCGCGCGGCTACGCCGTCGCGGCGGCTACGCACCATTCGCACGTTGAGCGAGGCGGGGATTCCGGTCGGCGTCAGCATCGCGCCGGTGATTCCGTTCGTCACCGAACCAGACATGGAGCGCGTGCTGGAAGCCTGTGCAGAGGCCGGCGCAAGCAATGCGAGCTATATCGTGCTGCGTTTACCGTGGGAAGTCGCGCCGCTATTCAAGGATTGGCTCTCAGCGCATTTTCCGGATCGCGCCGAACGGGTCATGGGCCGGGTGCGAGACATGCGGGGCGGGAAGGACTATGACTCGTCTTTTTCCACACGCATGAAGGGAGAGGGGTTGTGGGCGGATCTACTCAAGCAGCGATTCCACAAGGCGGTGCGCCGGCTGGGTCTGAACCAGCGTGACCGCGGCATTCTCGATATGTCGCACTTTCGCCGGGTCGAACCGTCGCGTGCCAACCAACCGGCGCGCAACGACTCTCAACTGGATCTTTTTTAGCGCAGCGTGTGGCGGATCATTGCGAGAGTGCTTTGGCCGCCTGTACCTGGCCTTCGAAGTAGGTCTGGAATGAAATGGCGAGTCCTGTCATCAGCAGGAAGGCGCCGATCAGCAGCGAAAAAATCACGACGAAAATAACTGTCCAACCGGAGCGGCTTTGGCGCTCGCTCTGGGCGTTGAACTGTGCATCCCACTTTTCATCCGGACGCAGCCCGTAGACGATCGCGGCGAGAAACCCGGCGAGCAGCGAAACCGCACCGGGAAGCGCCAGCATCCAGCCGAGCATGGAAGCCCGGTCGCTCGCCGCCACCAGCATGGCGCCCGGAATGCCGAGCAGCGTGCCGATCACGTGGGCCCAGCCGTAGAGGTCGCGCTTGCCGTACAGATAGAAGCGGTGAGCGCCAAGGCAGCCGAAGAAGAACGCCAGCGCGGCGGTAATCGTCTTGGATCTGAAGCGCAGGGAAGTCGAAGCAAGGGTGGACATGTAGGCGAGAGCAGAGTGGCAGACGGTCGAAAGGAGCGGCGCGCGGCTCGCGCGGACCGACGCGCATTCTACGCCCGCCGCAGGCGAAGGGGCATGTGGCCTGCGGGGCGGGGGTTGTCAGGAAGCGCCGGATTGGAGTTGCGTTGGCGGCGCGGGTGGCCGGTTGGGCTGGATGGCCGGGCTTCCGGGTTTTCCGCGCGCCCGGCCGCTGATTATTGCTCAAGGGCCCGCTACGGCGCCGAATAGGTGACGCGATAGACAGCGCCGGCGTAGTCGTCGCTGATCAGGAGCGAGCCGTCAGGCAGCGGCAACACGTCGGCGGGGCGGCCCCAGACCGACTCGCCAGATTGCAGCCACCCCTCGGCGAAGACTTCCTGGTGGGCGTTGTTGCCGTCCGGATCCGTGACTACATGCACGACGCGATAGCCGACTTTCTTGCTGCGATTCCACGAACCGTGCTCAGCGATGAAAATCGTGTTCCGGTAAGCGGCTGGAAACATCGAACCGCTATAAAAGCGCATACCGAGCGCCGCGACATGCGCACCGAGTTTGACTGCGGGCGGCGTAAAGCCGCTGCACGGATGATCTTTGCCGAATTCAGGATCGGGCGTGTCGCCGCCGTGGCAATACGGAAAGCCGAAATCCATCCCGGCACGCGGCGCGCGGTTGAGTTTGTCGTCCGGCACGTCGTCGCCCAGCAGATCGCGGCCGTTGTCGGTGAACCACAGTTCGTGTGTCACCGGGTGCCACGCGAAGCCGACCGAATTGCGGATGCCGCGCGCTACGATCTCGTAGTGACTGCCGTCCGGGTCCATGCGGCCGATCAGGCCGAAGCGATTGCGGTCTTTCAGGCATACGTTGCAAGGCGCACCTTGCGGCACGTACAGCTTGCCGTCCGGCCCAAAAGCGATGAATTTCCAGCCGTGGTGCGTCTCCGTGGGCAGGGAGTCGATCACGACGGCAGGCTTGGGCGGATCGTTCAGGCGCGCGTCGATCGCGTCGAAGCGAAGAATTTTCGACACCGCCGATACATAGAGCGCGCCGTCGCGCCATGCCACGCCGGCCGGTATTTCCAATCCGGAAGCGATCACGTGGCGAGCGCTCACGTGCCCGTTTTGCAATTCGAGCGCATAGACGTGGCCGTCAAGGCTGCCTATATAGAGAATGCCCTTCGGCGAAAGCGCCATCGCTCGTGCGCTTGGCACGGCGTCCGACAACACCTCAATATGGAAGCCCGGCGGCAGTTTGATCCGCTCCACCGGCAGTGCGGCGAGAGCCGGCAGGGCGGTCGCGGCGAGCAATACGGCCGCGCCGGTGCGCAGGCTCCGGCTTCGCAAAGTGCGCGCTGAGCCGCCAAACCGTGTGGCGGCGTTGAAAAAAGCGCGCAAGAGCACAATTGGCGGCAAGAGTTTCAAGGGCGCTCCGTCAGGTAATTCGGGCGTTTCGGCGTGGTACGGGGGCGCCGGTGTTGTGGCCGGCGCAACCCCGCCGCTCAGTTTATCCCGGTAAGTGTTTGTTATGGCGTTGGTTTCCCGCTATAATCGCGTGTTTCAGTCGTTCCGAACCCCGGTTTTCAAGGATTCTAGTATGGTCATCATCCGCTTGGCTCGTGGCGGCTCCAAGAAGCGCCCGTTCTACAACATCGTCGCAACCGATTCGCGTAACCGTCGTGACGGCCGCTTCATCGAGCGCGTTGGCTTCTACAACCCGGTCGCTACGAAGGGCGAATCCCTCCGTATCGCTCAGGATCGCCTCACGTACTGGCAAGGCGTTGGCGCGCAACTGTCGCCGACCGTCGAGCGTCTCGTGAAGGAAGCTGCAAAGGCGCAGCCGGCTGCTTAATGGTGGCTAGCCTGCGTATCGTCGTCGGTTCGACCGGCGGCTCGCGCGGTTTGCGTGAGCGGCCCAATGAGCAGTCCGATGCGCGAATTGTTTTGCTGAAGCAGGCGTCGAAGCTGGCAGCGAGGTTTTCTTATGTCTGAGCGTGAGTCCGGCAGTCCAGCTCGCGCAAAGGCACAAGCGCCAAAAGCGGCAACCTCGCGCGCGAAGACGTCTGGTCAGGTACCGTTCGGTGCCTTCGTTCGCAAGCCGGTCGAAAAAACCGAAGGCAAGGCGAAAGCCAATGCTGCAAACACCGGTTCCGGTGCAGCAGAAATGCGCATGGAAACGGCAGAAAGCTGGCCTGCCGATGCGGTCGAGGTCGGCGCAATCGTCGACGCTTACGGCCTCAAAGGCTGGGTCAAGGTCGCCGCTCATGCGGATGCCGGCCACGGTGGCGACGCTTTGCTGAGCGCGAAGCGCTGGTGGCTGCTCAAAGGCCAGGAGCGCAAATCGGCGCCGTCGTTGCAGGCGAAAACGCATAGCGACAGTGTGGTGGCTCATCTGGGCGGCGTCACTGACCGCGATGTGGCGCTTGCACTGCGCGGCTCCCGCGTCTATATCAGCCGCAGCGAGTTTCCGGCTCTCGGAGTCGACGAATTCTACTGGGTCGACCTGCTCGGCCTGGACGTGGTGAACGTTGCCGGTGTCAATCTCGGCAAGGTTGCAGACATGGTCGACAACGGTGCGCACTCGGTGTTGCGTATCGAATATCCGGCTACCGACAAAAGCGGCAAGCCGGTCACCGGCGAGCGTTTAATTCCGTTCGTCGGTGTCTTTGTCAAAACGGTGGACCAGGCGGCGAAGCGGATCACCGTCGACTGGGAAGCCGATTACTAAATAATTCGCTGAATGGAGAGAGCGATGCAGTTCGATGTCATCACGCTCTTTCCGGACATGTTTCGTGCGCTGACCGACTGGGGTATCACCAGCCGTGCGGCGAAGCAGGAGCGCTACAGTTTGCGTACGTGGAATCCGCGCGATTTCACGACCGACAACTACCGCACAATTGACGATCGCCCCTACGGCGGCGGACCCGGCATGGTGATGCTGGCGAGGCCGCTGGAAGACGCGATCGGCGCGGCGAAAGCGGCGCAGGCGGAGCAGGGCATCGGCGCCTCGCGCGTCGTGATGATGTCACCGCAAGGTGTCACGCTGAATCACGACAGTGTCATGCGGTTTGCTGCCGAGCCTGGCCTGATCCTGTTGTGCGGGCGCTATGAAGCGATCGACCAGCGTTTGCTCGACCGTGTTGTCGACGAAGAAGTCAGCCTTGGCGACTTCGTGCTGTCAGGCGGTGAATTGCCGGCCATGGCGTTGATGGATGCCGTGGTGCGTCAGTTGCCCGGTGTGCTCAACGACTCGCAGTCTGCGGTGCAGGACAGTTTTGTCGACGTGCTGCTGGATTGTCCGCATTACACGCGCCCGGAGGAATACAACGGCGTGCGTGTTCCCGATGTGCTGCTCGGCGGCCATCATGCGGAGATCGAAGCGTGGCGTCGGCGTGAAGCCTTGCGCAACACGTTGAACAAGCGGCCCGATCTGATCGTGAAGGCCAGAAAGAACAAGATGTTGAGCCGTGCCGACGAGGCATGGCTCGCGAGTCTCGCGAAGGAAGAGTCGAAGGCGTAAAGCCTTGGTCTTTCGAGCGGACATTAGGCGGCGCCGCGCATGCGTGCACGGCGCCAGATGTGAACCCATCCTCTATCGGGGCCGTAGCCGAGCATTTTCTGCGAGGCAGGTACGAACGCCGACAAGATGGACTTAGGAGTCAGTGATGAATCTGATTGCAAAACTCGAGCAGGAAGAAATCGCGCGCGCCCTCGGCGAGAAGACCATCCCCGAATTCGCCCCCGGCGATACGGTGATCGTCAGCGTGAACGTGGTTGAAGGTACGCGTAAGCGTGTTCAGGCTTACGAAGGCGTCGTGATCGCCAAGCGTAACCGTGGTCTGAATTCGTCGTTCATCGTCCGCAAGATTTCGTCGGGCGAAGGCGTCGAGCGTACGTTCCAGACGTACTCGCCGCTGCTGGCGAGCATCGTCGTGAAGCGTCGCGGCGACGTGCGTCGTGCGAAGCTGTACTACCTGCGCGACCGTTCGGGCAAGTCGGCTCGAATCAAGGAAAAGCTGGTCGCGAAGAAAGACCGCGCTGCTCCGGAAGCGTAAATGCTGTAAGAAAAAGCACCCTCGCGGGTGCTTTTTTGTTTGCCAGGTCAAAATAGCGGCATGTCCCCTATCCGCTCATTTCGAGAGACCCGTTGATCCGCCCCGTCTTTGAGCCTGAAACTCTGCCTGTCGAAGCGACGGGCGCCGATCTGCCGCCAGTGGCCGGCGACCGTCTCACGCCTGACGGCCTGCGCGCACGCTTCGAGCAGCCTCTTGCCTGGACCCCCGAGCCTTTCGTCGAAGCGCCTTGGCGCGATACCCATGCCGATCCACGAGTCGCGGCAGTGCTCGTGCCGCTAGTGATCCGCGAGCACGGTCTGACCGTGCTGCTGACGCAGCGCGCCGACCATCTGAACGATCACGCCGGACAGGTGAGCTTTCCCGGCGGCCGTCACGAACCCTTCGATGCCGACGCCACCGCGACCGCGCTGCGCGAAGCACAGGAGGAGGTCGGTCTCGCGCCGTCGCGTGTGGAAATTCTCGGCGCATTGCCCGACTATCTGACGGGCACCGGCTTTCGCGTGACGCCGGTCATCGGCCTCGTGCATCCGCCGTTCACGGTGAAAGCGGACGCGCTCGAAGTAGCCGAAGTCTTCGAAGTGCCGCTCGCCTTTCTGATGAACCCTGCCCATCACGAGGAGCGCGTGTTCCGCTATGAGGGTGGCGAGCGGCGCTTTTTCGCCATGCCGTATCCGCGCGGCGCGTCGGCTGAAGCTGGGCAAAGCGGGAGCGAAGTCGGCGGACACTACTTCATCTGGGGCGCGACGGCTGCGATGCTGCGCAACTTCTATCGCTTTCTTGCGGCGTAAACCGCACGGAACTGTGCAGTTGTTGGGTGTTTGTCAACGTCTGCGCTCAGTCGCATCCGACCCTGTGCTATCGTTATAAAACAATCGTAAAACTCGAAAAGCACGGCGCATCGCATGACTTTTTTCTCTGTATTGCTGGCCCTGATCATTGAACAAATGCGTGCGCTGTCGCCGAACAATCCGGTGTCAGCGCTGCTTCAATACCATGCGGAGTCGGCGGCGCACGGATTCGATGCCGGCAAGCCGAAGCATGGCCTGCTTGCCTGGCTCGTGGTGGTGGTGCCCTGGACGCTGGCCGTTGCGCTCGTCTACTACGTGCTTTACCACATTCACTTTGCGCTGGCGTTCTTGTGGAACGTCGCGGTGCTGTACTTCACGCTCGGCTTTCGCCAGTTCAGCCATTACTTCACGGACATCCACCTCGCGTTGAATAACGACGACGTGCCGCACGCGCGTGAAATCCTGAACGAGTGGACCGGACTCGATACTGTTGACATGCCTGTCAGCGAAATCGTGCGCCATACGCTGATTCATGCGGTGGTCGCTTCGCATCGGCACGTGTTCGGTGTGTTCTTCTGGTTTCTGATTCCGGTCGGACCGGCGGGCGCGGTGCTGTACCGGATTGCCGAATATCTCGCGCGCGCATGGGCGCGGCCGGTGGACGATCGCACGGTCGCGTTTTCGAGCTTCGCACAGCGTGCCTTCTTCGTGATCGACTGGATGCCCGCGCGGCTGACGTCGCTGGGCTTTGCGATTGTCGGCAATTTCGAAGACGCGATTTATGCGTGGCGCAATCATGCGCGTCAGTGGCCGGATGCGAACGACGGCGTGTTACTGGCCGCGGGCAGCGGTGCGCTGGGCGCGCGCCTGAGCGGGCCGCTGGCTGAGCCGTCCAGCCTCGATGCGCTAGCCACCGGCGACGGCGGCCCGATGCAGGTCGGCGACGACTGCACGCCGCGCACGCTGCAATCGGCCGTGGGTCTGGTGTGGCGCGCGGTGGTGCTGTGGATGATTCTGCTGCTGATGCTGACGATCGCGGTGTGGCTCGCTTGACGTTGCCCCCGAGTCGCGATTGACACAAAAAAACCGGATAAGATCCGGGTTTTTTGAGCTTACAACTCGTCTCGAATAAGTGGGCACCGATCTCGCACGGGAAGAGCAATGTCAATCAGCACCGAGCCCGAAGCACACTCAACACGACGACAGTTGGCTTTTAACCTGCAGCGGTCACCGAGCCACCGAGCCCCGCCTGGTCAACAAAAACCCGCTTCACCCATCTCGCGGATCCCGCGCTGTCCCGCACTTCCAGCACACCGTAAACTGCGCTTCGAGCATCTCACCACACTGCCGGCACAGCCAGCCAGGCGTTCCCGCTGCCGGCCCATGTGAAGCCGCATCGATCAACTTTCGGGCCATCGCCTCATCGCGTTCATCGACGAGCCAAAGCTCAGGCGAACACTGATCCGCCGGAATATCGCCGAGCGCCCCGTTCAGATAACGGTTGTGCAACTCGCAAGCAATGCCCGCGGTTGCCAGCACATTGACCCAGTGCTGCCCGATGATCAGATTCGGCGCGCGCATCAATCTCATGTCAGCGCACGATCTGGCTGGCTTCGTGCACGAGTTGCGCATACAGCGCATGCCGTTCGCGGCGGATGCGGCCATCCGCGACCGCTTCGAGGATCGCGCAACCGGGTTCGTGCAGATGATGGCAGTTGTAGAACCGGCAGTTCGGCAGCAACGGGCGGAACTCGGGAAACGCTCGCTCGAGCCGCCCCTCGGTCAGGTGATGCAGGCCGAATTCCTGGAAGCCCGGCGAGTCGATCAACGAGCCGCCTGTGCCGTCCGCGCTGTCGGGCAGTGGATAGAGACGCGTGAAGGTGGTCGTATGGCGCCCGCTGTTGAGCGCCGTCGAGATTTCGCGCGTGGCGACTTCGGCATCGGGAATCAGCAGATTGACGAGTGTCGATTTGCCCATGCCCGACTGGCCGAGCAGCAGCGTCGAATGACCATGCAGACGTTCGATCAGCGCGGCGCGCGCGGCCTCGGGCTGCGTCCTGATGGACACTTCCACGACCGTATAACCCAGCGCGCGATACGGCTCGAGCCGCTTGCGCGCGCCTTCGAGCTCATCGGTCACGTCGGTCTTGTTCAGCACGATCAACGGCTTCAGCTCATTCGCCTCGGCTGCGACGAGTGCGCGGCCAAGAAGATCTTCGCTGAAATGCGGTTCGGTGGCGAGCACGATCAGCAGTTGATC
This sequence comes from Paraburkholderia sp. USG1, assembly GCF_031570135.1. NCBI lineage: Bacteria > Pseudomonadati > Pseudomonadota > Betaproteobacteria > Burkholderiales > Burkholderiaceae > Paraburkholderia > Paraburkholderia sp. USG1. The sequence goes on along the minus strand of NZ_JAMWXW010000018.1, from coordinate 171,552 downwards.
GAGGTTGGCCGCGAACAGCTTCGATTTGTACTGATCCGAGCGGTACAGCAGATTGCGTCGTTCGCCGATTTCGACGATCACGCCTTGATCCGCCGAAGCCAGCTCGTAAATCACATGATCGCCGACGGCCACCTCGCTGCGTTTGCCGCGCGGGAAGCATTGGAGCAGGGCGCCGCCGTCATCCGGTGCGACCAGATAGTGGCGGCCATGCGCGGCCACGACGAGGCCGCCTACGCGCGCGTTGGACGGCGCGCGCGGCGCTTTCGGGGAGCGGCCGCTCATGCGTGCCGCAGCAGGCGGTCGATCCGCTGCGACGCCGGCGGATGCGAGTAGTAGAACGCGGTGTAAAGCGGGTCGGGCGTTAGGGTCGACGCATTGTCCTCGTACAGCTTGACGAGCGCGTTGACGAGGTCTTGCGCGTCGGTCTGGGTCGCGGCGAACGCGTCGGCTTCGAACTCGTGCTTGCGCGAGCTCAGGCTGCCGAGCGGCGTCACGAAGAACAGGAACACCGGCAGCGCGAGGAAGAACAGCACCAGCGCGAGGCCGCTATTGCCGCCGACCAGCGACGGCCGCACGCCCAGCCCTTCATAGAACCACACGCACTGCATGAGCCAGCCGAGCAGGGCGAGCATCACGAGACTGATCGCGAAGGTGACGAGCATGCGCTTGATCACATGACGGCGTTTGAAGTGGCCGAGTTCGTGCGCGAGCACGGCTTCGATCTCGCTACCCGACAGACGCGCGAGCAGCGTGTCGAAGAACACGATCCGCTTGGCCGCGCCGAAGCCGGTGAAGTAGGCGTTGCCGTGCGCCGAACGGCGGCTGCCGTCCATCACGAACAGGCCCTTGGCGGCGAAACCGCAGCGCTGCATCAGCGCCTCGATGCGGCTTTTCAGTGCTTCGTCCTTGAGCGGCTCGAACTTGTTGAAAAGCGGCGCGATAAACGACGGATACAGCACCAGCACGAGCATCTGGAAGGCGACCCATACGATCCAGGTCCACAGCCACCACAGGCTGCCCGCCTGGTTCATCAACCACAGCACGACGAACAGCAGCGGCAGGCCGAACGCGGCGCCGAGCAGCACGCCCTTGAGCCGGTCGACGAAGAAAATGCCCTTGCTCATGCGGTTGAAGCCGAAGCGCTGTTCGACCACGAACTGACGGTAGTAATCGAACGGCAGATCGACCGCGCTGGTGATCGCGATCACCGCGGCGACCAGCGCGATCTGGCCGATATAACCGCGGCCGAGCCAGTCGGAGGTGGCCAGATCGAGCGCCTGTACGCCGCCGAGCAGCGTGAGGCCGATCAGCACGGCCGCGCTAACGACGATCTCGATCATGGTGAGACGGGTGCGCTCGACGGTATAGTCGGCGGCGCGCTGGTGCGCAGTGAGGGCGATGGTGCCGGCGAACTGGCTCGGCACCTGCTCGCGATGGCCGACCACGAAGCGGATTTGCCGCGACGCGAGCCACAGCTTGGTGCCGACCATCGCCACGACGGCGACGACGAACAGAACGGTGAAGTACAGGGTAGGCATCCGGGGATTCCGTGGTATCTATGCGAGAATTATATGTTTCTTCCCGCCTCGCGGCGGGGGATAGCCTCAAACCAGCTCAAACCAATCTCAAACGAACAATCGCCGTGGCAGGCGGGCCTGCAGAGCAGCCGTTTGCCCGGCCACCAGGGTTGCCTTCATGACTGACATCCTCGCATCCACCGAACAGCCGCCGCTCGTGCGCAGCGACATGAATCTCGTCTGGCTGGACATGGAAATGACCGGGCTCGAGCCCCATTCCGACCGCATCATCGAAATCGCGGTGGTAGTGACGAACTCCACGCTCGACAGAATGGTCGAAGGCCCGGTTCTGGCGATTCACCAGAGCGACGAGACGCTCGCCGGAATGGATCAGTGGAATCAGAACACGCATGGCCGCTCGGGCCTGATCGACCGCGTGAAGGCCTCCACGGTGAGCGAGGCCGACGCCACCGAACAGATCCGCGATTTCCTGAGCGTCTACGTGCCGCCGGGCAAATCGCCGATGTGCGGCAACTCGATCTGCCAGGACCGCCGCTTCATGGCGCGCTGGATGCCGGATCTGGAGCGCTTCTTCCATTACCGCAATCTCGACGTCAGCACGCTCAAGGAACTGTGCCGCCGCTGGCAGCCGGCCATCTACAAAGGCTTCCAGAAGCGCGCGATGCATACGGCGCTGGCCGATATTCATGAGTCGATCGACGAGCTGAAGTACTACCGCGAGCACTTCCTGATCCCGTCGGCGCCGGACGCTGTTAACGGCGCGGAAAAAGCTGCGGAATAAGAAGGCTTAAGCCGGCCGGGGCGCGCGCTGCGCGTTCTTCGGCCGGAACGCCTTCACCACGTCGGCGTTGGTTTCCACATATGGGCCGCCGATCAGGTCGATGCAATACGGCACGGCGGCGAAAATGCCCGGCACCTTCACTGCGCCGCCTGCTTCGGCGTCGCGCAAGCCTTCCAGCGTTTCCCTGATCGACTTAGGCTGACCCGGCAGGTTGATGATCAGCGCCGCGCGCTCCGCCGTTTCGCGGATTACCGCGACCTGCCGCGACAGGATCGCGGTCGGCACGAAATTCAGGCTGATCTGCCGCATCTGCTCGCCGAAACCCGGCATTTCCTTCGTGGCGACCGAAAGCGTCGCCTCCGGCGTCACGTCGCGGCGCGACGGGCCGGTGCCGCCGGTGGTCAGCACCAGATCGCAGCCAACCTCGTCGACCAGTTCGGTCAGGGTGGCCGAAATGGTCGGCGCATCGTCCTGAATCAACCGGGTGACCACTTGCCACGGCGAGCTCAACGCTGCGCCGAGCCATTCCTGCAACGCCGGAATGCCTTTGTCCTCGTACACGCCGGTGGAGGCACGGTCGCTGATCGACACGAGACCGATCACGATTTCGTCGGGGTAATTACGCGTCGGCTTACCTGAGTTTTTAGGCGTCGCGGTCGTCATCTTCGTCGTCCAGGGCGTCGTCGGCGTCGGAATCGGTCTGCGCGGACGGGCCGTCCGCGTTCTTGATCCACTGGAACAGTTCGCGGAAGTAGCGCGGCGGCTTGCTCTGCTGCGCTTCCTTGCGCGCGTTGCGGATCAGCGTGCGGCCTTGCTGCGGGTCGGCGTTCGGGTGCTGGCGGATGAAATCGGTCAGCGCGGCGTCGTCGGCGAGCAGCTTTTCGCGGGTGCGCTCGATCCAGTGAAGTTTGGCCGTTTCCGCCTTGTTGACGCCGTTGTAGGTGTCGAGCGCGGTGCGCAGCGCGGCGGTTTCTTCGTCCAGCAGCGAGCGCATCACGCGGCCCACGTACTGCACCTGACGGCGCTTGCCTTCGTGATCGGTGATGCGGCGCGCTTCGCGCACGGCGTCGTCGAGCTTTTCGGGCATGGGCATGCGCTTGAGCGCGTCTTTGGGCAGCGCGATCAGCGCCGCGCCCAGTTCCTGCAACTCGTGCATTTCGCGCTTGAGCTGGGACTTGCTGGGACGGTCGTAGCCGTTTTCGTCGACTTCCGGCTCGGCGGATTCGATGGTTTGAATGCGGGTTTTGCGTGTCATGCCGATATTGTAGCGTGCCGCGCCCGCCGAACCGCCCTGCTGCCGCGCACAAGGCCGCGCGCCCCGCGAAGCGACGGCGGCGCGACGTCAACTCGACGGCAACGCGGCGCTCCGGCAACGCTCAGCCGCCAGCGACGCGAGGCGTAGCGAATGCCAGGTACGGCGTCGCGTACCTTGCTATGATCGCGAGATACGTAACCGGACACACGCATGCAGACACCAGCGTGCGCATGAGCGAGTGAGCTGCGTGACCGGTGCGAACCCAGCGAACAGTGAACAGTGAACAGGGCCGCTCGGCCCCGAACAGGACGGCAACGACAATGGCAGCAGACATGGACGTCAAGCAGCGCTTTTTTCCGCATACCCAGGATGAGCTGAAGGAAATAGCCTCGGACATCCTTCGTCACGCGAAGTCGCTCGGCGGTACCGACGCGGCGACCGAGATTTCCGAAGGCGACGGCCTGTCCGTCTCCGTGCGGCGCGGCGAAGTCGAGACGATCGAACACAACCGCGACAAGATGGTCGGCGTGACGGTGTTCATCGGTAACAAGCGCGGCAATGCGAGCACCTCGGACTTTTCATCGCAGGCTTTGAAGGACACGGTCGCGGCGGCCTACAACATCGCGCGCTTCACGGCTGAAGACGACTGCGCGGGTCTGGCCGAGGCCGAATTGCTGGAAACGGCGCCGCGCGATCTCGATCTCTATCACCCGTGGAATCTGTCCGCGGACGAAGCGGTGGAAATCGCCCGCCGCGCGGAAGATGCCGCGTTCGCGACCGATCCGCAGATCAAGAATTCGGAAGGCGCGAGCGTCTCGGCGCAGCACTCGCAGTTCGTGCTGGCCACCTCGCGCGGTTTCCTGGCGGGTTATCCGTACTCGCGCCACTACGTTGCGTGCGCGCCGATTGCGGGCAGCGGCCGCAACATGCAGCGCGACGACTGGTACACGTCCACCCGCAGCGCCGAAGAACTGGCCAATCCGGAAGCGGTGGGCCGTTACGCGGCGCAACGCGCGCTGGCGCGTATCGGCGCGCGCGGCCTGGATACGCGCAAGGTGCCGGTGCTGTTCGAAGCGCCGCTCGCCGCGGGCCTGCTCGGCGCATTCGTGCAAGCCACGAGCGGCGGCGCGCTGTATCGCAAGACCACGTTCCTCGTCGACAGCCTGGGCAAGCCGGTGTTTGCGCCGCACGTGCAGGTGGTCGAAGACCCGCATATTCCCCGCGCAATGGGCAGCGCGCCGTTCGACGAAGAAGGCGTGCGCACCAGACAGCGTTCGGTGGTGAAGGACGGCGTGGTGGAAGGCTATTTCCTGTCCACCTACTCGGCGCGCAAGCTCGGCATGCAGACCACCGGCAATGCGGGCGGCTCGCACAACCTGTCGCTGCTGAGCTCGAACACGCGCCCCGAGGACGACTTCGAAGAGATGCTGCGCAAGCTTGGCACGGGCCTGTTGCTGACAGAACTGATGGGACAGGGCGTGAACTACGTGACGGGCGACTACTCGCGCGGCGCGTCGGGCTTCTGGGTCGAGAACGGTAAGATCCAGTATCCGGTCGAGGAAATCACCGTGGCGAGCACGCTGCAGGAGATGTTCCACCACATCGTCGCGATCGGCGCGGATACGATCACGCGCGGCACCAAGAAAACCGGTTCGGTGCTGATCGAGCGGATGACGATCGCGGGGCAGTAAAGCGGTTTGCCGCTTGCCGCTTGCCGGTCGGCCGTCGGTTCGGTTGTAGAAACGAAAACGCCACGCGAGTCATTGCGTGGTGTTTTTTCATATCACGCGGGCGGCGAGCACCGTCTGCTTTACGCGTGGCGATTACGTGTGAAAGCAGGTCGCTTCAGACGCCTTTGCGTTTGTACGTCACGAATGCGTAGTCGAAGTCGTTCGGTGCGTCTGCGCGGTGTGTTTCATGCGCGACTTCTTCCCACTCCGTTTCGTCGAGTTCGGGGAACGTAGCGTCGCCTTCGAAGTCGGCGGAAATTTCGGTGATGATGAGCTTGTCCGCCTGCTGCAAGCCTTCCACATACAACTGCGCGCCGCCGATCAGAAACGCTTCGGGCGCCTGATCCTGAGCGGCGAGCTTGAGCGCCTCCTGGAGGGTCGCGGCCGTGTCGCAACCTTGGAAGCGGCGTGTGGTATTCCGCGTCACGACAATGTTGCGGCGTCCTGGCAAGGGCCGGCCGATCGACTCATGCGTTTTGCGACCCATGATGATGGGCGCGCCCATAGTGGTGCGCTTGAAGAACGCGAGGTCTTCGGGAAGTCGCCAGGGCAACTGGTTGTCGCGGCCGATCACGCCGTTGTTGGCGCGAGCGACGATCAGAGTGAGCGTCGTCATCGAATGGAAAGGGGAACGTAACCGGACCGATTCTACCTGACGCGCAGATCCATACCGTCGAAGGGATGCCGGCCTGGCAGCCGGCCGTGCGGCGACGTCGTGGCCGGTCCGGACGTATCGCCCACGGTCTGGGCGGGCGCCGGGTTGAACGAGTTGGCCGGGAAAGTGGTGGCACGCACGGCGACCGGATTCTGGCTCTGCGGCGCCGGTATGAAAGCATCGCGCGGCGTCCGGATAGAGGTGCTCATGTCGGTCCTTCCTTGCGTGCTGTCCTGTATGCGGGCGATGTGTTCGCTACACCGCCACCCCTGTTTGCACTGCTAAATCGTTCGGGCTACTTTCTTTGGTAACTGGGTAAGTTGCCTTGGGCAGCGCGCGCCGCATCGACCGGAATCGGTGAAGGCGAGGGTGGGGCGATCTCGTCCCACAGCGTTACGCTGCCGCCGTTGCTGTTGCCGCGCATGAGCTGCGGCGTAGCGGCCACCATCACCCCGCCGACCGCGCCGCGGCGTTGCCGCGAGAGCGCCTGGTCGTCGAGTGAAAAATCGTTCGTGGATATACCCTCGGCCGCAATGTTGAGCGCGTTGACTGCAAGCTGGCGGAAGGCAGCGGCGGCGGGCGTGTTCGTGTCGGACGAGGGCGCTCTTGCGATCGTCTCGGCGTGGGAAGCGGCGGGAGCCGCATCGGTGGATTGCGCCAGCATGGCGGATTGGGCCGGTTCGCCTTCCTGCGCATTTATGCCAATGGGCAGCACGGGCAGCGCAATTGCGGTGCAAAGGGCAGCGTGTGGTGCAATGCGGCTCAGATCGATGCGGAAAACAGGTCGCATGATGTGTCTCCTTGGTGCATGCTGTTTAGCGAAACGTGTGCCATCGCTCGCAATCCATTGATGCATCGAGACGCGAGTGAAAATCTCCGCGCAACAATTCAGAAATTGGACAAAAACGTTTCAGCGTTGAAACGACAGGCAGGAAATACCTTTGAATTGTTAATTAGGGCGGTACGAAGTACCTCGGGGTCTACGCCACGAAAAGCGCTTCCACTAATCTTTTATTCGTCGGCTGAATAACTGGTTATCGCCCGCAGAGCCTTAGTGGGTATAGGGTGCACGATTAAATTCGCATAACTGTTTTCCAAGTGGCGCGCGTATAGTAAGCTCTCGAAAAAGAGCTTCAAATTTAAAAAAGCCTGCTAACGGGCCGTCTCAAACACACACGCCGCTTTCTTGGGGATCAGCTGTCCGCACGGAATGGAATGGCCGTTCGGTTTTTGCTATTTCGCGAATCCCGAATGAGTCAGCGTGTCTGAACTCGTTTCAGGTGCGTGCGTCATCCTTAACGTTCGTTGACGAGAGGATCTGAATAATGGAACCCGCAACGCGACAACTGATTTACGTTTCGCGCGATCCGAGCGCGGAGCTGAATACTCGGTTTCATCAGCGCGGCTGGCACGTCGAAGTCGTGGGGTCGGCGCGCGACGTGCGTCGGGCTGTTCGCGCCGGAATGGCGGCGGGCGGTTTGCTTGATCTGTCTAGCGATTTTCAGCCACACGAAATCGCTGCCTTCGAATCGTGCCTGACCATGCCGAATGTCGGCTGGGTTGCGGCAACCATGCCGGGCCAATTGCAGGACGCCGCCTTGCGCCGGCTCGTGCGCGACTATTGTTTCGATTATGTGACGGTGCCTTATTCGGGCGACAGGATCGTCGACTCGGTGGGTCATGCATACGGCATGATTTCTTTGGGCGAGCCGGCTTCCAACGACGCATCGCAAGGCGCCGAAGGCGAAATGGTCGGCTCGTGCGATGCCATGCTCGCGCTGTTCCGCTCGATCCGCAAGGTGGCGATGACCGACGCGCCGGTGTTCATTTCGGGCGAATCGGGCACCGGCAAGGAACTGACCGCGGTGGCGATTCACGAGCGCTCCGCACGGCGCAATGCGCCTTTTGTGCCGATCAACTGCGGCGCGATTCCACCGCATCTGCTGCAATCCGAACTATTCGGCTACGAACGCGGCGCGTTCACCGGCGCCAATCAGCGCAAGATCGGCCGGGTGGAAGCGGCCAACGGCGGCACGCTGTTTCTCGACGAAATCGGCGACCTGCCGCTCGAAAGTCAGGCGAGCCTGCTGCGCTTTCTGCAGGAGCGCAAAGTGGAGCGGCTGGGAGGGCACGGCGCGGTCGACGTCGACGTGCGTATCATCTCGGCCACTCACGTGGATATGACCGCGGCGATGATCGAAGGCCGTTTTCGTTCCGACCTGTATCACCGTCTGTGCGTGCTGCAGATCGATGAACCGCCGCTGCGCGCACGTGGTAAGGATATCGAACTGCTTGCCCGGCACATGCTCGAACGTTTCAAGAAAGATGCAAGCCGCCGCTTGCGCGGCTTCGCACCGGACGCGATCGCGGCGCTGCATAACTACGGCTGGCCGGGCAATGTGCGCGAGCTGATCAACCGGGTGCGGCGCGCTATCGTGATGTCGGAAGGGCGCGCGATCACGGCGCGCGATCTGGAGCTCGCGGAGTACGTGGAGATCGTGCCCGTGTCGCTCGCGCAGGCGCGCGAAGCGGCCGAACGCCAGGCGATCGAGCTGGCGCTGCTGCGTCACCGCGGGCGTCTCGGCGACGCCGCGCAGGAACTCGGCATCTCGCGCGTCACGTTGTACCGGCTGCTGTGTTCGCACGGCATGCGGCACATGGAAGGCGAGCCGCTCGCCACGCCGCACGGCGACTTGCCGGCTTCGGTGCCGCATCTGTGAATCGTTTGATGGGCCGTGTGGTTCCGGCGGGCTCGTAAAACGGGTTTCGGGAATGATTGATTCAGAGCGCGTTAGCCGCGCTGTGAGCGGCTACGCGTCGTCCGGGCGCGATCTCCGTTCACCCGTTCCCGATCGTTTTTTCCCGCGATATATTTTCCAGGCGGCGCGCCATGACCGGGCGCCGTCCGGCTGCGCTTGTTAAAATCGGGTTTTCCGCTCAATCTCCGTGGCGCCCGGATCTACCTGGCAGGCGCCGCGTCGAAGGAACCCGAATGAAACAATACCTCGACCTCGTCCGCACGATTCTCGACACCGGCACGTGGCAGGAGAATCGCACCGGCATCCGCACCATCAGCATGCCGGGCGCCATGTTGCGCTTCGACCTTCAGCAAGGCTTTCCCGCGGTTACGACGAAAAAGCTGGCGTTCAAATCGGCGGTGGGCGAGCTGGTCGGGTTTCTGCGCGCATCGCGCAGCGCCGCGGATTTCCGCGACCTCGGCTGCAAGGTGTGGGACGCCAACGCCAACCAGAATCCGCAGTGGCTCGCCAATCCCTATCGCCAGGGGCCAGACGATCTCGGCGACGTCTACGGCGTGCAATGGCGCCAGTGGCCGGCCTACAAAGTGTTGAACGCAGACGCGAGCGCGCAGCTTGTCGACGCGACTGCACGCGGCTTCCGGGTGGTGACTGAATTCGAAGAAGACGGCAGCCGCAAAGTGCTGCTTTATAAGGCGATCGACCAGTTGCGCCAGTGTTTGGACACGATCATGCAGAACCCGGCGGACCGGCGCATTCTGTTTCACGCATGGAACCCTGCCGTGCTGGACCAGATCGCTTTGCCCGCTTGCCACCTGCTTTACCAGTTCGTGCCAAACGCGGTGCGCAAGGAAATTTCGCTGTGCCTGTACATCCGCAGCAACGACGTCGGGCTCGGTACACCGTTCAATCTGACCGAAGGCGCGGCGTTGCTGCACCTGGTTGGTCGTCTGACGGGCTATACGCCGCGCTGGTTCACGTATTTCATCGGCGACGCGCATATCTACGAGAACCAGCTCGACATGTTGCAGCAGCAACTCACGCGCGAGCCTTATGAAAGCCCGGCTTTCGCGATTTCCGACCGGGTACCCGAGTATGCGAAAACCGGCGTGTACGAGCCGGAATGGCTCGAAAAGATCGAGCCGGCGGATTTCTCGCTGGTCGGCTACCGGCATCACGATCCGCTCACGGCGCCGATGGCCGTTTGAGCGTCAACTGCCGGGCTGCCCGGTCCGTATGTATAAAAAAACCCCGCGATGCGAATCGCGGGGTTTTTTCATGCATGCCAGCATGCCTCGACGGAACGACGCGCTCAGCCTTTGTGATGTTCGTCGCGATTGCCGCCGCCCGAGTGCTGTTCGGCGTGCTGTGGCTGCGCCTGAGGACGCGACTGCTGCACCTGCTGCGGGCGAGGTTCCTGGCGCGGCTGCTGCGGTTGCGGTTGCGGATGAAACTCCGGCCGCGGTTGCTGCTGCGCCTGCTGCTGACGCGGCTGCGGCGGCGGCGGATGGAATTCCGGCCGGGGCTGTTGCTGCACCTGCTGCGGGCGCGGCTCAGGACGAGGTTCTTGACGCGGCTGCTGGATGGGCTGCGGATGGTATTCCTGACGCGGTTGTTGCTGCGCCTGGACTTCAGTTGGACGAGGCGCCTGCGGCTCGGGCTGATGTTGCGTCTGGGCCTGTGGTTGTGACTGCGACTGTTGCTGCGGATGAAACCCCTGCTGCCGCGCCTGCTGCTGCTGTTGCATCGCCGGGTTCTCCGCGGGATGCGGCACGCCGTGTTGTTGCGTGCCGGGCTGCTGCGCTACCTCGGACCCTCTTGCCTGCGGCTGCGCGCGAGGCGGCGGCGCAAGATCCGGCCGTCCCGCCTGTTGCTGCGGACCGCTATGCTGCTGGGCCTGCTGAGCCATCGGTGTGTGCGGCTGCGTCCAGGCCGGCTCGTGGCGTTCGTTGACGCCCGGCGGCTGGCCGGCCTGCTGCTGACCGGCCTGCGGCATACCGCGTTGCTGCGGCGCCAGCGCCGCCGCATTGCCGCCATTCACTTGCGGCGGACGCGGCACCCCGTTCGAAGGATGCCCCATCTCACCGGGCTGCTCACGCTGGTTAGCCACTTGTGGCGGCACGCCCGGCCGCGCTTGCGGCTCGCCGCCATGCGGCGCTTCCCCCGGCCGCTGCGGCGCTTGTTCCGCCTGCCGCATCCCGCCAGGTCTACCGGGTGCACCTGGCGCACCCGCCGCGATGCCAGGCGCACGTCCCGCAATATGCGACTGCACGACCCGCACGTTCTGCACCGGCAGCGCGCTCGGGCCACCCGCCATGTGCGCCGGCACCGACGTTCGCACGATAGGCTGACCGGCGCCCGGCACCCGTCCGCCGCTTTGCGCGAAACGTTGCGCGAGACTGTCGTGGTAAGCCGCCGGCACCGCCGGACTGCGCGTCGCCACCACCGGCCGGGCCGTCACGGCCGCAGACGGCCGGTAATTCGCGTTGCGCAAGCCAGGCCCGAAGCTTTCCCGCACCGGCGCGATTCCCGGCCCACCCGGGTTGATTTGCGCGTTGCGCCATTGCCGCGGATCGACCTTCTGGGCGAAGCGTCCGACCGGCTGACCGTGCACGAAGGCCGTCGCCGGCACTGCGGTCACGCCGCCCGGCGCGCGGTAGTTGATATACGTGTTGTGAATGTTGGTCACATTCACATTGCGGCTGTAATTGTTGACGATCGTCGTCTGGTTCACGCGGTTGTAGTAACCGGGGCTCCAGTGATCGTGACCGCCCCAATGCGGATGCCACGGCTCGCCCGGGCCGAGCGGGAACCACGCGACGCCGGCCGCGACAACTCCGCCGATCGCCAGATCCACACCCCAGTTCACACCGCCGCCACCGCCCCCCACGAAGGCGACGAGGGCCGGCGCGTAGACAGGCGGCTCGCTGACCGCGACCGGCCCCGGCACCCATGCCCACGCGTCGTCCACCTGAGCCCAGCGGCCGTAGTGGTAGGGCGCGAAGCCCCACGGCGCATCGTCGACCCAAGTCCAGCCCCACGGCGCCTGCCACACCCAATGGCCGTCGTGATACGGTGCCCAGCCCGCAGGCGTGGCGCGCGGCACCCACACTTCGCCGTACTGCGGCGTGCTGCGCCACGTGCCGTTCGCGTCGAGATCCTGATAGCCGGGAATGTCGCGCGACACGTAGCGCGCCGACACCGAGCGGTCTTCGGCGGCATCGCGGCTCGCGGCCCACTGATCGAAGCCGTCGAGACCGGGGGCGCCGTTGTCGGCCAGTTGCTGCAGGGTGGTGCCGCCGAAGCGGACCTGCTGGCCGGCTGCGACCGGCACCTCGCCGTTGTCGCCGTATACCGTCGCGCTGCCGCTGCGCACGGTGACGGTGGTGCTGCTGCCGTCCGGCGCGACGTCGACGCGATAGTCGCCCGGCCCGTTCAGGCCGAGCGCGAGATTCGGCGTGTCGATTTCGTACGACGAGCCCGGCGCGAGTTCGCGCACGCGCGCGGACAAGGTGCCTTGGGCGACCTTGAGCTGCGCGCTGCTGTCGTCGAGATTCAGCAGATCGAGGCTGGTGGACGGGCCGAGGCGCACCGCGGTCGAGCCGATGTGCAGCTCCGAGCGGGCGTTCTGATCGTTCCACAACTGGTCGCCGGTGGTGAGCGGGCGGTTGATCTGCGCGTATGACCAGTCGGTAGCGCCGGCCGGTTCGGTGGTCACGGCGCCCGCCGTGTAGTTCAGGCGCGCGACGCGGCCGGGCGGGTCGGTGTTCTGCGTGGCGGCCGCATTCTGAGGCGCTTCCCCGATTTCCTGCGCCACGGTGGCCTGGGCCGCGAACAGGAACGCGGCGGCTGCGATCAGCGTATAGCCGGTGACCCGGCGGCTCGAAGGGTGGTGTGGGGTGACTGTTCTCATGATTTATCTCCGACGGACGCGGCATCTTGCGGCATCCGTCCAGTCACTGTACCTGCGGCGTTTGTTTCAAGGCCCCCACTTTTGTAAGGCTCACTGGCGAGCGTGTAACAAAAGGTCTCAATAAAGGTCCCGATCAGAGTTCCGACAAGGCGAGTCGTCAGCCGATCGGGAATCTCCCGAACATGCCGTCAGGCAGCGAACCACGCGTCAGGCGGCCAGAAACGCATCGAAATGACGATGCCCGGCTGGCGTAATGCGCAGGATTCGCGGCCGTTCCGTGCGTTCGACCCAGCCGTGCGACGACCACGAGTCGAGCAGCGCCGCGCCGAGTGCGCCGCCCAGGTGCGGACGCCGCTCGCTCCAGTCGGGACAGGTGCAGGCAAAGCGGCGTCGCCGGCTTTTCTGCGCCGACATGTCGATGCCCCAGCCGGCGAAGCGGGCGGCGCCCTCGACGGTGGCTTCGAGTGACGTGCCGTGCAGCGTCAGCAGGCCGCCCCCGATCAGTTGCTCGAACACGCGCACCGACAATTCGCCTGCCATATGGTCGTAGCAGGTGCGCGCGTAGCGCATGTCCAGCGGCACGGTGCGCGCGGGGCGCGGGACGGGACGCTGCGGCGCGCTGACCTGCGCCACGTTGGCGAGCGCTTCGATCGACGCGGCGATGTCGGGCGACGCAATCCGGAAATAGCGATGCCGGCCGCGCACTTCGAGCGCGAGCAGGCCGCCGTCGGTCAGGCGCGCGAGATGGGCGCTGGCCGCCGACGGCGAAAGCCCGGCGATCATCGTCAGCTCGCCGGCCGGGCGGGCGCTGCCGTCCATCAGCGCCCACAGCATCGCGGCGCGGCCGGGGTCGGCGAGTAGCGCGCCGATGCGGCTCAGGCCGGGGAAATGGTTCTGCTCGTCTGCGAGGGTGGCGGTCATCTGAGGTCTCCTGGAGCGGCGCGGACAAAGCGCCCTGCAAGCTCACTGTATCGGGCTGCGCGATTCGATGTTTCAGCTTAGCGTGAACTGTCGAATGCAGCGGTTACGGAAACCCGGCAGACGCACTGAGCCCGGCCGGGACGGCGGCCATCCCTGCCCGCGCTTCGGTGCCGCGCAGGTCCGCCAGGCTAGAATTGAAGTCTGTCTTTGGGAACACGCTGTCATGAAAACTTTTCTTGCCGTCATTGCCGCAGCCCTGCTGATCAGCGCCTGCGCGCAGGGCGGCACCGGTTCGGGCTCGGGCGCGGGCACCGGCAGCATCACGATGTACGGCACGATCGACGAAGGCATTACTGTCCGCAAATAGACGGCTGGCCAGCGCTTCCACAGAAATCCGCAGGACAACCACAGCGGCTGGCAGAAATTGATGCATCATTGTCATCTCTGCCAACGGCGCCCATGTGACGATCGGGTCATCTTACTTCCGCCGCCCGGAAACTATCGATGCCACCGTCCGCCGCGTCCGCCGTTCCCGCCCATTCCACCGGCCTGCACGATGCCGATCCGCATGGCCGGCGCGCCGCGTGCGTGCTGGCCGTGTGCCAGGCGCTGTACACCTCATCGGTATCGATCGATCTGACGTTGACCGGCCTCGTCGGCTACACGCTCGCCGACGACAAGGCGCTCGCGACGCTGCCGTTCTCCCTGATCACCGTCGCCGCCGCGCTGACGACGATCTTCGCGTCGTTTCTGATGGCGCGCATTGGCCGCCGGGCGGGTTTCGTGCTCGGCGCGGGCGTCGGTGCGCTCGGCGGCGCGGTTTCCGTGTGGGCGATCTTTCATCAGAGTTTCTGGGTTTTCTGCGCGGGCACGGCGACGGTCGGCGTCTTTCAGGCGTTCGCGCAGTACTACCGGCTGGCCGCCGCCGACGCGGTCGGCATCGAAGGAAAGAGCCGCGCGATTTCCACGGTGCTGGCGGGCGGCGTGGTGGCCGCCGTCTGCGGGCCGCTCCTCGCCGCGTGGAGCAAGGACTGGCTGGCGCCGGTCGCGTTCGCGGGTTCGTATGCGCTCGTGACGGGCTTCGGGCTTGTGTCGGTTGCCTTGCTGGCGCTGCTGTATCGCGACGCGGCGCCGGCTGTTGGCACGGCGGCGCGCCACGACGCGGCGCGGCCGCTCGGCGAAATCGTGCGGCAGCCGATCTTCGCGGCGGCGCTCGCCAACAATGCGCTCGGCTACGCCGTGATGATGTTCGTGATGACCGCCACACCGATCGCCGCGGTCGCTTGCGGCCACACGATCGGCGACGGCGCGGCGATCATCCAGTGGCACCTGGTCGGCATGTTCGCGCCGTCGCTGTTTTCCGCGAGCCTGATCAAACGCTGTGGCGTGCTGCCGGTGATCGGCGCGGGCATCGCGCTGTCGGCGGCGTGCGGCGTACTTGCGTTGCGTTCGACCGATCTGCCGCATTTCTACGCGGCGCTCGCCTGTCTCGGCGTGGGCTGGAATTTCATGTTCGTCGGCGGCTCGACGCTGCTCGCGCAATCGTACCGGCCGTCGGAGCGCGCGAAGACGCAGGCGACCAGCGAATTCACGACTTTTGCGTTTTCCGCATTGGGCTCTCTGTTTGCGGGTCAATTGCTGGCCCGCTTCGGCTGGGCGACGATCAACGCCGCGATATTTCCGCTGCTCGGGGCGGCGGCGCTCGCCACGCTGGGCTACGCGTGGTCGCGCAAGCGGCAGGTAATGGAGGAAGTGTCCTGATGGCAGCGCGTCATATTGTTTTCGCGGTTGCGCCGGATCTGGTGCTGCTCGATGCATGCGGGCCGCTGGAGGCGTTCTGGCGTGCGGAGTTGACCGTCGCCGGGATGGCCGGCGCTGCCGCCCGCGGTGTGAACGATGCCGAACATGCGAGCGCCGGCCGACCGGCTAACGCCACGGGTTCGGCCGGTAGCCTGCCGCAACCCGTGGCCTACCGCACGACGGTCGCTTCGATCGACGGCGGCATACTGCAAACTTTTCCCGGCCTGCCGATCGTTACCGAGCGGCTCGATTCGCTGGACGATCAGCCGATCGATACGCTGATCATCCCCGGCGTCCCGGTCGACGAACACTGCACGCTGCAACCGGAACTGGTCGCGTGGATCGGACGCCATGCGCCGCGGGCGCGGCGGGTGTGCTCGGTCTGCACCGGCGCGTTCTATCTGGCGGCGGCCGGGCTGCTCGACGGCCGCCGCGCCACCACGCACTGGCGCGACGCTTCGCAGCTAGCGCGCCGCTTTCCGAACGTCCAGGTGGACGCCGACCCGATCTTTATCCGCGACGTGGGGCGCCGTGAAGGCGAGGGCGTGGTCTGGACCTCGGCGGGCGTGACGGCGGGCATCGATCTGGCGCTGGCGCTGATCGAGGAGGACGTCGGCCACGCGGTCGCCATGCAGGCGGCGCGGCGGCTGGTGGTCTTCATGAAGCGGCCGGGCGGCCAGTCGCAGTACAGCGCGGCGCTGGCGGCGCAGGCCTCGGCGGACGGTCCGTTCGAGGCCCTGCATAGCTGGATGGCGGCGCATTTGCGCGACGACCTGTCAGTCGAGCGGCTCGCCGAGCGAACCCGGATGAGCCCGCGAACTTTTGCACGGCGCTATGTCGACGAGGTCGGCCGCACGCCGGCCAAAACCGTCGCGGCGTTGCGGCTGGAAGCGGCCTCGCGGGCGCTCGCCGACTCGCGCCGGCCGCTCAAGCGGATTGCGCTCGACTGCGGTTTTGGCAGCGAACAGAACTTGCGGCGGGCGTTTTTGCGGCGTTTCGGCGTGCTGCCGCTCGATTATCGGGAGCGTTTCATGTCGGCGGGCGCGTCGCCAGGCGAGACCGCTTGCGAATTCGCCGAGGCGAACTGACCGCGGACGTCAAACGGTAGCGCCTCGTCAATAAGCCCTGTCGGCAGTTTCGCCGGATTTCACCGCGCCGTGCATTTGGCCGCGACGAGGTCAATATTGCGCTCGTATAATCGCCTCCTTTCAATGCATCCGATTGACCGGAGTCAAGATGAGCACCCCTTCCGCAGCGCCGCTGGACCGTTCCGAAACCACTTTCCGCTTTCTCGCCGAACCGACTTCGGTCAACTTCGGCGGCAAGGTGCATGGCGGCGCGTTGATGAAGTGGATCGACGAGACCGCGTATGCGTGCTCGGCGGTATGGTCGGGGCGCTACTGCGTGACGGTCAGCGTGGGCAACATCCGTTTTCGCCGGCCGATTCTGGTCGGCAATCTGGTCGAGTTGCGCGCCCGGGTCGTGGCGACGGGCCGCACCAGCATGCACATTCACGTGTCGGTGCAGGCGGGCGACCCGAAGGGCGGCGAGCTGCTGCAAACCACGGACTGTCTGATCGTGATGGTCGCCGTCAACGAGAACGGTCAGCCCGTGCCCGTGCCGGCCTTCGTGCCGGAGACGGACGAACAGAAACGCCTCGCCAAATACGCGATCGATGTGAAGGAAGCGCTCGATGCGATCGTCGAATTGAAGCCGGAAGAAGTGGCGCAGGGGAAAGTTTAAGCGGCGCCCGAAGGCGCCGTTCGCCGGGCTGCGCGAATATTGTGTTCGCGCGGCCGGCAGTCTTCAAATCACGTTGGGCGGCTCGAAACAGCTTGGCCTTGTCACTTGACTCCAACGTCCCTTGACGCGGTGATGCGGCCGATCACGCCGCCGAATGCCCGACCATGTCTTTCGGGCGCACCCATTCGTCGAACTGCTGCTCGGTGACGAAACCGAGCGCAAGCGCCGACGCCTTGAGCGTGGTGCCTTCCTTGTGCGCCTTCTTGGCGATCTTCGCGGCCTTGTCGTAGCCGATGTGCGGATTGAGCGCCGTCACCAGCATCAGCGATTCGTTGAGCAGGGTATCGATGCGCTCGTGATTCGGCTCGATGCCGACCGCGCAGTTGTCGTTGAAACTGTGCGCGCCGTCGGCGAGCAGACGGACTGATTGCAGCACGTTGTGCGCGATCATCGGCCGGAACACATTCAGCTCGAAATTGCCGCTCGCGCCGCCGATATTCACCGCGACGTCGTTGCCGAACACCTGCGCGCACAGCATTGTCAGCGCTTCGGACTGGGTCGGATTGACCTTGCCCGGCATGATCGAACTGCCCGGCTCGTTCTCCGGAATCGACAGTTCGCCGAGACCGCAGCGCGGGCCGCTGGCCAGCCAGCGGATGTCGTTGGCGATCTTGTTCAGGCTCGCCGCCACCGTCTTCAATGCGCCATGCGCGAACACCAGTGCGTCGGCCGCGGCCATCACTTCGAATTTGTTCGGCGCCGAGACGAACGGCAAGCCGGTCAGTTTGCCGATTGCCGCCGCCACCTTGCCGGCGAACTGCGGATGCGCATTCAAACCGGTGCCGACCGCGGTGCCGCCCTGCGCGAGTTCGTACAGATGCGGCAGCGCCGATTCGACGTGACGAATGCCCTGGTCGAGTTGGGCGACGTAACCCGAAAACTCCTGGCCGAGCGTGAGCGGCGTGGCGTCCTGCAAGTGTGTGCGGCCGATCTTGACGATGTCGACGAAGGCTTTCGCCTTGCCGTCGAGCGTATTGCGCAGCGTCTTCAGCGCCGGCAGCAGATGCTTGACGATCGCGTAGGCCGCGGCCACGTGCATGGCGGTCGGGAACACGTCGTTGGACGACTGGCCGCGATTCACGTCGTCGTTCGGATGCACCTTGCGCGCTTCGCCGCGCTCGCCGCCGAGCAGCTCGCTCGCGCGATTCGCGATCACCTCGTTGAGGTTCATGTTGGTCTGCGTGCCGGAGCCGGTCTGCCAGACGGCAAGCGGAAATTCATCCGGGTGCTTGCCGGCGATGATCTCGTCGGCGGCCTCGATGATCGCCTTCGCCTTGCTCTCGTCGAGCACGCCGAGGTCCAGGTTGACTTCGGCGGCGGCGCGCTTGATGACGGCCAGCGCAGTGATGAGTTCGGGCGATTGCTTCTCGGTCGAGATGCGGAAATTCTGCAGCGAGCGCTGCGTTTGCGCGCCCCATAGACGAGCGTTCGGCACGGCGATTTCGCCGAACGTGTCACGCTCCATTCGTACGTCTTCAGTCATGTTCAACTCCGCTTTCAAAGTTCTGCGTTGACGGGCAATAGGGAGAATAGACCTGTTAGCGCATTCCGGTACAAACCGGCCTGGGGATCGAATATGTAGGTGCGGCGCATGCCGTCTTCGACGTCGGTCCACACGAGCGGGGAGAGCGGTGCGCCGATCGAGCGCAGATAGGCAAGCTGCGCTTCGTCCGCGAGCGTGACGCGATAGCTTTCGTCGGGCGCCGTGGCGCGTTCGAAGATTTGCGCGACCTGGTCGGCGAGCGGGGGGCTGTGGATCACCAACGCCAGTTCGGTGTTCAGATTGGCCGAACGCGGGTCGAGGTTCATCGAGCCGATCACCAGAATCTTCCGGTCGATCACATACGTTTTCGCATGCAGGCTGGCGCGCGAACGCGAGCCCGTAAAGCCGACGCGCGGCATGTGCTGCTCCGGCTTGAATTCGTATAACTCGACGCCCTGTTGCAGCAGCGGCACGCGAAACGGGTTGTAGCCGGCCTGCACGGCGACGGCGTCGGTGGCGGCGAGCGAATTCGTCAGCACGGCAATGCGTACGCCGCGATGCGTGAGCTCGCCGGCCGCTTTCACACCTGCTTCATGCGGCACGAAGTAAGGCGAAATGACGAGGAAGTCTTTCTGTGCGTCGCGCATCAATTCGCCGAGCCGCTGCATGGGCGGGCTCACGTAATCCGGCGACGGGTGGACGATCTTCTCCGGGAGGTCCGCTTTGAACTCGGCCGGCGCCCACGTGAGACCGAGCTGATCTTTGGCGATCTGCGAGGCGAGCGGGGTGGCGTTCAGCGGCTTCGCGTTGTACGGGTCGGCGTTGGTGCGCCAGTGCTGGCGCAACTCGTCGCGTGTCTGGTCCAGTTCCTTCGCGTCGAATTTCTGCTTGTTCAGCACGCGCAACGGATAGGCGATGCTGCTGTTCCAGTAGTCGTCGAAACTCGCTGAGATGTCGGCGGTGATCGGGCCGGCGGCCAGCACGTCGAGATCGCGGAACTGCAGCGTTTCGCTCGCGCTGAAGTACTCGTCGCCGAGATTGCGGCCACCCACGATCGCCAGCTGGTTGTCCGCGATCATCGCCTTGTTATGCATGCGGCGCGTGAAATGGCCGATCTGCGTGAACACGTTCGTGGTGCGTTCGAACACGCCTTGCTGCGCACTGCCGAACGGATTGAACACGCGAATCTCGATGTTCTCGTGCGAGTTCAAGCCCGCCATTACGCGGTCGATGTCCTTGAAGTTGAGATCGTCGACCAGCATGCGCACCCGCACGCCGTGATCGGCCGCATAAAGCGCGGCGCCGAGCAGCAGTTTGCCGGTGGTGTCCTCGTTGGCGATGTAGTACTGCATGTCGAGCGTTCGGGTCGCCGCGCGCGCGAGTGCAATGCGCATCTGCAACGCGTCGGTGCCGTTCGCGAGCACCCGGAAACCGGACTGATCCGGATGCGCGGCTTCGACCGGCGTGAGTGCTGTGCGAAGTGGTGTGGCTTCCGTGACGGGCAGTGCGTGAGTGACGTGGCGCTCGAATGCGGTGGCGGGCGGCCTCGTAGCGCAGGCGGTCAAAAATGCCGTTGCGCAACACAGCAGGAAGAAATGTCTCGTTGTGCCCCAGGCGAAACTACGCCGGGGTGTGCTGAACGCGCACTTGTGTTGTAGTGCGGTCCGGTTCTGATCTTGATACGACGGCACGCTTTTCCCCTGGTTTGCAGACTTCTCATGGCGGCAGCGCGTGAATGGCTCACGCTGTCGAGAAATGCATTCTAAGGGGAATCAGGCTGGCGGGTTTCGTTGCTCCGCTTGTTGCTCCCGCCTGTTGCTCGCGTGGTGCGACGCGGCGCAGCGCAACGCTATCAGGAAGCGAACGCGCCGCGCTATCACCGCGCGAAAATCCCGCTAGCCGCGTTCGGCGTTCAACACCTGTTCACTGTCCACATGCGTCGAGCCTTTCGCGGGACGCCCTGCCCAGTAGCCGGCGAGCAAGGAGCCCGACAGGTTGTGCCACACCGAAAACAGCGCGCCCGGCAACGCCGCGATCGGCGTGAAATAGAGCTTGCCGAGCGTGGCCGCGAGGCCCGAGTTCTGCATGCCGACTTCGATTGCGAGTGTGCGGCACACGGCTTCGTCGAAGCCGAGCAGACGCCCGCCCCAATAGCCGCCGAGCAAGCCGATGCCGTTATGCAGCACCACGCCCAGCATCACCACGAGGCCGACCGACGCGATGCTCTTCTGCGTGCCGCCCACCACCGCGCCGATGATCAGCACGATCGCGATCATCGAGATCAGCGGCAGGACCGGTTCGATCTTGCGCACCACCTTGCCGAACAGATGATTGACGATCAGGCCGACCACGATCGGCAACGCCACGATCTGCAGAATGCTCACCAGCATGCCGTGCACGTCGACGGCGATCGAGGCGTCCACGTAAAGACGCGTGAGCAGCGGCGTCGCGAATACGCCGACTAGCGTGGACAGCGCGCTGATCGTCACCGACAACGCGACGTCGCCACGCGCTAGATAGATCATCACGTTCGACGCCGTGCCGCTTGCCACGCTGCCTACCAGCACCATGCCGGCGGTGAGATCGGGCGGCATGCGCAGCGCCTTGGCGATCACCCATGCGGCGAGCGGCATGACGAGATAGTGCAGCACGATGCCGGCGATCACCGGCGCGGGCCGCGTGAAGACACGCTGGAAATCGGCCACGGAGAGTGTGACGCCCATCGCCAGCATGATGATGGTCAGCAGCGTGGTGACGTGCGGCGCGATGCCTGAGAACGAGGCGGGCGAGAAGTACGCCGCAATCGAAACGAGCACGGCCCAGAGCGGAAAAAGACGGGTGACGCGGGCAAGCATGGCGGGTGATCCTTGTTATGTTTTATCGCGAGAAGCAGGGTCGATCGAGCGGCGCGCCAACAGTGGTGGCGTGCTGCCGGGAATCTGCCGCGTGAGAGTGGCGAGCCGTGATGGCGGGTGATGAGCCTTCGGGCGGCGCAGGCGGCGCGGGCCTTCGTGAGGCGCGCAAGCGGGTTTTCGGCGTGCGGGCGCGGGTGTGCGCGAGTGCGCCGAAACGCGTATTTTACTTTCGCGGCGAGTTTTCCGTGCGCCTATGGTTGCGCGTGCAACCATAGGCGCCGTGCTGAAACGGCACCGGCAGGCGCCGCGCCGGGCGGCGCCGGAACGCGCCGCAAGCCAGGCTTCAAACGGATTTGGCCGGCTGCGCGCCGGGCTTCGCCGGCACGCGCCGCAGGCTCAATTTGTGAAAGCGTAGCGTCATCAGCAGTGCGACGCTCGCGAGGCCGGCGGCGAGTCCCCACCACAAGCCGCGCGCGCCCAGGCCGAAGTGAAACGCCAGCGTGTAGCCGGTCGGAAAACCGATCACCCAGTAACCGAACGCGGCGGCGATCATCGGTACGCGGGTGTCTTTCAGGCCGCGCAGACAGCCGGAACCGACCGTCTGCATGCCGTCGACGATCTGGAAGATCGCGGCCACGCCGAGCAGCGAACTCGCGAGCGCGACCGTGGCCGCGTTGGCCGGATCGTCGAGCTGCAGATAGAGGCCGACGATCCAGTGCGGCGCGGCGATCAGCACGAGGCCCGACAGCGTCATGAAGCCGACGCCGAGCGCCAGCGCGACAAACCCGGCGTGGCGCGCGGCGAGCGGCTGGCCGGCGCCGGACCAGAAGCCGACTCGCACGTTGGCCGCCTGGCCGATCGCGAGCGGCACCATGAACGCCACCGAGGCGACGTTCAGCGCGATCTGATGTGCGGCCAGTTGCGACTCGCCGAGCAGACCGACCATCAGGCCGGTGGCGAGAAAGAGCGTCGACTCGACGCCGTAGGTGATCGCGACCGGCCAGCCGATGCCGAACAGTTCGCCCATCAGCGGCACATTCGGCCGGGTGGCGACGACGAAATGGCGATAACGCGGCCGCAGGTGCAATAGCGCCATCAGCACGAGCGCGCTCAGCCAGACGGTGATCGAGGTCGCGGCCGCCGAGCCGAGAAAGCCGAGCCGCGGCAAACCATAGACGCCGTGGATCAGGCCGTAGTTGAGAAAACCGTTCACCCCGACGCTCACCAGCGAGACCCACAGCAGCCGTTTGGCCGCGCCGATCGCGGGCAGGAACGAGCGCATCAGGCCGACGCCGATCAGGCTGCCGAGCGACCCCCAGCGCAGCACCGCCGCGTACTCGCCGACGTTGTGCGCGAGCAGGGCGGGTTCGCCGAAGGCGAGCAGGATCGGCGTGGCGAACGAGAGCAGGAAGAACGCCGGCACCGACAGCAGCGCGGACAGCACGAAGCCGGTCCAGTAGATATGCGGCACGCGGCCCTCGTCCTCGGCGCCGCGCGCGTGCGACACGCTCACGCTCACGGAGGTCAGCACGCCTTGCAGCAGCGTGACCACCACGAAAAACAGGTTCGCGCCGAGGCCGCCGGCTGCGAGTGCGTCCGGGCCGAGCGAGCCGAGCAGGATCGTGTCGGTGACACCCATTGCCATTTGCGAGAGTTGCGCGATGGCGAGCGGCGCGGCGAGCCGGGCGGTGTCCGCCGCGTGGCGGGTCAGGGTTGGCGGCCTTGCGGCCACCCGGGTGAAGCCGGATTGAGTCATGGAGCGCCTGGCGGCGGAAGTGGCGATAAGCGGCAACGAGCGGCAACAAGCGAACGACAAGCACGACAGCGGGCGCGGCATTCGCGCGAGCGGTGGCGAGGGCGGCGGCTCGGTGAGCCCTGACGAAAGCACGGGACAATCGCCAGCCGAATGTGTCAGCCGATTGTTTATCTGTCGAAACTGACAGCTTATTGCCTGGGCGCCGCGCTGTCGATGGACGAAGCACGATTTTGGTGCGTGCGATCCTCCGGGTTCCCGGAGTTGCGTGGCGACGGCCTGCGGGTCAAGCCTCGTGGACCGCAA
The DNA here is from genome assembly GCF_031570135.1 of Paraburkholderia sp. USG1. Taxonomy (NCBI): domain Bacteria; kingdom Pseudomonadati; phylum Pseudomonadota; class Betaproteobacteria; order Burkholderiales; family Burkholderiaceae; genus Paraburkholderia; species Paraburkholderia sp. USG1. The sequence continues at coordinate 148,003 of NZ_JAMWXW010000018.1, read as the reverse complement.
TCCGCGTGTCGCCGAGCAATACGACTTGGCCCGCGCGGATTTTGCAGGTTTTACGCGTTTCGACCCGGCCGTCGACGGTGAGCGCACCGTCCGCCACCATCATTTTTGCCGAGCCGCCGCTGTCCGCCAGCCCGGTTATCTTCAGGAGATTGTGCAGTTCGACGTAGTCGCCGGTGAGCGTGAAATCAAGGTTGGGCATGGCGTTTGCGCCTTCAGGCAAAGGGTTCGCATGATAAGCCAGAAGCTTGCCCTGGATGAAGTTCGAGGTGCGCGCCGAAATCGCATGCATTTCGCGTGAGTATCTGCAAGCAGATGTTATGCGCTTGTCAGAAAGTGAAACGTTGCGTAACACCGGTCGGAGGAATCGAACTTCACTCGTAAAGTGCAGGTCAGTGGGAAAGCCTGCTGGATTTATCTGGCAGCGAGTAGACCGGGCGAGGCGCGCAGAGGGCGCTCACACAGCGACTCAGGAATGTGCAGACCGGACAGGTCGCCCGCGTCACAACAACTTTAGAGAGGATTAGCCATGACCCAGATTCGTACGCTTCTGATCAGCACCGCCCTTAGCGCCGCCGCTTTCGCGGCTACCGCAGCCGTCGCGCAGACTGCGCAACCGGCAGAGGGTGCCAATGGCCAGCCGCAGGTCCAGATGCAAGGCGCCGACGTGGCCCCCGCCGCGCAGGGCGTGCAGCCGGTGACGCCGCCGCCTGCGCGTCTGACGGCGTCGGGTTCGACCGACCCGCTGGTGCAGAAGCGCGACGCCAATGCCCAGGCCAACGCTGAATATCGTGCGTCGAAGAAGGCATCCAAGGCGGAACTGAAGGAACAGCAGAAGGCAGCCAAGTCGCAGTACAAGGAACAGGTGCGCGGCGCCAAGATCAACCAGAAGGCGGACAAACAGGCCGCCAACAACGAAATGAAGATGGACATGCAAGGGCAGGCGGCCGACCAGTCGGACGGCGCTGACGTCAAGCACTAAGACTGAGCGGCAGAGCGGCAGAGCGGCGGCGCAACGGCTTGGACTGCTGCCGCCGCTTTGACGAACTTGCTTTGACGGACCGCGAGGTCCGCGCATCTCGTTTGATGGAGGTATCGCATGAGAATCACCCAGTCCGTGAAGTCCAGGATCTACGCCGCGTTGATCGCGGGTTGCCTGTCTTCTGTTGCCTTCGCGCAGGCTAGCGATCCGGCCACGGCGCCGGTCACGCATGCCGACAAGAAGGCGGCCAAGGAGCAGTCGAAGGCGGACAAGAAAGCGTCCGTCGCACAAGCCAAGGCCGACAAGAAGAAAACCGACGCGCAAGCTGACGCCGACAAGGCCAACGCCGACGCGAATGTGAAGGACGCGAAGAAGCAGTAGCAGGTTTCGCGGTAGACAAGACCGCGGCGCGGGAGCGGCTGTTCCGTTGTGGCTTCAGATCAGAGAATGGTCCGTGCGCTTTCACGCCACGGGCCATTTTTTTGCGCTCAATTGATATACGGCGGGATAAACGTCGCTGATGAAGCACGGTCGAAAAAAAGGGGCGCTTGCCCATCGGGGTTGTATGGATATACAGTGTGCGTCGCCATACTGAATCCACCCACCGCCCAAACCGATCGTGCTCTCCGTCGCCGAATCCCCGTCGTTCGATACCGCCGCCTGGCTGGCCAGGCTCAACGACGCGCAGCGCGAAGCCGTCGAATACGGCGCCGACACGCCTACGGCGCCACCCGGCGCATTGCTGGTGATCGCGGGCGCCGGCTCGGGCAAGACCAACACGCTCGCGCATCGGGTCGCCAATCTGGTCGTGAATGGCGCCGATCCGCGCCGCATCCTGTTGCTGACCTTTTCGCGCCGCGCCGCGCTCGAAATGATTCGCCGCGTCACGCGCATTGCCGGCGCGGCGCTCGGCACGCGAGCCGCGCTCGCGCAAGGGCTGACATGGTCGGGCACGTTCCACAGCGTCGGGGCGCGGCTGTTGCGCGAGTACGCGGACCTGATCGGCCTCGCGCCGGCTTTTACGATCAACGACCGCGAGGATTCCGCCGACCTGATGAATCTGGTGCGCCACGAGCTCGGTTTGTCGGCGAAAGAGCGGCGTTTCCCGGCCAAGGGCACGTGTTTTGCCATTTATTCGCGCGTCGTGAACACCGGCGCGTCGCTCGGCCAGGTGCTCGACAAGGCGTTTCCATGGTGCCGCGAATGGGAGGCCGATCTGCGCATGCTGTTCGCTGCTTACGTCGAGGCGAAACAGAAACAGAGCGTGCTCGATTACGACGACCTGCTGCTTTACTGGTCGCATATGGCCGCCGAGCCGGCCATCGCCGCCGACCTGTCGGCGCGTTTCGACCACGTGCTGGTCGACGAATATCAGGACACCAACCGGCTGCAGGCGTCGATCCTGCTCGCGCTGAAGCCGGACGGCCGCGGCCTGACCGTGGTCGGCGACGACGCCCAGTCGATCTACTCGTTCCGCGGCGCCACGGTGCGCAACATTCTCGATTTCCCCGCGCACTTCGATCCACCGGCCAAACAGGTCACGCTCGAACGCAATTACCGGTCGACTGCGCCGATTCTGGCGGCGTCGAATGCGGTGATCGAACTGGCCAGCGAGCGCTACACGAAGAATCTGTGGACGGACAAGGCGTCGGCGCAGCGCCCGCGCCTCGTGAGCGTCGCCGACGAAGCCGATCAGGCGCGCTACGTCGTCGAACAGGTGCTCGAAGCGCGCGAGCAGGGCATGAAGCTCAAGTCGCAGGCGGTGCTGTTTCGCGCCTCGCATCACAGCGCCGCGCTAGAAATTGAACTGACCCGGCGCAACATTCCGTTCGTGAAGTTCGGCGGGTTGAAGTTTCTCGATTCGGTACACGTGAAGGACGTGCTCGCCGTGCTGCGTTGGGCGGAAAATCCACGCGATCGCGTGGCCGGGTTTCGCGTCGTGCAGTTGCTGCCGGGCGTAGGGCCCGCCACGGCGGCGAAGGTGCTCGACGAAATCGTCGCGCGCGCGGGCAGCGGCAATCCCGCCGACACGGCCGGCGGCGCGCTGGCCGCGTTCGCCGCGCCGGCTCGCGCGCAGGAAGACTGGCATCCGTTCGTCAAGCTGATGTCGAGCGTGTACGGCCGCCAGACACCGTGGCCCGCCGAGTTCGAAATGGTGCGCCGCTGGTATGAGCCACATCTCGAGCGCAACCACGAGGACGCCGCGATCCGTCATGCGGACGTGTTGCAGATGGAGAGCATCGCGGGCACGTATCCGTCGCGTGAACGCTTTCTGACCGAACTGACGCTCGATCCGCCCGACGCCACCAGCGACGAATCCGGCGTCCCCCTGATCGACGAGGACTACCTGATCCTCTCCACGATCCACTCCGCGAAGGGGCAGGAGTGGCGCAACGTGTTCGTGCTGAACGGCGTGGACGGCTGCATTCCGTCCGACCTCGGCACGGGCAGCGAAGAGGAAATCGATGAGGAGCGCCGTCTGCTGTACGTGGCGATGACGCGCGCGAAAGAGGATCTGCATATCGTCGTGCCGCAGCGCTTTTACGTGCACAACCAGACGCATATGGGCGACCGTCACGTGTGGGCGTCGCGCACGCGCTTCATTCCCGCGCATCTGATGCCGTTGTTCGACGCCTATGCATGGCCGCGCGTACCGGTTCCGAGCGCGCCCACGGCGACCGGGCTTGCCGCCGCCGCGCGGGCGAAGATCGAGATAGGGGCGAAGCTCAGGAAGATGTGGGATTGAGAGGGCGCCGCAGTCGTTCTGCTCTACACGCGGCGCTTCGAGCTGATCTGCCGGCTGCCGGTGCCCCGGCGCCAGTTTCCGAAGATCTTGATCTTCAGCGCGACTGGCGTTGCTGCTGTTGCTGTGGCGCCGGACGTGGCGGCACGAAGAAGTTGCGCAGCCAGGCCGCCATGCGCGAGAACACGTCGTACGGCTCTTCCACGAAAATCTCTGGCTTGAGCAGGCGCAGGAACTCCATGATCTGCTGCGCTTCCTGCTTCTGGAACGAACCGTGCGAAATCCCCAGCCGCAGTAGCCCACGCAGTTCGCCGAGCTTTTCGCGCGCGGTGCTGCCCACGCTCGTTTCACACGCCACCTTGGCCTCGTAGACGCGCTGGCGCAGCGACTCCACCAGCCGCCAGGCCGGCGTCTGCATGACTTCCTCGAGCGCCTGAATGTCTTGCGCCGCGCTCTTGATCTGCGCCGCGAGCGGGTCGATCAGCGCGGCGTCGCCTTCCGCTTCCTTGACGATCGCCGCCGCCCACTCGCGGCATTGCTTGGCCAGCTCTTCCGGGGTCCACTCCGAGCGGGCCGCGAAGCCGAAGCCGAATTCGCCCGCCTGCCGCATCAGGATCGCGACGACGTCCGGAAATTCCTTGTCGAGCGTGCGTTTGGCCCAGGCGTACTGGCCGCCCTGCAACATCCGCTGAACCGCGTGTTCGGTCAGCGGCACCATGTTGTCGAGCAGCTTGGCGCGCAAGAAATCCTCGAACGACGGCGTCGCGAACTGCGGATCGAGCTTCAGCGAGACCCGCAGAAAAGCGTCGAAATCCTTGCGCAGTGTCGCAATGGTCTCGTCTTTGAGCGTAAGGGTGATTTGACCCATGAGTTATCCCGTTTGGTCCTGCCGCGCGGCCTTGTCGCGCCGCCCGGCCGCGCGGGCCTTGGGAGACGCGGCGTTCGATGCCGGCGCGCTTGATTCCTGCCTGTTGCCGCGTAACCAGCGGGACGTATCCCGACGAGCGGACCTCGACTGCATAACGGCGGATCTGGGGGAAACTTAAGGGTATACCGGGTGCGGGCGCCCGCTTTAGAGGGAAGCGTCGCCCGGCATGCGCGCGCTTGCCGCAAGCCGGGACGACGCGGATGCAGCCATGAATGCGGCGTGCGCTTATTTCAGCACGAGACCTTGCCAGGCAAAAAACACCGTCAGGCCGACCGCGATGGTCAGAAGCGGCCGCCGCGTCAACGCGCTGACGAGTACCGCGGCCAGTGCGCCGACCAGTTGCGGATTGCGCCAGGTCAGTTCGGCTTCGCTGCCGTGCGGGGAAACCGCCATCGGCACGATGATCGCGGTCAGCACGGTGACCGGCACGAAGCCGAGGGCGGCGCGCACGAGCGGCGGAAACACCAGCCGGTCGCCGAGCACGAAGACGGCGGCGCGGATCACCCACGTGATGGCCGCCATGCCGAGAATCAGAACGACATAGTTCATCGCGACGCCTCCGCGGTCTTGCCCGTGCCGCGCAGGTTGGGCCGCAAGGTCGACAGCAGGACGCCGACCGCCACGCCCGCGAATACCGCGCCGAGCAACCCGAGCTTGTACGGCCATGCCTGCCAGAAGAAGGCCAGCGTGCCCGCGGTGACGGCGGCCGCGATATAGCGCAACGCGACGAGTTGCGGCACGACGATCGCGATGAAGGTGGCGACCATCGCGAAATCGAGGCCGAGAGATTGCAGCCCCGGAAACGCCGCGCCGAACAACAGGCCGGCGACGGTCCAGATCTGCCAGTTCAGATACATGGCGAGACCCGCGCCGAAGAAGTAGTGCGGGCCGACCGTGCCGGGCTCCTTATGCCGGTAATGCTCCCACGCGACGGCAAAGACTTCGTCGGTGAGCAGTGCGCCGAGCGCCCAGCGCCAGCGTGCCGACAGATGCGCGACGTGCGGTGCGAGCGTGGCGCTGTACAGCACGTGACGTAGATTGACCACGAGCGTGGTCGCCCAGATTACGGCGAAACTGGCGTGGCCGGCGATCAGGCCGAGTGCGATGAACTGCGCGGAGCCGGCGAATACGACGAGCGACATCAACTGGCCGTGCCATAGGTGCAGCGGGCCGGATGCGACGAGTGTGCCGAAAATGACGCCGAAAGGTGCCGCGCCGACCATCATTGGAATGATGTCGCGCGCGCCGGCGGTGAACTCTTTTAAATGGCCTTGGCTCGTGGGCTGGCCTTCGGTGGAATGGGTCAAACTTGCCTCCTTGGTTCCGGAAGCATAGCGGGGGCGGCCGGGCGGGGCTTGTACGTTCTTGCGGCGGGCTGTGCTGGGCTTGGTGTGCTGCGCTGCTGGAGGTCAGGCGGCCTGCCAGCGTCCCGGCGGCACGCCGAACATGCGCCGGAAATGCCGCGTGAAATGGCTCTGATCGGTGAAACCGCTGGCCGCGGCGACATCCGTGACCGGCATCCCGGCGCGCAGTGGCGCGAGCGCGCGTTGCAGGCGTACCTGATTGCGCCATGCATGAGGCGGCAGACCGGTCGTTTGAGTGAAAAGACGCGCTGCGTGGAACGGCGAGAGGCTTGCCGCCCGGGCCACTTCGGCGAGCGTCATGGGTTCGGCGAGGTCGCCCGTCAAGCGCTCCTGCATGAGCGCCACGCGAGCGTCGTCGGTGGCGAGGCGCGAGCGCTCCGGCCGCGTTTGCGAATAGCGCACCAGCAGCGTGGACAACGCGTCGAGCATGGCGGCTTCGGCGGCGAGTGGGTCGTCGCCGGTTTCCAGCAGACGATGCGCTTGTGCCAGTCGCGCAGCCAGATCAGGATCGCGGATTACGCCAGGCGCAAACCACGGCAAGGCTTGCGGTTTGCCGCTGATTTCGTTGGCAAGAGTGTGGATGAACTCTACCGGCGCATACATCACGCGATACCGCCAGCCCGCCTCGACCGCCTTCGAGCCGGTGTGCAACTCGCCGGGGTTGATGATCGGCACGCTGCCGGCTTCGGCGACATAGTCGGAACCGAGATACCGATACCCCTCGGCGCCCGCGACGATCACCGGAATCGTGTACGCATCGTGCCAATGCGGCGTGAACTCGTGATCGTGGTATTCGGCCGTGAGCAGGTCCGCGCCGGGCAGAAGCGGCGTGCGCCAGTAGCGGGCGGAGTCCTGGAAACGATGGGTGGTAGTCATGGTGAAGGTCCGGCAGGACCGGTCAGTGTAGCGCGTCGGGACCGGCGCCGCTTCATCGGCCGGCGCATCATGCCGCCGCTTCACGTCGGCGCGTGGGCCGGGTGCGTTTTGCCGCCGGGTGGCGTGCTTACTTGAGCGGGATCGTGGTGCCGGCGGGCATCGGCACGGCGCTCACGCTGTTCTTCGCGCTGCCGCTGACGACCCGATCGCTGTAGGTGAGATACACCAGTGAATTGCGCTTCGCGTCGACCACCCGCACCACATGCAGCGACTTGAAGATGAACGACATGCTCACGGAGAACACGTCGGCCTGCTGTTTTATCGGACCCGTGAAATGAATCGTACCGACCTGGCGGCAGGCGATCGACGCCTCGGTGGGATCTTCAGCGATGCCGAGCGTCCCCTTGACGCCGCCGGTACGCGCCCGCGATACATAGCAGGTCACACCCTGAACCGATGGATCGTCATAGGCCTCCACGACCACACGGTCGGAACCCGTGATGTGGAAATTGGTATTGACGCTGCCGACTTCTTCGCTGTGTGCCGACGGCAACAGAAGTGCGGCGGCCGCCGCGAGTGCGATGCGCAACAAAGTGGATTTCATGGGATCGCCAGAGATTGAGCGCCTCAGTTGGGCGCGGGATGCGTGCCGCAAACCGCCATCGTATAACGGCGAGCGGATCATGGGGCCGATACGGATGAGCCGGTTCAGCGCGCCGCCGCTCGTGACCGTTTGCGATTGCGGCGCGAGCATTGACCCGGAGATGCGCCGGCAATGTGATACGGCGTCCAGCAAAGTTGACGCGCAAAAACAAAAAGGCCCGCACGGATGCGGGCCTTTCAAAATTTTTTGGCTCCTCGACCTGGGCTCGAACCAGGGACCTACGGATTAACAGTCCGGCGCTCTACCGACTGAGCTATCGAGGAACAGCAGTACAGCTTGATCTACATAAAAAAGCCCGTCTTGGTTAACGGGCTTTTGCAATTCTTGGCTCCTCGACCTGGGCTCGAACCAGGGACCTACGGATTAACAGTCCGGCGCTCTACCGACTGAGCTATCGAGGAACAGAACAACAACAGCAGAGAAACGAAATTGTAGGAGGAGCTTAAGCAGCTGTCAATACCCTGCGTTCATCCCGATTTCATTCGAATCCGGCTGCGCATGCGGCAGGCAGCGCGCTTTAGCGTACGAGCAACTCGAGCTTGTCCTTCACGTCTTTGAACTCGTCCGCTTCCGGCAGCGGTGCCTTGGTCTTGGTGATGCTCGGCCAGCTTTTCGCGAGATCGGCATTCAGCTCGATGAAGTTCTGCTGGTCGCCCGGCACGTCTTCTTCGGCATAAATGGCGTTCACCGGGCATTCGGCCACGCACACGGCGCAGTCGATGCATTCATCGGGGTCGATCGCGAGGAAGTTGGGACCTTCGCGAAAGCAGTCCACCGGGCACACATCGACACAGTCGGTATAGCGGCACTTGATGCAGCTTTCGGTCACAACGTGAGTCATTCAGGCAGCTCCTGCATGCGGTATCTGGGGAGGCGCAAACGCCAAAAGCGCTATTGTATCGTAACGTCAAGAGGCACATGCAGCATCGCGCAACGCCTTTTATACGTTTTCGTGATTAGTTTATGGCGGCCCTTGAAGGGATGTCCTTCGCTGCACGCGGCGCGCGAGTCGGGCGGCGCGCTGAATCCGGGCGCATTCGGGTAACATGCGTCAGGTCGGTGCGCACGGGGCGTGCCGTACGCGCATGGGTGAGTCGGACCTTTCGTGTCGGGCCTTCCGTTTTCCCGCAGTTCAGTTCGCACCATCATGATTATTACTTCGCTGCTCGACACCGATCTGTACAAGTTCACGATGATGCAAGTGGTGTTGCATCACTTTCCCGCGGCGAACGTCGAGTATCGCTTCCGTTGCCGCACGCCGAACGTCGATCTCGTGCCGTATATCGGCGAGATTCGCGGCGAAGTGCGCAAGCTCTGCCAGCTTCGCTTCACCGACGACGAACTCGACTACCTGCGCCGCATGCGCTTCATCAAGGGCGATTTCATCGAGTTTCTCGCGCTGTTCCATCTGAACGAGAAATACATTTCGATTGAACCGTCGCCCAAGGGCCATGGCGAAATCGACATCGAGATCAAGGGGCCGTGGCTGCATACGATCCTGTTCGAGATTCCGATGCTCGCGATCGTCAACGAAGTCTACTTCCGCAACACCCAGCAAAAGCCGGACTATAGCGAAGGGCGCGGCCGTCTCGTCGAGAAGATCAAGCTGCTCGGCGCGCGCCCGGAATTCGCCGACTGCAAGATCGCCGACTACGGCACGCGCCGCCGCTTCTCGAAGCAATGGCACGAGGAAGTGATCCTCAAGCTCAAAGAAGGCCTCGGCGAGCAGTTCGCCGGCACCAGCAACGTCTTTTATGCAATGAAGCACGGCCTCACGCCGCTCGGCACGATGGCGCACGAATACCTGCAGGCGTGTCAGGCGCTCGGTCCGCGGTTGCGCGACTCGCAGATCTTCGGCTTCGAAATGTGGGCCAAGGAATACCGCGGCGACCTGGGTATCGCGCTGTCCGACGTGTACGGCATGGAGGCGTTCCTGCGCGACTTCGACATGTACTTCTGCAAGCTGTTCGACGGCGCGCGCCACGATTCGGGCGATCCGTTCGATTGGGGCGAACGTCTGCTCAAGCACTACGAAGCGAATCGCTGCGACCCGCGCACCAAGATCCTCGTATTTTCCGACGCGCTCGACATTCCGAAAGTGCTGCAACTCTATGAGCGCTTCCGCGGCCGCTGCAAGCTGGCATTCGGCGTGGGCACGAATCTGACCAACGACCTCGGCTATAACCCGCTGCAGATCGTCATCAAGATGGTTCGCTGCAACGGCCAGCCGGTGGCGAAGCTGTCGGACTCGCCGGGCAAGAACATGTGCGAAGACAAGGCTTACCTCGCTTACCTGCGCCAGGTGTTCGGCATTGCGCAGCCCGAGGAAGAAGCGGCGAAGTAAGGCGGCTCGCAGCCGGCTATGGCAGTTGGCTATAGCGTAAGCCGCGTGTGCGATGCGCGGCAATAGGCCATTCGGCCAGGGTGGTCGCGTGCAAGGCGGCCGGTATAATTCCCGCCATCCCGCACGGCTGTCGACACGAGGACTTCGCACATGGATACATCGATTGCCCGCCGCAACATACTGGCCCGCATCCGCGCAGCGCAGGGGCGTGAGCCGGAGCCTTCCGCCGCCGAGCGCGAAGCCGCCGCGGACTATTTGGCGCGCCATCCCGCCGGGCCGCGTCCGGAGATGCCGGCCGACCTCGTCGCGCGCTTCATCGAACAAGCACTCAAAATGGCGACTACGGTCGACTCGGTTCAGGCATTGAGCGACGTGCCGGCCGCGGCGCATCGTTACCTCACGCAACACGCGTTGCCGTTGCAGGCCATTGCCTGGCAAACACTGCAGGAGTTGCAGTGGGCCGAAGTCGGCCTCGCCGTCGAATTCCGCAAGCCGCGAGACGGCGACGTGGTCGGTCTCACCGGCTGCTTCTGCGCGACCGCCGAGACCGGCACGCTCGTATTGCTGTCGGGGCCGGAAACTTATGCATCGGCCGGTTTGCTGCCGGAAACGCACATTGCCGTCGTACCGGCTTCGCGCATCGTTTCGGGTCATGAAGAGGCGTTCGGACTGATCCGCAAAGAACGCGGCGAACTACCGCGCGCGGTCAATTTCATCTCCGGGCCTTCGCGTACCGGCGATATCGAGCAGACCATCGTGCTCGGCGCGCATGGGCCTTACCGGGTGCATGTGATCGTCGTTCAGGGCGCCTGAACGGCAAGCGCGGCTGTCCAACGCGGCGCATGTTCTCGCGCGCGGCCGCCGGCAATAACAAGGACTTCAAAAGCTATGAAAGGACGTGCCGTCTGTACGGGCATGGGGCTCGCGGCTGCATTGACGCTGGCTGGCTGGCCGCAACTGGCCTCTGCGGTCACGCTTGACGGCGCCGCCATGTCGGCGTTGTGGGGGCTACCGTTCGCGGCCATGCTACTGTCGATCGCGGTGTTTCCGCTGATCGCGCCGGTGCTCTGGCATCACCATTTCGGCAAGATCGCGGCTGCGTGGGCGCTCGTGTTCCTCGTGCCGTTCGCACTCAGCTTCGGTGCCGGCGCCGCGTTCGGCACGCTCGTGCATGCGCTGCTCGAAGAATACATTCCCTTCATTGTGCTGCTGACGGCGCTGTACACGGTGGCGGGCGGCATTTGCGTGCGCGGCAATCTGCACGGCACGCCGCGTCTGAACACCGGGATTCTCGCGCTCGGCACGTTGCTCGCAAGCATCATGGGCACGACCGGCGCGGCCATGCTGCTGATCCGCCCGTTGCTGCGCGCCAACGACAATCGCAAGCACGTGGTGCATGTGGTCGTGTTTTTCATCTTTCTGGTGGCGAACGCGGGCGGCTCGCTCTCGCCGCTGGGCGACCCGCCGCTCTTTCTCGGTTTTTTGCAGGGCGTGAGTTTCTTCTGGACCACCACGCATCTGGCGTTGCCGATGCTGTTCGTCTGCGGCGTGCTGCTGATCGGGTTTTATGCGCTTGACTCGTACTACTTTCATCGGCGTGAGGAAGAGCGCTCGCGCTTTCTCGATCCCACGCCCGACTCGCCGCTGCTCGGCATCGACGGCAAGATCAATTTCGTGCTTCTTGCCGCTGTGGTCGCGCTCGTGTTGATGAGTGGACTGTGGAAGCCGGGCATGGAGTTCGACGTATTCGGCACGCACGTGGCGCTGCAAAATGCCGTGCGCGATGGCGCGCTGATCGGCGTCACGTTGCTCTCGTTGGCGCTCACGCCGCGCTCGGCCCGCGCGGGCAACGACTTCAACTGGGCGCCGATCGAAGAGGTGGCCAAACTGTTCGCCGGCATCTTCGTGACGATCGCGCCGGTCATCACGATGCTGCGTGCGGGCGAGGCGGGCGCCTTCGCCGGCATCGTCCATCTGGTCAACGACGCGTCGGGCCGACCGCACGACCTGATGTACTTCTGGACGACCGGGCTGCTGTCTTCGTTTCTCGACAACGCGCCGACGTACCTCGTGTTCTTCAACCTGGCCGGCGGCGACGCGCAGGCGCTCATGACCACCGGCGCCACTACGCTCGCGGCGATCTCCGCGGGCGCGGTGTTCATGGGCGCGAACACGTATATCGGCAATGCGCCGAACTTCATGGTGAAAGCGATCGCCGAATCGCGCGGCGTTCGCATGCCGGGTTTTTTCGCGTATCTGGGCTGGTCCGCGGTGGTGTTGCTGCCGCTTTTCCTCGTCACCGGCTGGCTCTTTTTCTGACGTCGAGGCAATCGAACTCGACGCGCTACACGGAGAATTGCAATGCAGAAGATCCTCGTCGCCCGTCCGATCTTTCCCGATGTGATCGAACGGCTCGAACAGTATTTCGACGTCGACTGGAATCAGGGCGACGTGTTGTCGGCCGGCGAACTGGCACGCCGTCTCGCGGATAAGGACGGTGCGCTGACCGCGGGCGAGCCGATTGACGCGGCCGTGCTCGCGGCGGCGCCGCGTCTGCGGGTGGTGTCGAATATGGCGGTGGGCTACAACAACTTCGACATGACCGCCTTCAACGCGGCCAACGTGCTCGGCACCAATACGCCGGACGTGCTGAACGAATCGACGGCGGATTTCGGCTGGGCGCTGATGATGGCGGCGGCGCGCCGCATCGCCGAATCGGAGCACTGGCTGCGCGCGGGCAAGTGGCAGAAGTGGACGTACGACGGCTTTCTCGGCAGCGATCTGTATGGCTCGACGCTCGGCGTGATCGGCATGGGCCGGATCGGCCAGGCGCTGGCACGCCGTGCGAAGGGCTTCGACATGCAGGTGATTTATCACAATCGCTCGCGCGTTGCGCCGGAGATCGAGGCCGAGCTGAACGCCGAATACGCGTCGAAGCAGGATCTGTTGCGGCGTGCCGATCACGTCGTGCTCGTCCTGCCGTACACGAAGGAAAACCATCACACGATCGGCGCGGCCGAACTCGCGCTGATGAAGCCGAGCGCGACGCTCACCAACATCGCGCGCGGCGGCATTGTCGACGACGCGGCGCTCGTCGAGGCATTACGCTCGAAGCAGATCGCAGCGGCCGGTCTCGATGTGTTCGAAGGCGAGCCGGATCTGAATCGGGATCTCCTGAGCGTGCCGAATGTCGTGCTGACGCCGCACATTGCCAGTGCGACCGAAGCCACGCGCCGCGCCATGGCGAATCTTGCCGCCGACAATCTGATCGCGGGGCTGGGTGAAGGTCCGCGCGCGGGCCGGCCGCCGAATCCGGTCAATCCCGAGGTCATCGGCAAGGCGCGTTCATGACAATGATTCTGGTGGCGGCCGTCGCGGTGCTGGCGGTCGCATTGGTCATCGCGCTGGCTTTGCTGATGCGCGGTCATAGCGCCGGGAACGGCGAACAGTTCGAACTGCTCAGCGAGCGCATGGACGCCGCGACCGACGCGCAAGCGCACGCCTATGAGCGCCTCGAACGGCAACTGCGCAATGATATCGCCGAGACCGCGCGCGTGTCGCGTACTGAACAGAGCAGCGGCTTCGCGCATTTTCAGCAGACGCTGGCTGCGCAGTTCAGCAGTATGACGACGGTGCAGGGCGGCAAGATCGACGGATTCGCACAGCAGCTCGACGCCGTGCGCCACAGTCTGCAGGCGCAGGCCCAGCAGGCGCGCGACGAGCAGGGCCGCTCGCTCAAGCAGTTCGGCGATACGCTGAGCCTGCAGCTTGGCCAGCTCACGGAGGCGAACGATCGCCGTTTCGCCGAGGTGCGCGCGACCATCGAACAGCGGCTGAAGGATATCGAGACGAACAACTCGGTCAAGCTCGAGGAGATGCGCCGTACCGTCGACGAAAAGCTGCACGCCACGCTCGAACAGCGTCTGGGTGAGTCGTTCAAGCTGGTGTCCGACCGGCTCGAGCAGGTGCATCGCGGTCTGGGTGAGATGCAGACGCTGGCGGCGGGCGTCGGCGATCTGAAGAAGGTGCTCACCAATGTGAAGACACGCGGCACGTGGGGCGAAGTGCAACTGGAAGCGTTGCTCGAACAACTGCTCACCGCGGACCAGTACGCGAAGAACATTGCGACGGTGCCGAAGAGCACGGAGCGCGTCGAGTTTGCGATCAAGCTGCCGGGGCGCGCGGAGGCGGGCGCCGTGGCCACACCGGTCTGGCTGCCCATCGACGCCAAGTTTCCGCGCGAAGACTACGAACGTCTGATCGAAGCGCAGGAGCGCGCCGATCCGGTCGCGGTGGAAGAAGCGTCACGCGCGCTCGAAGCACGGATTCGCGCCGAGGCGCGCACTATCGCCGAGAAGTACGTGTCGCCGCCGCACACCACGGATTTCGCTTTGCTGTTTCTGCCGACCGAAGGTCTATACGCGGAGGTTTTGCGTCGGCCGGGTCTCACGGATCTGCTGCAACGCGACTACCGCGTGACGATTGCGGGGCCGACCACGCTGACCGCTTTGCTCAATAGCTTGCAGATGGGTTTCCGCACGCTCGCGATCGAAAAGCGGTCGAGCGAGGTGTGGCAGGTACTCGGCGCGGTGAAAACGGAGTTCGGCAAGTTCGGTGACGTGCTGGCCAAAACGAAGGCGCAACTCGAAACCGTCACGCGTTCCATCGAGGCGGCGGAAACGCGCACCCGTGTCATGAGCCGCAGATTGCGCGACGTGGAGGCATTGCCTGGCGAGGAAGCGAGCGGGTTGCTCGGCGACGCGCTGTCGGGTGTGGAACCCGAAGAGCAATGAGGGTACTGGGTTAACGCAGAGGTGATGGGGCCGGCGCGAGAGGTTGACCTGCGTTAGCCCCCGCCGCCAGTTGTTCGAGCGCATTGCCCGCCAGGCGTACCACGCGCCAGTCCGGCATGACGGTTGCGCCCATTTTTTCGTAGAAGCTGATGGCCTGCTGGTTCCAGTCCAGCACGGTCCATTCGAACCGCCCGCATTGCCGTTCCACCGCCAGTGCGGCGAGGCGCCGAAGCAATGCGGTGCCCAGACCGCCGCCGCGTTGCGCGGGTTGTACATAGACGTCTTCGAGATACAGTCCGCGCTTGCCGACGAAACTCGAGTAATTGTGAAAAAACAGCGCATAGCCGACGACGCGGCCTTCGTTCTCCGCGACCAGCGCCTCAATGGAAGGCCGCGCGCCGAACAGCGCGTCGTGCAAGCCGTCTTCGGTCGCGACAAACACGTGCGTGAGGCTTTCGAATTCCGCGAGCTCGTACGTCAGCGCGAAGATCGCGCCGGTGTCCGCCGGCGTGGCGGCGCGGATCGTTGCGGGCATTACGCTTCTTCCGGGGCGTCGGTCAGCTGGATTTCAATGCCGCCGAAGCGCGACGCAACCCAGTTGTACGCATGGCATGCGATCCACAGCAGGATGAAACCGAGAATCGCATTCAGCAGCAGCGCGCTGAACACCGTGCTCAGTTCCACCGAACCATAGCGCACGAACGCGACCAGTACGCCGAGCAGCACGATCGGTACCGAAAACGTCAGGTACACGAGGATCAGTGCTTTGGCCGTCTGTCCCGGTGCAATGAACGAGATCTGTTTTTTCATGTAAGTCAAACCCGTGTGTCGTAGTGGTAATGGGTGAAGCTATAAATGACCGCTGGTGAAAGTGTGCCGCGAGCCGGGCGTCAGATGAGACCGTCGAACAGCATGATCGAGACGTGTTCCCCTTCGCCAATCTCACTTTCATCGTGTCCGAGCACGATGAAGCAATTGGCTTCGCTCATCGAACTCAGTACGCCCGAGCTTTGCGAGCCGGTAGGCGTGACATGCCATTGTCCGTGCACGTCCTGTTCGGCGACACCGCGCTGGAACTCGGTGCGGCCGGCGCGCTTGCGGATCGCCTGCCGGCTCAGCGCGTGAATGAGCGGCAGCGGTTGCGGTGTGGCGCCCGACATCAGCAGCAGCACTTCGCGCACGATCTGATAGAAGGTCACCATCACGGCGACCGGATTGCCCGGCAAACCGAAGAATAACGCGGGAAGCCCAAGGCCCGGCCGTTCGCCGGACCAGACGCGGCCGAAGGCGAGCGGGCGGCCCGGCCGCATGGCGAGGCTCCAGAAGGCGACGTCGCCGAAAGTCTGCAGCAGCTGCCTCGTGAAATCCGCCTCGCCGACCGAGACGCCGCCGGAGGTCAGCACCACGTCGGCGCTCGCCGCGGCGCTGCGCAAGGCGGCTTCCATCGCGGCCGGCTCGTCGCGCACCACGCCGAGATCGAGCGTGTCGATATTCAGGCGCCGCAGCATGGCGAACAGCGTGTAGCGGTTGCTGTCGTACACGCAGCCCGGGCCGAGCGGCTCGCCGAGCGAGCGCAATTCGTCGCCGGTCGAAAAGAAGGCGACGCGCAAACGCCGCTTGACACTGATTTCGCCGATCCCGAGCGAGGCCAGCAAACCGAGGTCCGACGCGCGCATGATACGGCCCGCCCGCAGTGCGGCGTGGCCGCGTGCGAGATCTTCGCCGGCGAGGCGCCGGTTCGCGCCGGCCGCCACGGCGTTGGCGGCGAAGCGGATCGAACTGGAGCCGGCGGCGCGCTCGACGAGTTCCTGCGGCACGACCGTGTCGCAGTCGGCCGGCATGCAGGCGCCGGTCATGACGCGCACGCATTGCGTGGTCTCGACGCGGCCCGCGAACGGGTGTCCGGCCAGCGCCTTGCCGGCCACGGCCAACTCGACAGTGGCGCCGCCGCCGGTGAGCGCCGCGCGGTTGAACGCGTAGCCGTCCATGGCGGAGTTGTCGTGGGCGGGGACGTCGATTGGCGACACGATATCGGCCGCGAGCACGCGGTCGAGCGCGTCGCGCAGCGGCACGCGTTCAATGGCCGTGACCGGTGCGGCCCACTGGCGAACAATCGCCTGAGCGGCCGGGACGGGTAGCGCGTGAGGATCGTACTGCGCGACGCAGCGGGAGAATTCGTTAAGCGTGGTCATGAAGAGCTGGACGTCGCGGCCGGAGGCGGCAGCGGCAGTTGCCGTGCGGCCGGAGCGGGATTTCAACCGGGGCCTCAATCACGTTCGAGGTCGGCGAGTTCTTGTAGCGAATTGATATTGTAAAACGCGCGCTCGTCGGTAAAGACGACTTCCACCGTCTTGTGGCGCGCGTACCACGCGCGGACTTTGCGCTCGCCGGCTTCCAGAAAGGCCGACAGGTCGTCAGCGAGGTCTCTGCGCAACAGCGCGAAGACCGGATGCAGCGACACCTGGCCGTGCGCGTCGGTGGTGCTGACCATGGCGATGTCGGCGCCGTTCGAGTCCAGCGCGTGCGCGAGGCGCTGGGCTAGTTCGGCGGGCAGCCACGGCGAGTCGCAGGGCGCACTGAGTACGTAGCCGGTTCCGGCTGCGCGCAAGCCGGCGAGCAGGCCTGCCAGCGGGCCCGGAAATCCGGCCAGCGTATCGGCCACGACCGTGGCGCCGAACGGCGCGCCGAGTGCGGTGTAAGCCTCCAGATGACGATTGGCGCTGATCAGCAGGGTGCCGGTTTGTGGCGCGAGGCGCTTGAGCACGTGGGCGGCGAGCGGCGTGCCGTGCAGCGTTTGCAGGCCCTTGTCGGCGCCTCCCATGCGAGTGCCGCGGCCGCCAGCGAGCAACAGGCCGGTAATGTGTTCGCGTGTTGGTTTCATGCGCCGCCGCTCAGCCGCCGATGTACGACATTTCGACCCGGCGGCCGTCGCGAACGCGTGAATCGGCCGGGTTGCTGCCGCGCAGTTGCGAATAGCGGTCGCCGCGGCCCTGCCAGATTTCGGCGACGGCGGTGGCGATATCGGTATCGCTCGAACCGTTACGCACCAGCGTGCGCAGGTCGTGCCCCGCCGATGCGAACAGGCACAGGTAGAGCTTGCCTTCGGTGGACAGACGCGCTCGCGTGCAACTGCCGCAAAAGGCGCGCGTCACGCTCGAAATCACGCCGATCTCGCCCCCGCCGTCCACATAACCCCAGCGCTGAGCAGTCTCGGCGGCGCTGTGCGCTTCGAGCGGCGCGAGCGGGAAATGCTCGGCGATGCGTGTGACCACGTCGGCGGACGGCAGCACTTCAGTCATGTTCCAACCGTTCGAGGTGCCGACGTCCATGTATTCGATAAAGCGCAGCACCGCGCCCGAGCCTTTGAAATGACGCGCCATCGGCACGATTTCGCCGTCGTTGGTGCCGCGTTTGACGACCATGTTCACCTTGAGCGGCGCGAGGCCCACCGCATGCGCGGCGGCAATGCCGTCCAGCACGTCGGCAACGGCGAAGTCGGCGTCGTTCATGCGGCGAAACAGTGTGTCGTCGAGCGCGTCCAGACTGACCGTGACCCGAGTCAAGCCTGCGTCCTTCAGGCTGCGCGCCTTGCGTTCCAGCAGCGAACCGTTGGTGGTCAGCGTCAGATCGAGCGGCCGGCCTGCCGGCGTGGTCAGGTGCGCAAGCCGGTCGATCAGGAATTCCAGATTCTTGCGCAGCAGCGGTTCGCCGCCCGTCAGACGGATTTTTTCGACGCCATGCGCGACGAAGATCCGCGCCAGCCGTTCAATTTCCTCGAAGCTCAGCAAGGCGCTGTGCGGCAGGAACGTATAGTCCTTGTCGAACACTGCGCGGGGCATGCAGTAGACGCAGCGGAAATTGCAGCGATCCGTGACCGAAATGCGCAGATCGCGCAACGGGCGCGCGAGCGTGTCGTGCAGCGCGCCGCTGGGCGTCTGCACGGGGCCGGCAATCACCGGCACGGCGCTGAGATCGGCAACAGGGATGATGCGTCGGGACATGAATTGCTTCGGTTAGTGCTTTAAATCAAAGCCAGATATTCATTCTATCGGAAATGCTTCCGACGGCAGTGGCACCCCTGGCCGTGTCGGGGTATACGGGGAGCGGCATAGCGTGGCGAGTGCGGGTCGCGGCGCGCATAAAAAAGCCCGCCATGAAGGCGGGCTTTCCGAGTGACGCGGGGCAAGCTTACTGCGCGTGCTTACCCGTTTCCACTTGTTGCATCGGCGCGCTGTCGAGCGGCGGCAACGATTTACGTTCGCGCACCACGCGAGTTGGCTTGACGGTCTGCGCGGCGGCTTCCTGAGCTGCGCGCAGCTTGTCGGCGTCGGTGTTCACCCAGACGAGACCGGCTTGTTCCAGTACCGGTTTCAGGGCTTCCGCCGACACTGCGTCATGATGTGCTGCCTGCGGTGCCTGCGGTGCCTGCGGTGCCTGCGGTGCAACGGCGACAGGTGCGGGCTCAACCACTGCCGGCTCAATCACTGTTGCAGCAGCGGTCACGACCGGCTGCGATTCAACGATCCCCGCATGCGGCGCAGGCTGAACGGCCGGTGCTTCGGCCACCGTCGCCGGAGCTGCGGTTTCGACCGGAGCCGGTGCGGCTTGCGCTTCGACCGGCGAAGCAACTGCCGGCGCTTCGGCCTCGGCTTGAACCGGTGCCTCGACATGCGCGACCGGTTCAACTAGCGAAACCGTTTCGCTGGCGGCCGGCACAGCTTGCGCTGCTTCGACCGGCGCGGCAGCGGCTGGCGCCACCGGCGTTTCGGCAACCGGCTCGACGACTGCCGGAGCCGCCGGCACTTGTGCCACCGGGACAACCGCTTCCGTCTTCGCCGCCTTCTCGACGGCGAGAGCCGGCGTTTCGGTTGCAGCGTGCAGTTCGCTGACCACGGCGGTTTCAGTCGCGACGGCAGCGACCACCACTTCCACCGGCGTCACGTCCTTCGCCTCTTTGACTTCCATTTCGCGCTCGACGGACTGACGTGCTGTGAGCACCGGCGCTTCGTCGGTCACGGCGGCGTTGTCGCCTTCAGCTTCCGCGACGTCCGCTGCCAGGTTGCCGTTCACGTCTTCTTCGCGCTCGCGACGGCCGCCACGACGGCCGCGACGGCGGCGGCGACGCTCTTCACCTTCACGCGCCACGGCTTCCTGATCGACCGGCGCGCCGTTTTCGCCCAAGGCGGTCTGGTTTTGCGCCAGTTCTTCCGCCGTTTGCGCGTCGCTTTGCGTCAGTGCGTCCGCCGTTTCTGCTTGCGGCTTGCGGCGTTCGCCGCGCTCGGCACGTTCGCCTCGTTCACGGCGTTCGCCACGTTCCGGACGCTCGCCACGTTCGGCGCGCGGTGCGCCCTCGACGGTTTCCGCACGCTCGTTGCCGCGACTGTCGCGGTCACGGTTTTCCCGGCCCTCGCGACCTTCACGTGGTTCACGGGTTTCGCGCGGCTCACGGCCTTCGCGGGCCTCACGCGGCTCACGGTTGCCACGCGGCTCGCGGGCTTCACGCGGTTCGCGTTCCTCGCGACGCTGCGACGGCTGCTGGCCCTGAGCCGGACGGCCGCCGGTGGCGGTCGTGCCTTCGCCACGGCCCGCTGCGTCGCGGCCGCCTGCGCCGCCACGGCGGTTGCGGTTGCGCTCGCCGCCGCGTTCGCCGGTGCGCTCACCGCGCTCCGTGCGTTCGCTGCGTTGCGGACGCGTCTGTTTGTCCGTCGTAGCCGGCGCAACAGGCGCCGGTGCCGCCGGCTGCATGCCGAACAGATTCTTCAACCAGCCGATAAAGCCGCCGCTCGCCGGCGTGACCGCGACCGGAGCCGGGGTGGCGACCGGACGAACCGGCGCGCTCGGCGCCGGCTTTTCAGGTGTGATGCCCTTGACCGCCGCTTCCTGCTTCGGCTTCACTTCTTCGATGCGCTTGCTGTAGCCGGTTTCCGATTCGAGCTCGCGAGCCGCTTCTTCGGCCATCTTCCACGAGGCGCGGGGTTCGTCGAGGCGCGCGTCGTCGTGACGCAGGCGCTCGAGCTTGTAATGCGGCGTGTCGAGATGCTTGTTCGGAATCAGGACGACGTTGACCTTGAAGCGCGACTCGATCTTGTTGATTTCAGCGCGCTTTTCGTTCAGCAGGAAGGCGGTGACTTCGACCGGCACCTGGCAATGAATTGCCGCGGTGTTTTCCTTCATCGCTTCTTCCTGAATGATCCGCAGCACTTGCAGCGCGGACGATTCGGTATCGCGGATGTGACCCGTGCCGTTACAGCGCGGGCAAGTCACGTGGCTGCCTTCGGACAGGGCCGGACGCAGACGCTGACGCGACAGTTCCATCAGGCCGAAACGCGAGATCTTGCCCATCTGGACGCGCGCACGGTCGTGCTTCAGCGCGTCTTTCAGGCGTTGCTCGACTTCGCGCTGGCTCTTGGCCGATTCCATGTCGATGAAGTCGATCACGATCAGGCCGCCCAGATCGCGCAGGCGCAACTGGCGGGCGACTTCGTCGGCGGCTTCGAGGTTGGTGCGCGCGGCGGTTTCCTCGATGTCGGCGCCCTTGGTGGCGCGCGCCGAGTTCACGTCGATCGCGACCAGTGCTTCGGTGTGGTCGATCACGATTGCGCCGCCCGAGGGCAGCGGCACCGTGCGCGAGTACGCCGTTTCGATCTGGTGTTCGATCTGGAAGCGCGAGAAGAGCGGCACGTCGTCGTGATACCGCTTCACCTTGCTGACATTGTCCGGCATCACGATATCCATGAAGGCGCGCGCCTGGTCATGAATTTCGGTGGTGTCGATCAGAATTTCGCCGATATCCGGCTGGAAATAGTCGCGAATCGCGCGGATCACGAGGCTCGATTCGAGATAAATCAGCATCGGCTGGCCGCTCGAACCGCTTTGCGACGCGGCTTCAATGGCGCGCCACAGTTGCATCAGATAGTTCAGATCCCACTGCAGCTCTTCGGCGCTGCGGCCAATGCCGGCCGTGCGCGCGATGATGCTCATGCCTTCCGGCAATTGCAGCTGGGCCATGGTTTCGCGCAATTCCTGGCGGTCGTCGCCTTCGATCCGGCGCGATACGCCGCCGCCGCGCGGGTTGTTCGGCATCAGAACCAGATACCGGCCGGCGAGCGAGATGAAGGTGGTGAGGGCTGCGCCCTTGTTGCCGCGTTCTTCCTTTTCGACCTGAACGATCAGTTCCTGGCCTTCGCGGAGGGCGTCCTGGATGCGCGCCGAGCGCATGTCGACGCCGTCGCGGAAATATTGGCGGGCGACTTCCTTGAACGGCAGAAAGCCGTGGCGGTCTTCGCCGTAGTTGACGAAACAGGCTTCGAGCGACGGCTCGATGCGGGTAATGATGCCCTTGTAAATATTGCCTTTGCGCTGTTCGCGCCCGGCGGTTTCGATGTCGATATCGATGAGTTTTTGCCCATCGACGATGGCGACGCGCAGTTCTTCCTGCTGCGTCGCGTTGAACAACATTCGTTTCATTGAACGGCTCCAGAGCGGCTTAGCCTGTCCCTTCGCTGCGCGGTTGTCAGTCGCGAGAGCGAAGCGGGCAGCGGCATGCCGCGCCTTATTGTGTTTTCACAAGCACGCTGGAGCGGGAAAACTGGCGGGAGAATTGCCTGAGAGGGCCCGGCCCATTGAAAAATGGGTGCGGTGCCGCAGGGCACATGCGAACACGGCTTCAAATAACGACCCGACACGCCGCGGGTTCTGCCGGCAGACCTTCATGAGCCTTCGTCCACTCGCGCCGGTGCGCCAACTGGGCGCGTGACCGGAGGGTCGAAGGCTGCGGCCGTGCCGCAGCGGGAAGTTCGCGCAGTCGGCGCGTCTTTTCCTGCTGGGGGTGTCTCGCCTCATTTTGACGTCGCCATGTCTTGTACTTTCTACAAGACGCCTCGGGCGCACGCCGTATTTTCGCAACCTGCAGCTTCGGACAAGCAGGGCGTCATACCGCCCGATACCGAAGCTGAAAGTTAAATTCTTTTTTACCAAAATTCCGTTACCGTCGAAGCCGACCTTGACCGAACGCGCCTGTGGGCGCCGTCCCTGCCGGGCACTGACCTCGTGCGTGCAACTTGTTGCATCTCATTTTCAGGGTGAGCAACCAGACCCCGGCGCAAGTAAAATAACGGTTTATCGCTTGCGCCTGCGCAATCCGCCCGAATTCCGAACACTGCGCCGGCCGCCGCAGACTGCTGGGCAAATTATATTCAGAATGAAAGAGTTAGGCAAAATATCCCAGAAATCGGTCGCAAGCGACCAGGTCTCCATGATCGAGATCGACGACAGTGCGGCCGGGCAGCGCATCGACAACTTCCTGTTACGCGTCTGCAAAGGCGTCCCGAAAAGCCATATTTACCGCATCCTGCGCAGCGGCGAAGTGCGCGTGAATAAGGGCCGGATAGACGCGCAGTACCGTCTCGAACTGGGCGATCTGGTGCGCGTACCGCCCATTCGCGTCGCCCAGCCAAGTGAAGCGGCTGCTCAGGCGCCGGTGCCTGCCGCCCATTTCAAGATCATTTTTGAAGACGAGCATCTGCTCGTCATCGACAAACCTGCCGGCGTGGCCGTGCACGGTGGCAGCGGCGTCGCGTTCGGGGTGATCGAGCAGATGCGCGAAGCGCGTCCGCAGGCGAAATTCCTCGAATTGGTGCATCGGCTGGATCGAGAGACCTCCGGCATTCTGATGCTCGCCAAAAAGCGCTCGGCGCTCGTCAATCTGCACGAGCAGATTCGCGAGAACAAAATGGATAAGCGCTACTATGCTTGCGTTCACGGCGAGTGGGCGAGTGACTGGGGCCGCCGCCGCGCGGTCAAGGAGCCGTTGCACAAATACCTGACCGCAGACGGCGAACGGCGTGTTCGCGTCCAGCCGGACGGCCTCGCGTCGCACACAGTTTTCAATCTGATCGACCGCTGGCCGGAGTATGCGCTGCTCGAGGCGGAACTGAAGACAGGGCGCACGCATCAGATTCGTGTTCACTTGCAGCATCTGGGATTGCCGATCGTCGGCGACGCCAAATACGGCGATTTCGCGCTGAACAAGGCGCTGGCGCGTGCCAACGCCAAGCCTGGTCTGAAGCGCATGTTCCTGCACGCTTACCGGCTGAAGCTCACGCACCCGGCAACCGGCGAGCCGCTGCAGTTCGACGCGCCGCTGCCGCCCGAGTGCCGCAGCTTCATCGCGCAGCTCAACGAATTACGAAATGGGTCACACCCGGAGACGACACCGCATGGCTAGAGAGCAATTTGATCTGATCGTCTTCGACTGGGACGGGACGCTGATGGATTCGACCGCGCACATCACGCGCAGCATCCAGGCGGCGTGCCGCGATCTCGGCTTGCCAGTTCCCGCCGACGAGGCGGCCAGCTATGTCATCGGTCTCGGTTTGCGCGACGCGCTGCAAATTGCCGCGCCCACGCTCGATCCGGCCGACTATCCGCGGCTCGCCGAGCGTTATCGCTTCCATTATCTGGTGAAGGATCAAACTACCGAGCTTTTCGCCGGCGTGCGCGAAATGCTGCAGGAATTGCGCGATCTGGGCTATCTGCTGGCGGTGGCGACGGGCAAGAGCCGCGTCGGGCTGAATCGCGCGCTCGACCAGTCGCGCCTGACAAGCCTGTTCGACGGCACCCGCTGCGCCGACGAGACTTTCTCGAAGCCGCACCCGGCCATGCTGCACGAATTGACGCGCGAACTAGGGCAGGACAACTTGCGCACAGTGATGATCGGCGACACCACGCACGATCTGCAAATGGCGATCAATGCGGGCGTCGCGGGCATCGGTGTCACATATGGGGCGCATCCTGAGGGTCCGTTGAGCGCGTTATCGCCGAAGTTCGTTGCGTCGAGCGTCAGCGTGCTGTCGGGCTGGCTGCGGGAGAACGCATGAGTGGGCAGTCGACAGAGGCGGCGCAGGCGGTTCGCGTTTGCGCGTCGGCGGAACTGGTCGACGGCGGCGCGGGCGTACGTCGCGAGGCGAAACTCGGCGGCGGTGACGTTGTCGTGTTTTTTGTTCGCTATGATGGCCGTGCATACGGCTACCTGAACCGCTGCGCCCACGTGCCGATGGAACTGGACTGGGCCGAGGGCCAGTTCTTCGAATCGTCCGGTTTATACTTGATGTGCGCTACACATGGCGCGATTTACGCGCCGGATACGGGCAAATGCGTCGGCGGTCCGTGCCGCGGCGGCAGATTGCGGCCCGTCCAGGTGGACGAGCGCGATACGCCTGAAGGCCGCGCCGTTTTCTGGCTGCCTGACGGCGAACTGTGCCCGGCCACCTCCTGATTTTTCCTTTTCTTCGACCTTTCCACTGCACCGCATGTCCGACAATTTGACTCCCGAGCCGAAGGAACCGTCCCTGACAGGCCGCCCCCGCACGCCTGCCGATGAGCCCGGCTGGGAACGCGCGGCGCTGGAGCGCATCGCGCTTGCCGCGATCAATGAGCAGCGCGCGGCACGGCGCTGGAGAATCTTTTTCCGCTTCGTGTTTCTGCTCATCTTGCTGCTGGCGATCTGGGCCGCCATCGACTTCTCGGGCGACAAGGTCGCTGCCACCGGCCGTCATACGGCTATGGTGGCGCTTGACGGCGAAATCTCCGCGGATACGAATGCGAACGCCGAAGATATCAGCACGGCGCTCGAAAGCGCGTTTGACGACGCGGGCACGGCTGGCGTGATCCTGCGTTGTAACAGTCCTGGTGGCAGCCCGGTGCAGGCAGGCATCATCTACAACGAAATCCGGCGCCTGCGCGCCAAGTACCCGTCGATTCCGCTGTATGTCGTCGTCGGCGACATGTGCGCCTCCGGTGGGTATTACGCGGCCGCGGCGGCCGACAAGATCTACGTGGACAAGGCGAGTATTGTCGGCTCGATCGGCGTGCTGATGGACAGCTTCGGTTTTACCGGCCTGATGGATAAGCTCGGGATTCAGCGGCGTCTGCACACATCGGGTGAGAACAAGGGCTTTTTCGACCCGTTTTCGCCGGAAACGCCGAAGATGGACGAACATGCGCAAGACATGCTGGATCAGATCCACGCGCAGTTCATCGACGCCGTCCGGGAGGGGCGCGGCAAGCGTCTGCATGAAACGCCGGACATGTTCTCCGGTCTTTTCTGGACGGGGCAAAAGAGCGTCGAACTCGGCCTCGCCGACGGTTTCGGCGACGCGGATTACGTGGCGCGCGACCTCTTCAAGGCGCCGGATATCGTCGATTACACGGTGAAAGAGAGCATTACGGACCGCGTAGCGCGTAAATTCGGCGCAGCGGTCGGCAGCGGCGCGGTTCACGCGATGGCCCTTGGCGGGAAACTGAATCTGCGCTGATGTGTTGAGGCTTAGGGAAAGCCCCGCGCGATCGACGCTCGACGATCGCGCGGGGCTTTTTTTTACTCTCGTTTCTGACCGACCTGGGTCAAACGGCCAGGATCAGAAAAATAGCTGGCCGCTTGTGCAGGTCGATCGCAGGTTTTTTCTTCCAGTCCGCCACGGTGCGGCTGATGATGGTCTCCGTCTCCAGCGTCAGATCGACCGCCACGCAAACGAGCGTGGAAGGTGCGCATGTCGCCAGTAACGTGTCGAGCAGCGCCCGATTCCGGTAGGGCGTCTCAATAAAAATCTGCGTCTGCTTGCCTTTGCGCGACTGCTGTTCGAGGTCTCGCAGCCGCTTGGCCCGCTCTGTGGCGTCGACCGGCAAGTATCCGTGGAACGCAAAACTCTGGCCGTTGAGCCCCGACGCCATCAAAGCCAGCAGAATCGAGCTTGGACCGACAAACGGCACGACCTTTACGCCGCGCTCATGGGCCCGCCGTACCAATAGCGCACCAGGGTCGGCGACTGCCGGGCAACCCGCTTCGGAAACCAGGCCGGCGTCGGTGCCGGCCAGAAGCGGGGCCAGTAACTTGTCGATCTCTCCCGCCGGTGTGTTGACGTTCAGTTCGCGAATCTCGATTTCCTGGATCGGCCGCTCCGTGCCGACTTTTTTCAGGAAGGCGCGTGTGGTTTTCGCGTTTTCGCCGATGTAATAGTGAAGCGAAGCCGCGCGGGCCCGTACGGGCGCAGGCAGGACGGCGTCGAGCGCTTCGGCGTCGCCTTCGCCTAGCGTGTTCGGGATCAGATAGAGCGTGCCGCTCATTGGGCCCCCAAAAGTGGATAACCCACTGCGAGCAGCATGCGCGAGAGTGCGATCAACGGCAGGCCGACGAGCGCGGTGGGATCGTCGGAATGAATGGTCTCGAGCAGGGCGATGCCGAGCCCTTCGGATTTGGCGCTGCCCGCGACGTCGTAGGGCGTTTCGGCCAGCAGATAGGCCTCCAGCGCGGCATCCGGCAGAGCACGGAATTGCACGCGGGTAATCACGTCGACGGCCTGCACGGTCCCTGAGCGGCTGTCGAACAGACACAACGCACTATGGAATTGCACTTCGCGGCCGCGCATCGCCTGCAACTGCGCTAGCGCTTTGGCGTAGCTGCCCGGCTTGCCGATCTGCAGGCCGTCATAAGTGGCGACCTGGTCGGAACCGATCACGAGTGCGGCTTCGCCAACGCCCAGACCACTGGCTACTGCACGTGCTTTGGCTTGTGCCAGCCGCAGCGCGGTGACTTCGGGTGTTTCGCCGGCCAGCGGCTTCTCATCGATCGCGGGCGCGACGACATCGAACGGTACGCGCAAGCGCTGGAGCAGTTCGCGGCGATAGGGCGAACTCGACGCCAGAATCAGGCGTGGCGGGCGATTGAGGGAATCTGACATGGGCAATCAACGGCTAGGGAGGCGGGGCGTACAGGGTTGCGCAAAGCTCGCGCATGTACGGGCTTAAGTGTTTGACTCGAAAAGACAAAACGGATATGATTTCTGGCTTTTCATCGGTATGCTTGCGCTAGGCGGGTCTCGGTGTGTGCCAGGCGTGTAACTGTCGTGTAACGCGGCGGTGCACCACGCACGGGGCTCGCAGGTTGTCTTGCAAACCGGTTATATCCGCGGTTTATACCCCCGGCGAAACCCTTGCCGACGCAGGAGCGCACATGACTCAACATCCTGGCAACCCTGCAGGTCTGCCCGACCCGCATAACCTCGATCTGTTCGAATTTGCGCGAAGTGGGCGTCAGGCCGCGGGTGTCGTGCGCGTCTTGCAACTGCCGCGCATGTTAAACGAAGTCCCGGCAGAAGCGCCAGACCGCGATACCGCGTTCACCTGGCAAGCCGAAGGCACGACGCAGCCGGAATTGCAGGACGATGGCACCGAGGGGCCCCAGCCTTATTTGAGGTTGGCGACTCACGGCGCTGCATGGCTCGAATGTCAGCGGTGCATGACGCCGTACCTGCAGGCATTCAACGTCGACGCAACTTACCGGGTCGTCAACACTGAGGCGGAAGCCGAAGAGTTTCCGCTCGACGAGGATGAAGTCGAAGTGATCGTGGGGTCGAACCATTTCGATCTCATCGACTTGATCGAAGAAGAGTTGCTGCTTTCCTTGCCGCTCGTGCCCAAGCACGAAGTCTGTCCCGAAGTGCACGAGAGCCTGGTCTCTGGTGTGGCCGGCGCAGAAGGCGAGGGCGACGAGGACGCACCGGACGAAGCTGGCAAGGGCGGCGAGCCCGAGCGGCCCAATCCGTTTGCGGCGCTCGAGAGTCTCAAGCGCGGTGAGCCGGACGACAAGAAGGACTGAACAGTTGCATTGGAGCGCGATGCGGGCGCATTGGCCACTCGGCCAGTGGCGGACACCGGGTCGGGCTGTGTTAGAATCCGAAAAATTTTTAGGAGTTAGTCATGGCAGTTCAGCAAAACAAGAAGTCGCCGTCGAAGCGCGGCATGCACCGTTCGCACGATTTCCTGACGGCAGCGCCGCTGGCCGTGGAACCGAGCACGGGCGAAGTGCATCTGCGTCACCACGTTAGCCCGAACGGCTACTATCGCGGTAAGAAAGTCGTCAAGACGAAGAACGATTAATCGTTTCACTGCGCGTTTCACTGCGTGTCGCCCCTGTGGCGTTTCGCGTGGCGATCGGCTCGCTTGACATTTTCCCGGCTCGGCAAAAAGGCGGCATTCAATTGCCGCTTTTTTGTGTCGATTGCAATTGGCGTTCCGGCGCTTGCTGCGATCCCATGCAGGGCGCCTGAAATTCGTCGCACTCCATGACAGTAAAGCTCACGATAGATTGCATGGGAGGCGACCACGGCCCGTCCGTGACCGTTCCCGCTGCCGTCAACTTCGCCCGTTCGCATCCCGACGCGCAATTGCTGCTCGTCGGCATTGAAAGTGCGATTCGTGCGCAGTTGAAGAAGTTGAAGGCTCAGGATCTGCCGGCGTTGACCGTCGTCCCCGCGTCCGAGATCGTCGCCATGGACGATCCGGTCGAAGTCGCGCTGCGCAAGAAAAAAGACTCGTCCATGCGCGTGGCGCTCAACCGCGTCAAGGAAGGCGAGGCGCAAGCCTGCATTTCCGCCGGCAACACCGGTGCGCTGATGGCGGTCTCGCGCTATGTGCTGAAAACGCTGTCGGGCATCGAACGCCCGGCCATTGCGTCGGCGCTGCCCAACCCCAATGGCTACACGATGATGCTCGACCTGGGCGCCAACGTCGACTGCGAGCCGCAACATCTGCTGCAGTTCGCGGAAATGGGGCACGCGCTCGTGTCTGCGCTCGAGGGCAAGGAGCGGCCCACCATCGGCCTGCTCAACATCGGCGAAGAAGTCATCAAGGGCAACGACACCATCAAACGTGCCGGCGAACTGCTGCGCGCGAGTACACTTAACTTTCACGGTAACGTTGAAGGCAACGATATCTTCAAGGGTACGGTCGACGTGATCGTCTGCGACGGTTTTGTCGGCAATGTCGCGCTGAAGACGTCGGAAGGCCTCGCGCAGATGCTGTCCAACATCATCAAGGAAGAGTTCGGCCGCTCCTGGCTCACCAAGGTGATGGCGGTGCTGGCCTTGCCGGTATTGATGCGCTTCAAGAAACGCGTCGATCATCGGCAATACAATGGTGCTGCGTTGCTCGGCCTGCGCGGGCTGGTGATCAAAAGCCACGGTTCGGCGGATGCCTACGGGTTTGAGTGGGCTATCAAACGCGGGTATGATGCCGTCAAAAACGGCGTGCTGGAACGCCTTGCGCGGGCAATGGAAGAGAACGCGGGATCTCTCGAACAGGCGGCGCGCGACGCGAGCGGTGCGGGCCACGCAAGCCCGATCGCAGGCCAGCCGGCCGAGCCCTACGCTGCGCAATCCTCGAAGGCATAATGGCTCAATCGACAATTTATTCCCGCGTGCTGGGCACGGGCAGTTATCTGCCGCCCAACCGCGTCACCAATCAGGATCTGGCGGAACGTCTCGCCGAGCAGGGTATCGAGACAAGCGACGAGTGGATCGTCGCCCGTACGGGCATTCACGCGCGCTACTTCGCAGAACCTGATGTCACGACCAGCGATCTGGCGTTCATCGCTTCGCAACGCGCGATCGAGGCTGCGGATATCGACCCGCAATCCATCGACCTGATCATCGTTGCAACCTCCACGCCCGACTTCGTGTTTCCCAGCACGGCGTGCCTGTTGCAGAACAAGCTCGGCATCAAGAACCACGGCGCGGCCTTCGACGTGCAGGCCGTCTGTTCCGGGTTTGCCTATGCGGTGGCGACGGCTGACAGCTTCATTCGCAGCGGTCAGCACCGTACGGCGCTTGTGATCGGCGCGGAAACCTTCTCGCGCATTCTCGACTTCAAGGATCGCACCACCTGCGTGCTGTTCGGCGACGGAGCGGGCGCGGTGATCCTGCAGGCGTCCGACGAACCGGGCGTGCTCGCCAGCGCGCTGCACGCGGACGGCAGCCATTCGAACATTCTTTGCACGCCGGGCAACGTGAACGGCGGCGTGGTATCCGGCAGCGCGTTCCTGCACATGGACGGGCAGGCCGTGTTCAAGCTCGCCGTCAACGTGCTCGAAAAAGTCGCGGTCGAAGCGCTCGAGAAAGCCAATCTGTCGGCTGAGCAGATCGACTGGCTGATTCCGCATCAGGCGAATATCCGCATCATGCAAAGCACCTGCCGCAAGCTCGGTTTGCCGCAGGAACGCATGATCGTCACAGTGGGCGAGCACGGCAACACGTCGGCTGCGTCCATTCCGCTCGCACTCGACGTCGCGGTGCGCGACGGCCGCATCAAGCGCGGCCAGAACGTGCTGATCGAAGGCGTCGGCGGCGGCTTCACATGGGGCGCGTCGGTTATCCGCTACTGAAAGCGGCGACGTGATGGCGAGCGCCCTTCGCGGCGCTCGACTACGCTTGAGCGCGCTCGCGTCAACCGGGCGTGCCACCCACATCTGACAACATCGATTTTGGGGACGATATGAAATTTGCGTTCGTTTTTCCTGGGCAAGGTTCGCAGTCGGTCGGCATGCTCAACGCATTCGCCGATCACGCAGTCGTGCGTGAGACGGTTCAGGAAGCTTCCGATGCGCTCAATCAGGATCTCGGCAAGCTGATTGCCGAAGGCCCTGCCGAAGATCTGAACCTCACCACCAATACCCAGCCGGTCATGCTGACTGCCTCGTACGCCATGTATCGCGCGTGGCTGCAGGCTGGCGGCCCGAAGCCGGCAATCGTCGCAGGCCACAGCCTGGGCGAATACACCGCGCTGGTCGCGGCGGGCGCGATTGCGTTTCGCGACGCCGTGCCGCTCGTGCGGTTTCGCGCGCAAGCCATGCAAACGGCGGTGCCGGTCGGTGAAGGCGGAATGGCCGCGATTCTCGGTCTCGACGACGATACGGTGCGCGCGGTGTGCGCTGAAGCGTCGGCTGCGGGCGTCGTCGAAGCGGTTAATTTCAATGCGCCGGCGCAGGTCGTGATCGCGGGCAACAAGGCCGCTGTCGAAAAGGCCTGCGAAGTCGCAAAGGCGAAGGGCGCCAAACGCGCGTTGCCGCTGCCCGTCTCGGCGCCGTTCCACTCGTCGCTGCTCAAGCCCGCGTCGGACCAACTGCGCGAGTATCTGGCGAGCGTCGACGTGCAGGTGCCGGCTATTCCGGTCATCAACAACGTGGACGTCGCCGTGGTCAACGAACCGGCCGGGATCAAAGACGCGCTGGTGCGCCAGGCGGCCGGCGCGGTGCGCTGGGTCGAAAGCGTTCGGGCCATGTCGGCTCAAGGCGTCACGCACGTGATCGAATGTGGTCCGGGCAAGGTCCTTGCGGGTTTGACCAAGCGTATCGACGGCAACCTGGTCGGTGCCTCGATCTTCGATCCGGCTTCGCTCGAAGAGACGCTCAAACTCGTGAAGGCAGGCTGAACGCAACGTCGCACGGCACCTGGCAGCACGTGCTGCGCGACGGCATCAGGACTGCGCATCAGGAATCAATCAGCCCTCCGAAGGGCATCCGGACTGACAGATGGAAAAGACTCTCGACAAGCAGATCGCAATCGTGACCGGCGCTTCGCGCGGCATTGGGCGTGCGATCGCATTGGAACTGGCGCGCCAGGGCGCAACGGTGATCGGCACGGCAACCAGCGAAAGCGGCGCGGCCGCCATCAGCGAAGCATTTAACGCAGCCGGTGTGAGCGGCCGAGGTGCGGTACTGAACGTGAACGACGCGGCCGCAGCGGAAGCGCTGATCGACGGTACGGTGAAGGAATTCGGCGCGCTGCATGTGCTGGTGAATAACGCCGGCATCACGCAGGATCAACTCGCCATGCGCATGAAGGACGACGATTGGGATGCGGTGATCGACACCAACCTCAAGTCGGTGTTCCGTCTGTCGCGCGCGGTGCTGCGTCCCATGATGAAGGCGAAGGGCGGCCGCATCATCAACATCACGTCCGTGGTCGGCTCGGCCGGCAACCCGGGGCAAGTCAATTACGCCGCCGCGAAAGCGGGCGTGGCGGGCATGACGCGCGCGCTTGCACGCGAGATCGGCAGCCGCGGCATCACGGTGAATTGCGTCGCGCCGGGCTTCATCGATACCGACATGACCAGGACCTTGCCGGAAGAGCAGCAAACGGCGCTGAAGACACAGATTCCGCTGGGGCGCCTGGGCAGCCCGGAAGACATCGCGCACGCCGTGGCCTTTCTCGCGTCGTCGCAAGCCGGCTACATCACCGGCACGACACTGCATGTGAACGGCGGAATGTACATGTCGTAACCAAATTCGGTTACTATCCGCGCCTTGATGCGTTTGTAAATGCGTAAGGCGCATGCCTTGACAGCAACCCGATGCGCCGCTTTTTTGCCGGGTCAAACCTGATAAAATGCGCGCACCTGTATTTTTGAACTTCTTTTCCCTTGGAGGGGTAATGGACAATATCGAACAGCGCGTCAAGAAGATCGTCGCAGAACAACTGGGCGTTGCAGAGGCTGAGATCAAGAACGAAGCTTCGTTCGTGAACGACCTCGGCGCCGACTCGCTCGACACCGTTGAACTCGTGATGGCCCTCGAAGACGAGTTCGGCATGGAAATTCCGGATGAAGAAGCCGAGAAGATCACTACCGTTCAGCAAGCGATCGACTACGCTCGCGCAAACGTCAAGGCCTAAGGTCATTCGCGCCTGCGTTTCTGCGTTGGCGGCGTATGACGCCCTGCCGTGTCGGTTGCCGACGCCAGCAGGGTTGGCGCTTTTTGCCGTGCAGGAGCAAGCGATGTTGACAGCGCAACTTTTCGCGCGATTGCCGACTTTCAAGAAAACGCCGGGCCGCCCCGCGTTTTCCGCCCAGCAGGAAGTCCCCTTGGGGGATTTCGCCCCTCGGGGTGGCTTGGTGCGAAGCACCGGGCGTGGGGGCGCTTAACAGCCACAGGGCACACAGGGCACGTTCCTGTGGCCGCTGTGGCTTTTGCTTTTGTCATCTATGAAAAAGGGGTTACCGTGAGCCGCCGTCGTGTTGTTGTTACAGGCCTGGGGCTGATTTCGCCTGTTGGCAATAATGTTGCCGACGGCTGGGCCAATCTGGTCGCCGGCAAGTCGGGTATTGCCAATATCACGAAATTCGATGCGTCGAACTTTTCGACTCGCTTCGCCGGCGAGGTGAAGGGCTTCAATATCGAGGACTACATCCCCGGTAAGGAAGCGCGCCACATGGATACATTCATCCATTACGGCGTGGCTGCAGGCATCCAGGCGATGCAGGACAGCGGCCTCGAAGTCACCGACGAGAATTCGGAGCGTATCGGTGTAGTGGTCGGTTCGGGTATCGGTGGCTTGCCGATGATCGAAGTGACGCAAACCGAACTGCTTAATCGCGGCCCGCGCCGTATTTCGCCGTTCTTCGTGCCGGCGTCGATCATCAACATGATCTCCGGCCATCTGTCGATCAAGTTCGGCATCAAGGGTCCGAATCTGGCTATCGTCACGGCCTGTACCACGGGTCTGCACTGTATCGGCGAGGCGTCGCGCCTGATCGAATACGGCGACGCGGACGTGATGATCGCGGGCGGTGCGGAATCGACCGTGTCGCCGCTCGGTGTCGGAGGCTTTGCGGCGGCGCGCGCGCTGTCGCAACGCAATGACGATCCGGCCACGGCGAGCCGGCCGTGGGACAAGGATCGCGACGGTTTCGTGCTGGGCGAGGGCGCCGGCGTCATGGTGCTCGAAGAGTACGAGCACGCGAAGGCTCGCGGCGCGAAGATTTACGCGGAAGTCAGCGGCTATGGGATGAGCGGCGACGCCTATCACATGACCGCGCCGCTGGAAGACGGCGACGGCGCGCGCCGCTGCATGCTAGCGGCGCTGAAGAACGCGGGCATCAACCTCGATCAGGTGA
This sequence comes from Paraburkholderia sp. USG1, assembly GCF_031570135.1. NCBI lineage: Bacteria > Pseudomonadati > Pseudomonadota > Betaproteobacteria > Burkholderiales > Burkholderiaceae > Paraburkholderia > Paraburkholderia sp. USG1. The sequence continues at coordinate 113,587 of NZ_JAMWXW010000018.1, read as the reverse complement.
ATTATCTGAACGCGCATGGCACGTCCACGCCGCTCGGCGACCTGGCAGAAACCACCGGCATCAAGCGCGCTTTCGGCGATCACGCCAAAAACATGGTCGTGAACTCGACCAAGTCGATGACCGGGCACCTGCTGGGCGGCGCCGGTGGTCTGGAGTCGGTGTTTACCGTGCTGGCCGTGCATCATCAGGTATCGCCGCCGACGATCAACATCTTCAACCAGGATCCGGCCTGTGATCTGGACTACTGCGCCAATACCGCGCGGGAGATGAAGATCGATGTCGCGCTGAAGAACTCGTTCGGGTTCGGCGGCACGAACGGCACGCTGGTTTTCAAGCGCGCCTGATAGATAGTTGGTGACGCGCCAGTCGAAGGCGCCGGTTCTGCCGGCGCGCTCCCCTGAATCGGCAACGCCTGACGGAGCGCCGCAGCGCATTGCGCTGCGGCGCTCCGTCGCTATGTGGGCGGCGTTGGGGGTTTTTGTTCTGACGGCGACGTCGGCCGTCTTTGCTTGTCTCGCGTGGCATCTGGGCACGTGGCAAGCGGTCCCGTTGACGCTCACTGTGTGGGCGTGGCTCGCGCTTTGCGCGCTCCGGTATCAGCGCGCGCAACCCGTCGCGCTGAAAATCGGGCCGGACGGGTTGTCCGTCTGGGGCCGGACAGGTGCGCTGCTGGCGCAAGGGCGCATCGCCGGCTGTTCGCAGTGGAGCGGCCGCCTGCTGATTCTGGCGCTGATGCCGGAGCAGGGCTGTTCGCGCACTTTACTGTTCACCGCCGACGCCCTCCCGGCCCCCATTTTTCGCGAACTGGCAGTGCTGGGCCGACGTGGCGCCGGCGGCTGACTGTAACGACTGTAACCGCTGTTACCGGCGTAACGTGCCCGAATGACGGGAACGCTACAATGGTCCCCCGCCATGCGCCCTATAGTTAACGGATTTATCAGGTGAGCGAAAAAGAAATTGATCAGGTGCTGGTCGAGCGCGTCCAGAAGGGCGACAAGGCCGCGTTCGAGCTTCTGGTCTCCAAATACCACCGTAAGATTCTGCGCCTGATCTCGCGCCTCGTGAGGGATCCCGCCGAGGTGGAGGACGTCGCTCAGGACGCCTTTATCAAGGCGTACCGGGCGTTGCCGCAGTTTCGCGGCGAATCGGCCTTTTATACGTGGTTGTACCGGATTGCCGTCAACACGGCAAAGAACTACCTTGCGACCCAAGGGCGGCGCGCGCCGACCTCGACCGAAGCAGATGCTGAAGAAGCTGAAACTTTCTCGGACGCGGACCAACTAAGGGATATCAACACGCCTGAGTCGATGTTGATGAGCAAGCAGATCGCTGAGACGGTCAATGCTGCGATGGCGGTTTTACCGGAAGAGTTGCGCACCGCCATTACTCTTCGTGAAATTGAAGGTTTGAGCTACGAGGAAATCGCTGAGATGATGGGTTGCCCAATCGGCACGGTCAGATCACGAATTTTCCGCGCTCGCGAAGCCATTGCGGCAAAATTGCGTCCGTTACTTGACACACCTGAAGGCAAGCGCTGGTGAACGACCAGCCGGCCGGGCGGGGCGCGGGTGCAATATCTGGATTAGTGGTGTCACTACGGGGTATTTGTAAGATGGGGAGCATCATGGGGTCGGTCTCGATGCAATCGCAAGCCAGCTCGCGCGGCGAGCGTCTGTCCGCTTTTGTCGACGGTGAGCTGGTCGGCGAAGAGCATCTGAATCTGGACACGTTTATTTCCGGACTGGACGGCCAGGATCGCGCCGCCTGGTCGAGCTATCACCTGATCGGCGACGCCTTGCGTTCCGACGATCTGGCGGTCAGCCCGGCGGCGAGCAGCGCGTTCCTGAACGGTTTTGCCGCGCGCTTCGACAATGAGCCGCACGTGCTGGCGCCCGCCGCCATGCCGGTCGCACGCCGTTTGCTGGCGCTGCGCCGCCGTGTCGTGCCGGCCTTTGCCGTCGCAGCCGCGGCCGCCACGCTGACGTGGATCGTCGTGCCGCAACTGCAAGGCGTGCCAGGCGGCCCGGGCACGGCGCAACTCGCGTCGGTCCAGTCGCATGGCGACGCGCTGCAACGCGTGGCTATGGCTTCGGTGCCGGCGGCTACCGTGCAGCCGGTCGCGCAAGACGCCAACATTATTCGCGACGCCAGTCTCGACCAGTATCTGGAAGCTCACCAGCAATTCGCGCAACAACCGGTCATGCCGGGCTCGATGCCGCTGATTCGCGCTGCCGCTGTTTCTACGCAAGGCCAATAGTTTGATGCAGACTCCGCGGTTGAATAAAACGACTATCTGGGGGCGGCTGCCGGCATTTCTGTTCTGCGCAGCCGTATTGCTGTCCGCCACACCGCGGGTCTTTGCACAAACCGACGATCCGCTCGTCGCCCGTCGCACGGCCGCGGATCTGCTCGATCGCATCCATCAGGCCGCGCAGCAGCAAAATTACGAGGGCGCGTTCGTCTACCAGCGCGGCAATTTCGTTCAAACGTCGCGGATCGCGCACTATGCCACGCGTTCGGACGGCGAATTCGAGCAGCTCGAAAGCCTCGACGGCAAGCCGCGCAAAATGCTGCGCCATAACGAAGAGCTCTACACGTTCGTGCCGGAGCGGCATCTGTGCGTTGTCGAGAAGCGCCAGAACAAGGACTCGTTCCCTGCGTTGCTGGCCGTGAGCGGCGAGCAGGTGCTGTCGGTCTACGAGCCCAAGCTGCTTGGCGACGACCGTGTCGCGGGTGTCGACAGCCAGGTGATCGAGCTCGACCCGAAAGACGCCTATCGCTTCGCCTACAAGCTGTGGGCCGACAAGAAAACCGGTCTCCTGCTGCGTGCCCAGACGCTCGACCCGAACGGTCAGGTGCTGGAGCAACTGTCGTTTTCGCAGATTCGCATCGGCGTGCCGGTGGACAAGGCCGGCATCGTCAACGTTATTCGTAATCTGGCGGGGTGGACCGTGGTCCATCCGCCGGTCGAGCCGGTCGACATGGCCGCGCAAGGCTGGCAGATCACGCCGACGGTGCCGGGTTTCCGCAAGATTCGTGAACTGCGCCGTCCTATGGCTGCGCGCGATCCGGGCCAGCCGACCATTCCGGTGGATCAGGCGGTGTTCTCGGACGGCCTCGCGGCCATCTCGGTGTTCGTCGAGCCGGTCGAGAACAACACGCGCAAGGAAGGCGCGGGCAGCAGCGGCGCAACGCACGTGCTCGTCAAGCGGCGCGGAGACTTCTGGATTACTCTGCTTGGTGAAGTGCCTCAGACCACATTGCAGCAATTTGCGTCTGCCATAGAATACAAAGCTCCGAAGTAATCCTCCGAATCCTGAATCCCTCGGCTTGCTACGATATGACGACTTTCTCGGTGCGCAAATTCCTCGCGGCCGCGGTGGTAGCGGCGTGTTTGCCGCTCGTGCCGCATATGGCGTCGGCCGCTCCCGCCGCCAATCTGCCCGACTTCACTGACCTGGTCGACAAGGTCGGCCCGGCGGTCGTCAACATTCGCACGACCACACGCGTGTCGAGCAGCGGTGCCCGCAGCGGTTTGCCGCCGGGCATGGACGACGGCGATATGTCGGAATTTTTCCGGCGCTTCTTCGGCATTCCGTTGCCGCAGTCGCCCCAATCGCCGGGTTCCCCGGGTTCGGGTTCACCCCGCGGCGGCGACAACGGCGGCAGTGGCGGCAGCCAGGACTCGCCGGACAACAGCGATCAGGAACAGAACAGCGGAGTCGGCTCGGGCTTTATCCTGTCGGCGGACGGTTACGTGATGACCAACGCGCACGTCATCGACGACGCGGACACCATTTACGTCACGCTCACCGACAAGCGCGAATTCAAGGCAAAGCTGATCGGCGTGGACGATCGCACCGACGTCGCCGTCGTGAAGATCAGTGCCGCCAATCTGCCGACCATTACGATCGGCGACTCGAACAAGGTTCGCGTGGGCGAGTGGGTGGTCGCGATCGGCTCGCCGTTCGGCCTGGAGAACACGGTGACGGCCGGCATCGTCAGCGCCAAGGGGCGCGACACGGGCGACTATCTGCCGTTCATCCAGACCGACGTGGCCGTCAATCCGGGCAACTCGGGCGGTCCGCTGATCAACATGCAGGGCGAGGTGATCGGCATCAACTCGCAGATCTACAGCCGCACCGGCGGTTTCATGGGCATTTCGTTCGCGATTCCGATCGACGAGGCCATGCGCGTGGCCGACCAGTTGAAGGCGTCGGGCAAGGTCGTGCGCGGCCGGATCGCCGTGGCGATCGGCGAAGTGACCAAAGACGTGGCCGACTCGCTTGGTTTGCCGAAGGCGCAAGGCGCGCTGGTCAGCAGCGTCGAACCGGGCGGCCCGGCGGATAAAGCCGGTGTGCAGCCGGGCGACATCATCCTGAAGTTCAACGGCCATTCGGTCGACACCGCAACGGACCTGCCGCGCATGGTCGGCGACACGAAGCCGGGCACCAAGTCGACGATCACGATCTGGCGCAAGGGCCAGACGCGCGATCTGCCGGTGACGATCGCCGAAATGCAGCCGGACAAGACGATCAAAGCGGATCAGAAGAAGCCGCCGGTGCCGAAGCAGCGCGCCACGAACGTGTTGGGTGTGGCCGTCAGCGACATCCCTGCCGATCAGCTGAAGGCGCTCAAGCTGCACAACGGCGTGCAGATCGACGCCGTGGACGGTCCGGCGGCGCGTGTCGGCCTGCAAAAGGGCGACATCATTCTGCGGGTGGGAGACACGGACATCACGAGCGCGAAGCAGTTCGACGACGTGAGTTCGCACCTCGATTCGCAGAAGATGGTCGCGCTGCTGGTTCGCCGCGGCGAGAACACGCAGTTCGTGCCGATCCGCCCGCGTAGCGTTCAGAAATGACGAAGGCGGCACCGCTCACGCTCTATGGGCGCGCGTGGTGCCATCTTTGCGACGACATGCGCGCCGCGCTCGCGCCTTTGCTGGCCGAATTCGGCGCTACTGTCGAGGTGGTCGACGTCGATACTGATCCCATGCTGGAAGCCCGTTACAACGAACAGGTGCCGGTTCTGGTCTGTGACGGCGTCGAACTGTGTCACTATCACCTCGACGCGGCGCGGGTTCGTGCCGCGCTCGCCGCCCGGGTCGCGGCAGCATCCTGAGCCTGGCTCAAGAAGGGCGCGAAGGCAGCATAAAAGGCTGCATAAAGGCTGCGTCATCCACACCAGGGTTTCACGCGTTTCCCGTCCATCAGAGTTGGCGCGTTAGCGCCTCACTCTGGTCCCATGCAAGATAGTCGCTGAGCCGTCTTTTCCGCCTGAGCTTCGCAAGATGCGCCGGGCGATAGCCTTTTCGGCTAAAATAGATAGGTTTTTCACCTACTTACAAGGCGTGCTCCGCTATTGTCCGAGCGCGCCTTTTTCGCTTGATCGGTACTGAATGGATCATATTCGTAACTTCTCGATCATTGCGCACATCGACCATGGCAAGTCGACGCTCGCCGATCGCATCATCCAGATCTGCGGCGGCCTGTCCGATCGCGAGATGGAATCTCAAGTGCTCGATTCGATGGATCTCGAACGCGAGCGCGGCATCACCATCAAGGCACAAACCGCCGCACTGACGTACAAGGCCCGTGACGGGCAAGTCTACAACCTGAACATGATCGACACGCCGGGCCACGTCGACTTCTCGTACGAAGTCAGCCGCTCGTTGTCCGCATGCGAAGGCGCGCTGCTGGTCGTCGACGCGAGCCAGGGCGTCGAAGCGCAAACCGTGGCCAACTGCTACACGGCAATCGAACTCGGCGTCGACGTGATTCCGGTACTGAACAAGATCGATCTGCCGGCTGCCAACCCCGAAAATGCGATCGCCGAAATCGAAGACGTGATCGGCATCGACGCAACCGACGCCACGCGCTGCAGCGCGAAGACGGGCCTCGGCGTCGAAGACGTGCTCGAAGCATTGGTCGCCAAAGTGCCGCCGCCCAAGGGCGATCCGGAAGCGCCGTTGCAGGCGCTGATCATCGACTCGTGGTTCGACAACTACGTTGGCGTCGTGATGCTGGTGCGTATCGTCAATGGCACGCTGCGTCCGAAAGACAAGATCCGCATGATGGCGACCGGCGCGCAGTATCCGGTCGAACATATCGGCGTGTTCACGCCGAAGTCGAAGAATCTCGAATCGCTGTCGGCTGGGCAGGTGGGCTTCATCATCGCCGGCATCAAGGAACTGGCCGCGGCGAAGGTGGGCGACACCGTCACGCTGGTGAACCGTCCGGCCGCCGAACCGCTGCCGGGCTTCAAGGAAGTGAAGCCGCAGGTGTTCGCCGGTCTCTATCCGGTCGAAGCGAACCAGTACGACGCGCTGCGCGATTCGCTGGAAAAGCTGAAGCTGAACGACGCCTCGCTGATGTACGAGCCGGAAGTGTCCCAGGCGCTCGGGTTCGGTTTCCGTTGCGGCTTCCTTGGTCTGCTGCACATGGAGATCGTGCAGGAGCGTCTGGAACGCGAATTCGACATGGACCTGATCACCACGGCGCCGACCGTGGTGTACGAAGTCCTGCAGCGCGACGGCACGACCATCATGGTCGAGAATCCGGCCAAGATGCCGGAGCCGTCCAAGATCGAAGAAGTGCGTGAGCCGATCGTCACCGTGAATCTGTATATGCCGCAGGACTATGTCGGCTCGGTGATCACGCTGTGCACGCAAAAGCGCGGCACGCAGATCAACATGCAGTACCACGGCCGCCAGGTCCAGTTGACCTATGAGATCCCGATGGGCGAAGTCGTGCTCGATTTCTTCGATCGCCTGAAGTCGATCTCGCGCGGCTATGCGTCGATGGATTACGAGTTCAAGGAATATCGCGCGGCAGACGTCGTGAAGGTCGACATGCTGATCAACGGCGACAAGGTGGACGCGTTGTCAGTCATCGTGCACCGTTCGCAAAGCCAGTATCGCGGCCGCGAAGTGGCGGCGAAAATGCGCGAACTGATTCCGCGTCAGATGTACGACGTGGCGATTCAGGCCACCATCGGTGCGAACATTATTGCGCGCGAAAACATTAAAGCGTTGCGTAAGAACGTGCTGGCAAAATGCTACGGCGGCGACATTTCTCGTAAGAAGAAGCTGCTGGAAAAGCAAAAGGCAGGCAAGAAGCGAATGAAGCAGGTGGGATCGGTCGAGATTCCGCAAGAGGCTTTCCTCGCCATTCTGCGTGTCGAAGACAAATAAGACGAACAACGGAACCCTATGAATTTTGCGCTGATTCTTTTTGTGCTCGTCATTTTGACGGGCGTCGCATGGGTCGCAGACAAACTGGTTTTCATGCCGCAACGGCGCCGCGCGGCGGAAGCCGCGGTCGCCGAGTTCGACCGCCAGCAGGCACGAATCGGCGAGCGTTTCGCCGACGAAAACGCGGCACAAACGCGTGCGCGTCTGCGTGACGACAAGCTGCGTCAACCGTGGTGGCTCGAATATTCTGCGAGCTTTTTCCCGGTGATTCTGGTGGTGTTCGTGGTGCGCTCGTTCGTGGTCGAGCCGTTCAAGATTCCTTCAGGCTCGATGGTGCCGACGCTGCTGGTGGGCGACTTCATCCTCGTCAATAAATTTGACTACGGCATCCGTCTGCCGATCAGCAACACCAAGATCACCGGAGGCCGTCCGCTCCAGCGCGGCGACGTGGTGGTGTTCCGCTACCCGAAAGACGAATCGGTGGACTACATCAAGCGTGTGATCGGCCTGCCGGGCGACACCGTCGCGTATCAGGACAAGCAGCTCACGATCAACGGCAAGCCGGTGCCTGAAACGCCGCTGCCCGATTATCTCGACGACGAGCGAATGGGCTACGCGAAGCAGTTCGAAGAAGATCTTGACGGCCGCAAGAACGCGATACTGAACAATCCCGCTGTGCCGCCGTTCATCGTCGGCGCGGAAGATTATCCGTACCGTGACAATTGCACGTACAACGCACGCGGCGTGATCTGCAAAGTGCCGCCGGGCAATTACTTCATGATGGGCGACAACCGCGATAACAGCGCGGATAGCCGGTACTGGGGTTTTGCGCCGGATGCCAATATCGTCGGCCGCGCGTTTTTTATCTGGATGAACTTCAGCAATCTGAAACGCATCGGCTCATTCAACTGAGTTCATATGCGTTGATTGCACGACACGCCGCGCGGTTGGGCTTCGGTTAACCCGAGGTTGACCGTTACAGAGGTCACACGAGCCGCGGCGTGTTGTCATGCTACTTTAAGATCCCGCGGTAACGTCGCTTCACCACGCTTTTTCCGCTGGCCGTCCCGCGTTGTCGCCGGGTCGGACGCCCGCGTTATACTCTGCCCATGCCCCTATCTCCGTTGGAAAGCCGTCTGCGCTATGAATTTCGCAATGCGGAATTGCTGCGCCAGGCTTTAACGCACCGCAGTCACAGTTCCACGCATAACGAACGGCTCGAGTTTCTTGGCGACTCCGTTCTGAATTGCGCGGTGGCTGCGCTTTTGTTCCAACGTTTCGGCAAACTGGACGAGGGCGATCTGTCGCGCGTCCGTGCCAATCTGGTCAAACAGCAGTCGCTTTACGAAATCGCTCAGGCCCTCAATATTTCCGAAGGCTTGCGGCTGGGCGAAGGCGAGTTGCGCAGCGGCGGCTTCCGCCGCCCCTCGATCCTCGCTGACACGCTCGAAGCCGTGCTAGGCGCGGTGTTCCTCGACGGCGGCTTCGAGGCCGCCCAGACGGTCATCAAGCGTCTTTACGTGCCGATTCTCGATCATATCGACCCGCGCACGCTCGGCAAGGACGCCAAGACGCTGCTCCAGGAATATTTGCAGGGTCACAAGATCGCGCTGCCTACTTATACGGTTGTGGCTACGCATGGTGCGGCGCACAATCAACAATTCGAAGTCGAATGCACGGTGCCGAAGCTGGACGTGAAAGTCTCCGGCTCCGGCGCGAGCCGGCGCGCTGCGGAGCAGGCGGCGGCCAAGAAAGCGCTCGACGAAGTGATGGCCGCGGCGCCCGCCATAGTCGGCAAACCCAAGCGCTCGAAAAGTGCCCGCGCGGCGAAGAACGTCGAGCCGGAGATCGTACCTGGCGTCACCGGCGTGCAAGCCGCGCTGGATTTGCGCAGCCCGGATCGCAAGAGCGAGCGTGGAGCAGGGCGCGGTGAACCCCGCGCAACGGCCACGGCGGAGTCCGCAAGCGAGCGCCCCACGCTGGGCGTCACAGCCGCACCGTTGGCTGTGATTCGCGCCGCGCATGTGGAATACAGCGGGCAGGACAAAGCCGAACGCGCCGATAAGGCCGAGAAAGCGGAGAAGACGGCCGCCCACGCGAGCGACAGGTCCACTGATAAAGCCGGAGCGGCAGCGGCGGATAAACCCGCCGAGAAGTCCGCCGAAAAACCCGATACAAAGCCTGTGGACGCGAGAACGGCCGAAACCAGAACGGCCGAAGCCAAACCGGAAGCCGCGGCCGCGCGCGGCGTCGACAAACTTCGCAACCGCGACGCCACACCCGGCGCAGCGGCGCCGACCGAACACGAACCCGGCGTAGCCGACGCGGTGCAAACGCGCGTCGCCGACGCGGGCCATTGATTGCCATCGGCGCGCCTATCGCGCGTGTCGATCTGAACTTGCCGTAGCCCGAATATGAACGCTCCCACTCCCACTGGTTTTCGCTGCGGCATGGTCGCGATCGTCGGCCGCCCCAACGTCGGCAAATCCACGCTGATGAACGCGCTGGTCGGCCAGAAAGTCAGTATCACGTCGCGCAAGGCGCAGACCACGCGCCATCGCATCACGGGCATTCATACGCTCGAAGACGCGCAATACATTTTTGTCGACACGCCTGGTTTTCAGACCAAGCACAGCGGCGCGCTGAACCGTTCGCTCAATCGCGCGGTCACGTCCACGCTGACTTCGGTGGATGCGATCCTGTTCGTGATCGAAGCCGGCCGCTTTGGCCCGGACGACCAGAAAGTGCTCGACCTGATTCCGCCGTCGGTGCCCACGCTGCTGATCGCGAACAAGCTCGATCGCGTGTCCGATAAGGACTCGCTGTTCCCGTTCATGCAGCAGGTCAGCGCGCTGCACAAGTTCGCCGAGATCGTGCCGCTGTCGGCGAAACATCCCGACGACATCAAGCGTCTGATGGCGACCGTCAAGCCGTTCCTGCCGGAAGGCGCGCCGATCTATGGCGAAGACGACCTGACCGATCGCAGCGAGCGCTTCCTGGCTGCGGAAATCCTGCGCGAGAAAGTGTTCCGCTGGACCGGCGACGAACTGCCCTACACGAGCACGGTGCTGATCGACAAGTTCGAAACCGAAGGGCGCCTGCGCCGCATCTTCGCGACCATCATGGTCGACCGCGACACGCACAAGGCAATGATCATCGGCCAGAAGGGTGCGAAGCTGAAGCAGATCAGCACCGAAGCGCGCCTCGACATGGAACGGCTGTTCGACGGTCCGGTGTATCTGGAAACCTTCATCAAGGTGAAGAGCGGCTGGGCCGACAACGAAGCCGGGCTCCGTGCGTATGGGTACGAATGACGCGTGGATGACGCTGAATTCCGACGCCGACCCGGACGACCCGGAGCCGGCCGCGCCGGCACGCGATTTGTCCAAACCCGCGTCCAAACCCGCTCGTAGCACCAGAAAATCTTCATCGACCAAAAGCGCCCAGGGCGCCGAAGGCGAGCCACGTAAAGCGCCGGCCCGCCGCGCGCCGCGCACCTCCGCGTCCGACTACCGGATCGCGGAGCAACCTGCATTCGTTCTCCACAGCTATCCGTATCGCGAGACCAGTCTGATCATCGACGTGCTCTCGCGCGATCACGGCCGCCTCGCGCTCGTCGCGAAGGGCGCGAAGCGTCCGCACTCCGCGCTGCGCGGCGTGTTGCAGACGTTCCAGCCGCTCGCGCTGTCATGGTCGGGCAAGTCCGAAGTGCGCACGCTGACCGGCGCCGAGTGGGTCGGCGGCATGTTGCCGCTGGCCGGCGACGCGCTCCTGTGCGGCTTCTATGTCAACGAACTGCTGGTCAAGTTCTGCGCGCGCGAAGACCCGCATCCGCAATTGTTCCACCACTACGTCGTCACGATGACGCGTCTCGCGCACGACGAGCCGCCCGTGCAGGTGCTGCGTTCGTTCGAGCGCGTGCTCCTGCGCGAAACCGGCTACGCGATGGCGCTGGACCGCACCGTCGCGCGCAAGGCGGTGCTGGCCGAAGGCCGCTACGTGTTCGACCCCGAGCGCGGCGTGCGCGAGGCTTCCGACGATCTGCCCGCGCAATGGCCGGTCATCGCCGGACAAACCTTGCTCGATATGGAACAGGACGACTACCATCGAGCGCAGACCGTGGCGCAAAGCAAAACGCTGATGCGCTTTCTGCTCAACACTTACCTTGGCGGCACGCCGCTCGCGACGCGCCAGATCCTGATCGACCTGCAGAACTTATGAGCTTCTTTCTTACGTCGCCGAATGTGATTGACCTGGGCGTGAACATCGATCACGTCGCCACGCTGCGCAACGCGCGCGGCACCTCGTATCCCGATCCGATCCGCGCCGCGCTGATGGCCGAAGAGGCCGGCGCCGACGTCATCACGCTGCATCTGCGTGAAGACCGGCGTCATATCGTCGACGCCGACGTGCGCAAGCTGCGTCCGCTCCTGAAGACGCGCATGAATCTCGAGTGCGCGGTCACGCAGGAAATGCTCGACATCGCCTGCGAAGTGCAGCCGCACGACGTCTGCCTCGTGCCGGAAAAGCGTCAGGAGCTGACGACGGAAGGCGGGCTCGACGTCGCCGGCCAGTTCGAAGCCGTGCGTGCCGCGTGCAGGCAACTCGCCGAAGCGAACTCGCGCGTGTCGCTCTTTATCGATCCGGACGAAGCGCAGATTCGCGCCGCGCACGAAGCCGCCGCGCCGGTGATCGAATTGCACACCGGGCGTTACGCCGAAGCCCACGATCCCGCCCAACAGCAGCGCGAGTTCGAGCGCGTGGTGCGCGCCGTCGAATTCGGCGCGAAGCTCGGCATCAAGGTCAACGCCGGCCACGGCCTGCACTATACGAACGTCCAGCAGATTGCCGCGATCGAGGGCATCGACGAATTGAATATCGGCCACGCGATCGTCGCGCACGCGATCTTCGCCGGCTGGGACAACGCGGTGCGCGAGATGAAGGCGATCATGGTCGCCGCGCGTCTCGGCGCGCGCTCCTGACGCAACCTGAGGCGGCGATCTCGCGTATGGCGATCTACGGCATCGGTACGGATATTGTTCAGGTCAGCCGCGTGGCCGCGGTCATGACGCGCACCCATGGCCGCTTCGCCGAAAAGGTGCTCGGTCCGGACGAACTGCGCGTCTATCACGCGCGGCACGCCCGCTCGGCGGCGCGTGGGCTCGCGTTTCTCGCCACCCGCTTCTCGGCGAAGGAAGCGTTCTCGAAAGCGATCGGCCTCGGCATGCGCTGGCCGATGACGTGGCGTGCGCTGCAAACGCTCAACAAGCCGAGCGGCGAACCGATGGTGGTCGCGTCCGGCGAACTGGCCGAATGGCTCGACGCGCGCGGCATCACGGCGCGCGTCACTGTCAGCGACGAGCGTGATTACGCGGTGTCGTTCGTGATCGCGGAAACGGTGGAGACGGCGCCATCAACGCAAGCAGCGGCCCTCGGCGCCGCCAGATAAAAAATACTTTGAACGCGGTGCACGCCGGCCGCGTCTTCTTTTGCTTCAGGCTTTTTTCCAGCGGAAATCGATGAAAACCATTCCCGGACCGGTGATGCTCGACGTGGTCGGCAAAACGCTGAACGACGACGACAAGCGCCGCCTTGCCCATCCCATGACCGGCGGTGTGATCCTGTTCGCGCGCCACTACGAGAGCCGCGCGCAACTGATCGCGTTGACCGATTCGATTCGCGCGATCCGTGAGGATCTGCTGATCGCCGTCGATCATGAAGGCGGGCGCGTGCAGCGTTTTCGCACCGACGGCTTCACCGTGCTGCCGGCAATGGGCAAGCTCGGCACGTTGTGGGACAGCGATGTATTGCACGCCACCAAAGTGACGACGGCTGTCGGCTACATTCTCGCGGCGGAGTTGCGCGCGTGCGGTATCGACATGAGCTTTACGCCGGTGCTCGACCTGAACTACGGGCAGTCGCAGGTGATCGGCGACCGCTCGTTCCACCGCGATCCGCGCGTGGTGACCCTGCTCGCGAAGAGCCTCAACCACGGACTTGCGCTGGCCGGCATGAGCAATTGCGGCAAGCACTTTCCGGGGCACGGTTTCGCGCGGGCGGATTCGCATGTCGCCATGCCGGTCGACGACCGTTCGCTCGACGAAATCCTGCGCGATGATACCGCGCCGTACGACTGGCTCGGTTTGTCGCTGGGATCGGTCATTCCCGCCCACGTGGTTTATCCGAAGGTCGATTCGAAGCCGGCGGGTTTCTCGCGCGTGTGGCTGCAGGAGATTTTGCGCAACAAGCTGCGCTTCGAGGGCGCGATTTTCAGCGACGATCTTTCCATGGAAGCCGCGCGCCAGGGCGGCACGCTGACCGAGGGCGCCACCGCCGCGCTGCAAGCCGGCTGCGACATGGTGCTGATCTGCAATCAGCCGGACGAAGCAGAGAAGGTGCTGGAAGCGCTGCGCTTCAGGCCGTCGAAGGAATCGCAGCGCCGGCTCAAACGCATGCGGCCGCGCGGTAAAGCTTTGAAGTGGAGCAAGCTGGTCGCCGAGCCGCAATACCTGCAGGCGCAAGCGCTGCTACGGAGCGCGTTCGCCTGAGTCGCTGCGGCGACAGACAGGCGGGCGGGTAGGCAGGAAAAACGGCACCTTGAAACGAAGGTGCCGTTTTTTAACCATGCGAGGCTGGAGCCTCAAGCCGGCCCGGCCAGCACTCAGTTCAAGCGCATGCGTTGCAGCTTGTTGTACAGCGTCTTCGGACTGATGCCGAGCAGCGACGCCGCCCGGTGACGCGTACCGCCGACCGCATCCAGCGTGGCGCGAATCAGCATTTCCTCGACGTCCGCGAGCGGCGTGCCCACCGTGACCTGCACGCGGCTGCCGTTCAGATCGCGGCCGTTCGCCGAGCCCGCCTCGTCGGCGCGCAGCGACTCCAGCACGTCGCCGGACGCCTGATACGCGCGCCGCACGCGGTCGTGCAACTCGCGCACATTGCCCGGCCATTCATACGCGAGGCACTCGCGCAGAAAGTTCGGCCCGACCTGCTTGGCGGCCTCCAGCGTGCCGCGCGTGGTTCCTTCGTGATTCAACTCGTCGACGATTGCCTGGGCGATCAACGCCGGATCTTCGCCGCGCTCCCGCAGAGGCGGCAGCGTCACGGCGGCCGCTTCGAGGCGCAGCGCGAGATCCTCGTGCAGACTGCCGTCGGCCACCGCCGCGCGCGGCACCTTGCGCGTCGAGGCGATCAGCCGGAAGTCAGTCACGACCTGATTCGTGCCGCCGACGCGCATGAAGGTCTGCGAATCGAGCGCACGCAATAGCGCTTCCTGCTGGTCGCGCGGCAATTCGGCGATTTCGTCGATGAACAGCGTACCGCCGCTCGCCTGTTCGAACAGGCCCGGCTCGCGCTGCTCGGCGCCGCTAAACGCGCCGCGTTCGTGGCCGAACATCAGGCTGTCGAGCGAGCGATTCGCACCCAGGTTGCCGGCGGTCCGGCAATCGAACGTGACGAACGGCCCTTTGCGGCGCCGGCTCATGTCGTGCATGGTGCGCGCCGCCATCTGCTTGCCGGTGCCGACCTCGCCGGAAATCAGCACGGCGGCTTCAGTCGGCGCGATGTGCTCGATCGTGTCGTACACATGCTGGATCGCGCTGCTTCGGCCGAGCATGGAACCGAAACGTCCAAGCTGCCGCAGCGATGCGCGCAGCGTCTGCACTTCTTCGGTCAGTTCGTACGGGCGTGGAATGCGCGCGAGCAGACTGCGCAAACGGGGAATGTTGACCGGCTTCAGAAGGTAGTCCCAGATGCCGTGCCGTAAACCTTCAATGGCGCTTTCCACCGTCGCATTACCCGTCATCACGATCACGGGCAAATCTCCGCCGGGCGGATGAGCGGGCAGATGTTGCAGCAGATCGAGCCCGCTGCCGTCCGGCAGATTCAGGTCGACGAGTACGACATCGGGAATGAACCGCGTCAATGCGGCCCGGGCCTCCGCGAGGGTAGTCGCCGTGTCGACGGAGAAGCCGTCGGCGGCGAGGATGGCGGACAGGCCTGACAGGCTATTGGGATCGTCTTCAACAATCAGGGCGTGTGGCATGGCGAGCGCAATTTTTAGATGGATGGAATACCCAACGCGCTGCGCCGATACATTGGCGCGCGCCACGGGCGCGATGCTGGCCGGTACTGTCGAGCGAATCAGCGCCACGCGCGCAGCCTTCGCTTGCGCGGTGCAGGAGCGGCCGCACTGCGTAGGCTGGCCGTGCGGCGCGTCCAACACCAGGCAGGCGGCGATTCGATTCAAGTACTTCTGGTCCTTTGCGTTATCAATCACACTGCGGAGCCCTTTCCCACGTCTTGCAAGCCTGGGCGGGCACCTGTATTTCCTTCACTCGGGCTGTCAGAAATCCCGGTTGCTATCGAAAAAACGGCGCACTTCGAGTTCCGCCTGTTCGCGCGTCTTGCCGTAGCGCTCCTGGATCAGGCCGACAAGCTTCTCGGCGCGACCTTGGGCCTTGGTCAATTCATCGTCCGTCAGTTCGCCCCATGCGGTCTTGGCCTTGCCGACCATCTGCTTCCATTTGCCTTCAGCGATGTCGTTATTCATGTCGCATCTCCCGAGTTGAAAATAAAGCCGTACCGGTCTATATTCGAGATTAAGCATGGACTGTGCCAACAAGATTTGATTAGAATAATCAATGGTTTGCTGAGCGAAGTAGGGGAAATGTGGGGGATTGATGTGCAATTCGGAGAAGAGCGCCGGTAAAGTTTTCCTCAACCATACACGGCAGCAAGAAAAAGAAAAAGCGCCCAATCCGGGCGCTTTTTTTTCGATTTTTTTCTCAGCGCCGCAACAACGGCGCAGGATTTCGGCGAGCAGGGCGCTTAAGCGCGGCTGCGGTACTCATGCGTACGCGTGTCGATTTCGATCTTGTCGCCGATGTTGCAGAAGAGC
The DNA here is from genome assembly GCF_031570135.1 of Paraburkholderia sp. USG1. Lineage (NCBI taxonomy): Bacteria > Pseudomonadati > Pseudomonadota > Betaproteobacteria > Burkholderiales > Burkholderiaceae > Paraburkholderia > Paraburkholderia sp. USG1. The sequence goes on along the minus strand of NZ_JAMWXW010000018.1, from coordinate 97,493 downwards.
GGCACCTGCAGTTCGAAACCAGTGTTCAGCTTGGCGTTCTTCAACACCTTGCCCGACGACGTATCGCCCTTGACAGCCGGTTCCGTGTAGATGATTTCACGGACCAGCGTGGTCGGCAGTTCGACCGAGATGGCCTTCTCGTTGTAGAACACGACTTCGCAAGCCATGCCGTCTTCGAGGTAATGAAGGGCGTCGCCCATCATTTCGCTTTCGACTTCGAACTGGTTGTAGTCGGCGTCCATGAACACGTACATCGGGTCAGCGAAGTACGAATACGTGACTTCCTTGCGTTCCAGCACGACGACGTCGAACTTGTCGTCTGCCTTGTACACGCTTTCCATGCCTGCGCCGGTCAGCAGGTTCTTGAACTTCATCTTGACGACGGCGGAGTTGCGGCCCGATTTGTTGTATTCGGCCTTTTGCACAACCATTGCGTCTGCGCCGATCATCACGACGTTACCGGTGCGGAGTTCCTGTGCGGTCTTCATAAAACTGTCCTGTACGAAATAATTAGCTTCAACTTTTGCTCAACGGCATACGGCGCAAGCGGCTTCGGCGCCTCGCTCACTGCGCCGCGCCGCCTGAAGCGGCCCGGCGGGTTGCGAGCGAAGCGCGGCCGGCTTGCCGCCGGGACCGACTTCCGGGCCGCGACCTGCGGCCGGCGTCATTCCCGGCAATCCGTTACCTGCTTTTTACCCTGTGCGGGCGTGTACACGAGTGGCGCCGTCCGCAACACACGTCCTGGTCTGACATTTCTGTCGTTCACACCTTGATGTGGGGACTGTCTCGCATCTTTCGAGGCGGGATAGGCGAGCCGGTCAAGCGAATTGCCGGATTTCGCCGCTGCGGTCGGGCCGCGCTTGCGTCGTCGGCCGTTGGATAACCGTTTATTTTAACTGAGTTTTTGCGAACAAGGCCAGATTTCCGGCGAGGTCGCCCACTTGAGCCAGTTCGTCCGCCCATTCGGCTGCACGGCGCCTGAGCGCCGGGAAGTGACGCTGCAATTGCGCCCAGTCCGGCGTGCCCGCGCCGTTCCACGCGTGCCAGAAGCGCCCAAGGGCGTCGCGCGCATCGGCGGGCAAGATGCGCGCGTAGTGCGCCAGCGCCGCGTCGAGCTTCGGCAGATGGGCGTCGTCGGCTTGCGGGTAGATGTGCCAGACGAAGGGTTTGGCGGCCCATTGAGCGCGTACGAACGAGTCTTCGCCGCGCACGAAATTGATGTCGCTTGCCCACAGCAGCGCGTCGTAGCCGGGCTGATCGGTAAAGGCGAGCGCGTGTGCGCTGAGATTTCCGCGCACGGCGTGCGAGCCGGCGGCGAACGAAGGCAGGCCGAAGAAGCGCGCGAGCGCCCCCGAAATGCGGCCTTCGGGCACCAGCAGCACGACCGGGCCGGCGCTGTCGCGCCATTGTTCGAGCAGGCTGTCGACGGCGGGATTTTCATAGGCGAACAGCGAGACGACGGTAGCCTCGGCGGGCGGAGGCGCGTGGCCGGTGGCTTGCCGCCACCACGCCTCGCGCGCGGTGGGCGACGCTTCGAAAGCCGCGCGTGCGCTGTCGAGATGCCGCTCCTTCAGCACGCCGCCGGTGCCTTGCCCGAGGCCGGGGAAAAAGAAGGTCTTGGTCAGCGCGTAGCGCGGGTGCGGCGACGGCCGCAGATGAAAATCCGCGACCCAGTCCTCGGCGCTCAGATATTCGAGGTTGAGCCATACGGGCGTGCGCTCGCGCGCCGCCATCGCGGCGACGTAGACAGGCGGCAGTTCACAGCCGAACGCCTCGATCACCACATCGGCCACTTCGAGCGTGTCGCCCGCATGGGCCGGCTCGTGCCAGTGTTCGACGACGATGCCGCTCACCGTCTGGCGAGCGCGCTCCAGCGACAGCGACGGGCACAGCTTCTGAAACGCATGCAGGTCGTCGACGAACACGCGCACCTGCCAGCCGTGTTCGCTCGCGAGTTGGCGCGCAAGTCGCCAGCACACGCCGATGTCGCCGAAATTGTCGATCACCGCGCAGAAGATATCGCAGGCGATTGCCGTGGACGCGTCAGCGGCGTGCTCAGAGAGGGGCGTGGCGGAAGACATGGTGGCCTGGATCGCGGATTCGAACGGATGGATAGGGTGGCGAAGTTCGGGCTATCTGGACGCGCTGCGCCGCAGTGCCGCCAGCTGCCGCCGACGCCCGGCCTGATTCGAGGCAACAGGGTTCGAACGCGCGTGGAATGTTCTAAACTGGCGATTCTAAAGCACCCGTTCACGATTGCGCGCGTGAGGCATACTCCGGTTCACCCAGGCGCGCGGCACGCGGGGCAAGGCTTTGCAAGACCGTCCCACCCAACCGATTCTGCATGACTGAACCCGAAGCAACCGACGTTTTCGAGCCGAAACAAGTGCTCACCCAACTGCCGCATCTGCCCGGCGTTTATCGCTATTACGATACGCACGGCGCGGTGCTTTACGTGGGCAAGGCACGCGATCTGAAGAAGCGCGTCTCGAGCTATTTCACGAAGACGCAATTGTCGCCGCGCATCGCGATGATGGTCACGCGTATTGCGCGCGTCGAGACGACGGTCACGCGCTCCGAGGCCGAAGCGCTTCTGCTCGAAAACAATCTGATCAAGGCGCTCGCGCCGCGTTACAACATTCTGTTTCGCGACGACAAGTCGTATCCGTATCTCAAGCTCACCGGGCACAAGTTTCCGCGCATGGCGTATTACCGTGGCGCGGTGGATCGGAAAAACCAGTACTTCGGTCCGTTTCCCAGTGCGTGGGCAGTGCGCGAGAGCATCCAGATCCTGCAGCGCGTGTTCCAGTTGCGCACCTGCGAAGACTCCGTGTTCAACAACCGCACGCGGCCGTGTCTGCTGCATCAGATCGGCCGCTGTACGGCGCCGTGCGTCGCGGCCATCAGCGAAGAGGATTACGCGCGCGACGTCGCCAACGCTTCGCGCTTTCTGCTCGGCCGCCAGGGCGAGGTAATGAGCGAGCTCGAACAGAAGATGCACGCGTTTGCGAGCGAGCTGAAGTTCGAGCAGGCAGCGGCGGTGCGGAACCAGATGAGTTCGCTGTCGACAGTGCTGCATCAGCAGGCGATCGAAGTCGGCAGCGACAGCGACGTCGATATTCTCGCGGTGGTCGCGCTGGGCGGCCGCGTCTGCGTGAATCTCGCGATGGTGCGCGGCGGACGGCATCTGGGCGACAAGGCATACTTTCCGGCGCATGTGGAAAGCGCGTTGACGGTGGATGAGGGCGGACTGGAAGAAGGCGGCGAGGGGCTGGCCGATGCCGCCACCGGACCGGTCTCGCTCGCTGAAGAGAATGTGGGTGGTGAGGCGGGGCCGGCCGATACCGCCGACGCTCTGGCGATCGCGCAAGATATGCCGCCGGAAGACGATCAGGACGATCAGGACGAACCGGACGGCGAACCTGAAGAGGCGGAGTCCGAAGCGGACTTAGACGCAGACTCCGAAGCGGACACCGAAGCCGACGCCGACGCCGCAAAGCCACGCAAAGGCCGCGCAACCGGCGGCATCGAATCCGAAGTCCTCGAAGCGTTCATCGCCCAGCATTACCTGGGCAATCGCGTGCCGCCGGTACTGGTAGTCAGCCACGCGCCCGCCACACGCGAACTGGTCGACGTGCTGATCGAGCAGGCCGGCCATAAGGTGACCGTGCTGCGTCAGCCGCAAGGACAGCGGCGTGCATGGCTCGCCATGGCCGAGCAGAACGCGCGGCTCGCGCTCGCGCGCCTGCTCTCGGAACAGGGCTCGCAACAGGCGCGCACGCGCGCGCTTACCGACACGCTCGGCATGGAATGCGACGATCTTGCGCATCTGCGCATCGAATGCTTCGACATCAGCCACACCATGGGCGAGGCGACGCAGGCCTCGTGCGTGGTGTATCACCATCACAAGATGCAGTCCTCGGAATACCGCCGCTACAACATCACCGGCATTACGCCCGGCGACGATTACGCCGCGATGCGCCAGGTGCTCACGCGCCGCTACGAAAAGATGGTCGCGCAAGCCGCCGCGAATGCCGCCGACGAAGCCGCCGAATTGCAAAGCGACGCAGCCGTGGACCCGTCGCTCGCGCCGGACGCCGCGGAGCCGGTCGCGGCCGGCGGCGTCTTGCCGACCATCGTGCTGATCGACGGCGGCAAGGGCCAGGTCGAAATCGCGCGCCAGGTTTTCACGGAACTGGGTCTCGATACCGGCATGCTGGTCGGTGTCGCGAAGGGCGAGGGGCGCAAGGTCGGCCTCGAAACCCTGATTTTCGCCGATGGCCGCGCGCCGCTCGAACTCGGCAAGGAAAGCGCCGCGCTGATGCTGGTCGCGCAGATCCGCGACGAAGCGCACCGCTTCGCCATTACCGGCATGCGCGCGAAGCGCGGCAAAACGCGCCAGACCTCGCGGCTCGAAGAACTCGAAGGCGTGGGCGCAAAGCGGCGCCAACGACTGCTCGCGCGCTTTGGCGGACTGCGCGGCGTGGTTGCGGCCAGTGTCGAAGATCTGGCGAGCGTCGAAGGTATTTCGCAGGCGCTCGCAGAGCAGATTTACCGTCAGTTGCACTGAGCGCGACGGGTCCGGCCGGGCGCCGATTCCCTGCCGAGCGGCGTGCGTACGAGGGTCCGCGCGCCGCTTTGCTTGTGGCAGGCCCTGTGACACGGCACAATTGCATCTCACTCGTCAGACGCTGCGCCTGCCCATGCCGTTTAATTTCCCGATTTTCCTGACCTGGCTGCGGATCGTCCTGATTCCGCTGGTCGTCGGCGTGTTCTATTTGCCCGACATGATGATGAGCCCCGCGCACCGCAATCTGGCGGCCGCGACGATTTTCATTCTCGCGGCGTTGACCGACTGGTTCGACGGTTTTCTGGCGCGCAAGTGGAATCAGACCTCGGCGTTCGGTGCGTTCCTCGATCCGGTCGCGGACAAGCTGATGGTGACCGCCGCGTTGCTGGTGCTGGTGCAACTCGCACGAATCGATTCGGCAATTGCGCTGGTGATCGTCGGGCGCGAGATCGCGATTTCGGCGCTGCGTGAGTGGATGGCGCAGATCGGCGCGTCGAAGAGTGTTGCGGTCAATTCACTCGGCAAGTTCAAGACCGTTTGTCAGATGGTCGCGATTCCCATGCTGCTGTTCTACGGTCCGCTGCCGTTCGGCGGCGGCCTGGTGCTCGATACGCGCGTGTGGGGCTTGTGGCTCATCTATCTTGCCGCGTTCCTGACGATCTGGTCGATGCTCTACTACATGAAGCTCGCATGGCCGCAGATTCGCGAACGCAGCGGTGCGGCCTGATTTGCGTTCACGGTGGAAGACGCCTGCTGCATGCCCGAACTTCGCTGATGCATGAGTGAAATCTGTTCAGTAAAAGAGATTGGCAAAAGGGGTTGACACGTTTCAGTCGTTTCTCCATAATCTCGTTTCTCCGATGCACGCAGTTTGAGACGTCGGTGGCAGTAAGAGTGTAGTTGCAGTAACAAGGCAGCAGATAGCACGGCAAAAGCAGCACAATGCGGGAGTAGCTCAGTTGGTAGAGCGCAACCTTGCCAAGGTTGAGGTCGCGAGTTCGAGCCTCGTCTCCCGCTCCAAATTTGAAGCAACGCGTTGTTTGGCGAAGAAGTAAAAAGGCAAGGCGTTGTGAAGCAGTGCAATGCGGGAGTAGCTCAGTTGGTAGAGCGCAACCTTGCCAAGGTTGAGGTCGCGAGTTCGAGCCTCGTCTCCCGCTCCATACATAAGGGGAAGCAGCGCTTCCCTTTTTGTTTGGTGGGCCGGTCCTTCCGGTTGCCCGCCAGACAGAATCTGCGAATCTGTTGCTAGGTTCCAGTCCGCTTGCGGCGCGATAGCAAAGCGGTTATGCAGCGGCCTGCAAAGCCGTTTAGGCCGGTTCGACTCCGGCTCGCGCCTCCAGTAGTTGATGTATTGAAAAGCCCCGCCAGTCGGGGCTTTTCTTTTTTGTGCGTTTTCCGACTGCACAGATGCGGATACGGTAGCGGTCTTGTGCCGAGACACGCGACGTATCTGCACGCCGGCCGGCCCTCGCGATCAACAGCGTGTTCGGTACATACCCATTCTTTTGCTTGCGGCCGATCCCGAACACATCCGGCGAACCTCTTCCTCATCGGGTCAGAAGCAGCGCGGCGCCGACGGATAAGATCCTGCGTTGTTTACCAATCTATTCTCTAACACTTTCATTTTTATTTTATTGTCTTTCATGTCCGTTCCGGCAATTGCCCATTACCTCAAGTCTGCGGTTTTGATTGCCATCGGTAATTGCCGATAATGTACAGTAGCCAAAGCCAATTCGCGCATTTATAAAGGTGGCAGCCATCTGATTCAATGAATGGCGGTGCCTTTTCAGCGCGAAAGTACGGGGCAAGGTAACACCCGCTACAACTACTACATCTCGACCAATGAAAAAAATCATAACTGCAGCCGTGCTGTTCACCGTCGGCTTGCCGATGCTGGCTATCGCTCAGTCGGCGCCGCCTCCGGCCCTTAAGACCGGGGACACCTGGACTTACGTCAACACGTTTGAGAAAGCGCCTTCAGTCTGGCGCCAGACCCACGACGAGGTGAGCGTCTTGCGCGCCACGTCGGCCCACATTTACTACGCGTCGAAGCCGGTGGGCTCGACTCAGGCGCCCAATGAGTTGATCGCGGGCGCCGACTGGAGTCGCGAGCGCAGTGTGAATGGCACGGAAGTGGTGGTGAACCGGCCGCTCGCGTTTCCGCTATCGCCCGGCAAAACCTGGAGCATCGACTACGCGGAACAGCATCCGAACAAGATGCACGCTTCGGAAAAATGGAGCACTCAATATCGGGTTGTGGATACGGAAACCGTCGAGGTGCCGGCGGGCAAATTCCAGGCGATCAAGGTCGAAGCGGAAGGCAACTGGACCGCGCAACTCGAACCGACGCAGACCGTTACGCAGGCCGTGCAGGTCCAGCAGGGCGATACCGCGATGGTCACTCATGCGCAGAAAACCGGCCCTGTTCAGGCGACCGGGCGTACTTATAAAGCGATCTGGTATGTGCCGGAAATCGGCCGGTGGGTAAAATCGGTGGAGGAGTATTACGCCAGCAATGGCGTGCGAAACGAGCGTTATACGAGTGAATTGGAGTCGTTCAAAAGAAGCGCCGAATAAGCGCTTCGCATGCGAGATGCGATTTATCCGGCAGCGGATTTTTCTGTGCCAGAAAAGCCTCGTTGTTTGGGGCTGTATTTTTTATTCAAACCCTGGTTGGAAATGTCCATGCGGAACATTGTCCGCGCGCTGGCTGCGGCCGCCTGAGCGCATCTGCAGGTGGCGTTGACGCACAGCCTCGGGTGGGACTATGGTGGCCTCGCGCACGTCACGCGCGACACCGCAGTTGTTCGATTGAGCAGCGCGCCTGCTTTTCTGCGTCACTGTCTGTCCACTCCGAGGTTGCATGTACCTACAACTCACCGGCACTCAAGTTCGCCTGCTCGGCTCGATGCATCTCTTTCCCGCGACGAACCGCAGAACGCCGCCGTGGATCGCTGAAGCGTATGACTGGGCCGAAGCGCTGGTCTTCGAGTCCGATCCGCCGACGATCCTCCCGTTGCTGAAGGCCGCCGGGCAAGACGGCGCCGCCCGGTTGCAGGCGCTGCTATCCGCCGACGCATGGCAGCAGCTTCAAGCCGCGTGGCCTGTTGATGGACCGCTGGCACCGCTTGTCGATTTGCGTCCGTGGGCCGCGCTGATCGTCGCGCCGACGCTGTTCCAGCAGGTCGTCGAAGGTGTCGAGCCGCGCATGTTGCGCTCGGCGATTGCGCAGGCCAAACCGTATCGGTATCTCGAGACCGCACAGGAGGTGGCGGTGGCGCTCGATTCGATCCCGCTCGAAGCGCTCGGCGCGGCACTCGGCCTGCTGATGGCCGATCTCGACGAACCGCAGCGCACGCTCGAGCGCATGCATGCGGCCTGGCTGGAAGGCGATCTGCCCGCCGTGCACCGCATTGCCGTCGAGTCGCCGATGTTCAATCTGCCGGGCATCCGGCACGCGATTCTCGACGCGCGCAACCGCGCATGGGCTGCGCGCCTGACCGAGTGGCTCACACGGCCGGAGCGCACGTTGGTGGTCGTCGGCGCGCTGCATTTGTGCGGGCCCGGCAACCTGATCGAATGTCTCGCGCGGCCCGTCGAGCCGGTCTTTGTCAACCCATAGCATGCGCGTCGCCGCGCGGCCCGAAACGGGTCGTGTGCGGCATAATCTCGCATTACCGCTGTGTGTGCGGTGCGCTCCTTTCTATAGAACGTTGTCATGACCGAACCGCAGCAAAGCGCCGCCACGCGGCTGGCACAACTCGATTGGCGCTGGAAATCCTTCGACGACCTCACGAGCCTCGAGGTCTATACGATGCTGGGCGCGCGCAGCGCGGTGTTCGTCGTCGAGCAGAACTGTGTGTATGGCGATATCGACGGGCTCGATACGGGCGCGTGGCATCTGCTGGCCTATGGTCACGATTCCGGTGAAAAACAGCCGCCGCTCGCGGGTTATCTGCGCGTGCTGCTGCCCGATGCGGACGACACGGACATTCGCATCGGCCGGGTGCTTACGACCGCGGAGTTCCGCGGCATCGGTCTGGGCAATGCGATGCTCGAACGCTCGCTTACGCACATTCGCGCGCAATGGCCTGGCACGCCGATCCGTTTGCATGCGCAGGCCCATCTGCAAGGCTTTTACGGTGCGTTCGGCTTTGCGCCGGTGTCGGAAGTCCATGAAGAAGACGGCATCCCGCACATCTGGATGCATTCGGCCTGAAGCGGCGAAACAACGCCGGCCTCGGCGCGGGCGCGCCGGGCTTGCCGCAATCGTCGATCGTTGCGAACCACGGGATATCAGCCGTGATTGCCGGCAGGCGCCGAAGCGGTGCTCGCGATTGCGTGTGCCGCTTTCGCGTGCCGTTCCCCGCGCAGGCGGCCGCGTGCCGACAGCCGCATCCAGTGGCGCAAGGCCAATAGCGCGCCGATCACGCTCATCATCGAACCCGGAATCCACAGCAACAGTCCGCCGATCTGCTGATCGCGCATCGGGCTCAACCACGTAAATGCGCGGCCGCAGATCGAGTAGATCGGATACAACTCGTGCGGCGTGAAGAAAATGAAGGCGCCGAGAATGATCTGCGGCGGAATCGCGGCGATCACCACCAGCACGCGCTTGCCCGGCGACAGACGCGCCGGCGGCGCGGGACGCGGATCGAGCACGAGCCACCAGAACAGCAGGCCATCGATCACCATGCTCCAGTTCATCACGCGATACAGCCGCCAGTCGAGCATCGCGACGAAATGAATGGGCGACATCAACCAGAAGTAGATCAGCCCGACGAACAACGTCACCGCGACCACCGGATGCATCACCACGTCGAGCAGCTTGCGCACGACCGGCGTCTCGAGTGCGGGCCGCACGAAGCGTTGCCGCCAACTGAACGGAATACCCGCGCGCAACGCGGCGCCCGGATACGACAGCGCGATAAAGAACGGCCCGAGGTGATGCAGCACCAGGTGCTGCGCGCGATGCATGAAAAACTCATGCTCGAAGAAATAGTCGAGACGCGTATGCAGCGCGACATACAACGCCACCAGCCCGAACCAGAAAGAGAGACGCCGCGCGAGCGATACCTTCGCCTTGCGCGCACCGCGCACGAAGAGGATCGCCGGCACCAGCAAGGCGATCACGACGGTCGGCGAAAACTCCCAGGGGTCGAGCCAGTAGAGCAGGTTCATCGCGGCAGGTTACTTCGTCTGCGCCGGCGACTTGACGGCGAACGGCGTATCGAGCGTTTCGCCGTCGGAGAACTTGAGCGTGAGATGCACGGTGTCGCCCGGCGCGATCTTGTGCTTCGCATCTTCGAGCATCACGTGGTAGCCGCCGGGCGCGATGGCGACCTGGCCGTGCGCCGGCACCGTCAGCTTGTCGACCATCACCATTTTCTGCGACGAACCGTTCGACACGGTCTGATGCAGCATCGCGTCGCCATAGTCGTTGCTGGAGATGTCGACGAGGTCGACCGGTTTGTTGCTCGCGTTGACCAGCGTCACATAGCCGGCGGCGGGCAGGTTGTTGGGCAGCCAGCGCACCCACGCGTCCTTTGCGCTGACCGCGTTGGCGCCCGCGGCTTGCACGGTCGATGCGACACCGAACGAGAGGGCGAGGGCACAACTCAATGCAGCGAACGTTTTGATCTTGATCGACATGAATGAACTCGGGAAAGGTCAGGAACGGTCTTCAATGATACGGCGCAGGTCTTCTGCGATCGCATCGGGCGTGTCGTGGTCGGTGGCCAGCAGGCGCGCGCGGCCCTGGCTGTCGAACACGTAGACGGCGGAACTATGGGTGACCTCGTAGTTGCCGTGGGGGTCGTGTTTTTCCATCTGATAGGCGACGCGGTAGCGCTTGGCGAGCGACTCGATCTGCCAGTCGGTACCGGTCAGCCCTTCTGCGTGTTGCGGGTCGAAGGCGCCGACGTAGTCATGCAACGCTTGCGCCGTGTCGCGCGCGGGATCGACAGTGATGAACAGGATGCGCACCTTCTGCGCGTCGGGGCCGAGCTTGCCGAGCACCTGCATCAACCGGCCCATCGTTTCAGGACAGACATCCGGGCAATGCGTGTAGCCGAAATAGACGAGTGACGTGCGGCCCTTGAACGAATCGGCGTTGACGGCGCGGCCGTCGTCGCCGGTCAGCGTGAAATCGAGATCCGGCAGGTGGCCGGTCACATTGGTCAACTGCCACGTTTCCTGGCGATGCGTGCAGCCGGCAAGCGCCGCGAGCGCGCCCAGCATGACCGTCAATGCAAACAGGCGCGCGGACCACGGCCCGCGTGAGGATGCGAGGTGCGTTGGCGAATACCTGGATGAGAAGATCGGGAACAAAGCAGGGTTCAGTTACTCGATTGAATTGCGGCGCCCGTGGGACCGTGAGTGGCGCGGCTCGATTTGCGCGTAACGCGCGGGCCGTCATAGTGTGCAAATATGGTCGTAACAGCAATGATCTGCGTGGCTGCGACTGTAGCGCAAAATCGCTCACGACGTCGCGCAGCGCCCACGGGCGCGCGTTTTGCGGGGCAATTTGACGCAGGCGGCTGAAAGCTGCATGAAGCCGGATTGTTGTCTTTTTGAACGCAATCGCCGGCGGTGCTCCCGGGTGGCGCCCGGCTGGGCTTGTGTCCAGCCTTACTTTCTCGAAAAATTGATGGATGCGCGGTAAGATGCGCACACTTTTCCGGCCGCAAGAGGCTGAAAGGCATAATCAACTGATGCAAGCACTCCCGGCTGTTCTGTCTCCAGGCGAGACGGCATTTTTCTTCGATTTCGACGGCACGCTCGTCGAACTCGCTTCCACGCCGGACGGCGTGCTGGTGCAACCTCGCGTAATCGACTTGCTGAACGAGTTGCGCAACCTGACGAACGGTGCGGTCGCGGTTGTGTCGGGCCGGGGTATCGACAGCATCGACGGTTTTCTGGGCATGCCCGATTTGCCGATTGCCGGTCTGCACGGCGCCGAGCGGCGCGACGCGAACGGCGACACGCAACGCATTGGCTTTCATGACGAGCGGCTCCTGCGCATGGAGCAGGTGCTTGCGCAGGTAGTCAACGAAAACCCAGGCATGCTGCTCGAGATCAAGGGCGCGGCCGTGGCGCTGCACTACCGGAATGCGCCGGACCGCGAGCCGGTGGCGCGCGAGGCGACCGGCCGGCTGGTCGCCGATTACGCCGGCTCGTACGTGCTGCAGCCGGGCAAGATGGTCTACGAAATCAAACCGAAAGATGTCGACAAGGGCCGCGCGCTGCGCGCCTTTCTCGACGAGCCGCCTTTCGTCGGCCGCCAGCCGATCTTTGCCGGCGACGATCTGACCGACGAGAAAGGCTTCGCGGTCGTCAACGAACGCGGCGGGCTGTCGATCAAGGTCGGCCCGGGCGAGACGATGGCGCGAACGCGCATCGACTCGGTTCCGGCGCTGCTCGACTGGCTGGCATCGATCGTCGCGGCCGCGCGCACGGCATGATGGCCATGCCGCATCGCTCAAAGCAAACAACCTACTGCCTCGGGAATCGCGCTTCATGGGCCGACTGATCATCGTATCGAATCGGGTTGCGCCGATCTCGGAGGGCGGCCCGGCAGCGGGTGGTCTGGCGGTCGGCGTGTACGACGCGCTGAAGGAAACCGGCGGCATGTGGTTCGGCTGGAGCGGCGACGTGCTCAGTTCGGGCCAGCCGCAGATCAAGGTCGAAGAGCGCGGCCCGGTGACCTTTGCGACGATCGCGCTGATGCGCCGCGATTACGATCAGTACTACCGTGGCTTCTCGAACGCGACGCTGTGGCCCGCGTTCCACTATCGCGCCGACCTGCTGCAATACGACCGGCACGACTTCGAGGGCTACTGGCGCGTCAATGGCTGGCTCGCGCAACAACTCGTGCCGTTGCTGCGCGAAGACGACGTGATCTGGGTCCACGACTATCACCTGATTCCGTTTGCGCAGGCGCTGCGCGCGGCGGGCGTGAAAAATCGCATCGGCTTTTTCCTGCACATTCCGTTTCCGGCTTCGCAGGTGCTGCTGGCGGTGCCGCCGCATCGCGAACTCGTCGAAGCGCTGTGTTCGTTCGATCTGCTCGGTTTCCAGACGGCGCCGGATTTGCGCGCGTTCTGCGACTACATCGTCAATGAGGCGAACGGCACGGTCGACGCATCGGCAAGCGGTCCGCTGACGATCCACGCGTTTGGCCGCACGCTGCGCGCGGCGGCTTATCCGATCGGCGTCTATCCGGACGAGATCGCCGAACTCGCAAAAGCGGGCGAGCGCGGCAAACCGGTGCGCACGATGAAGGCGACGCTGCACTCGCGCAAGCTGATCATGAGCGTGGACCGGCTCGATTATTCGAAGGGACTGGTCGAACGTTTTCGCGCCTTCGAGCGTCTGCTCGAACATTCCACCGCGCAACGCAACAAGGTGTCGTTCCTGCAGATCGCGCCGCCGACGCGCGCCGACATGCACGCCTACCAGGACATCCGCTTGCAGCTCGAAGGGGAGTCGGGGCGCATCAACGGGCGCTTCGCCGAACTGGACTGGACACCGATTCTCTACATCCACAAGCAATACGAGCGCTCGGTGCTGGCCGCGCTGTTCCGCACCGCGCATGTCGGCTATGTCACGCCGTTGCGTGACGGCATGAACCTCGTCGCCAAGGAGTACGTATCGGCGCAAGACCCGGAGAACCCCGGCGTGCTCGTGCTGTCACGTTTTGCCGGCGCCGCGCAGGAACTGGACGGCGCGCTGATCGTCAATCCGGTCGACATCGACGGCATGGCCGAGGCGCTCGCGAGGGCGCTCGACATGCCGCTCGCGGAGCGTCAGGCGCGTCATCGCGACATGATGGTGCAGTTGCGCGAGAACAATGTGTCGGTGTGGCGCGATAACTTCATGCGCGATCTGCAGGGCGTCGCTGGTGCAAAGAGCACCCGAAATGGGAAGGCGCGCGCAGTGTCGGGGAAAAAGGCGGCGCGCGAAACGCAGGCCGGGTAGGTCCATACCGGCCGACGGGCATGACGTGTAAAAAACAGAAAAGCCGCTTTCGAAGCGGCTTTTCCTTTGGTGTCGAGAAGCGGCTCGCTGCCTCCCGCGCGGGCTCAGACCACGTGCTGTTCGTCGACCTTCTTGCCGCCGATATGCAGCGTCGTGCCCTTGCCATACTGCTTGGAGAGCAGATCGCGGTACAGGCCCGGGCGCTGGCGCAGCTCTTCCGGGCTGCCGTCATCGATCACCTTGCCGGCGCTCATCACGATGATCCGGTCGAAGTTGTTCAGCGTCGACAGACGGTGCGCAATCGCGACCACCGTGCGGCCGACCATCAGCCGGTCGAGCGCCTTCTGAATGGCTTCTTCCGACGCGCTGTCGAGTGCCGAGGTCGCTTCGTCGAGCAGCAGGATCGGCGCGTTCTTCAGGATGGCGCGGGCAATTGCGATCCGCTGACGTTGTCCGCCGGACAGCTTCACGCCGCGATCGCCGACGATCGTGTCGTAGCCTTCCGGCATGGCCTCGATGAAATCCGCGCAACGCGCCTCGCGTGCGGCTGCGAGCACCTCTTCGCGGGTCGCCTCCGGGCGCCCATAGGCGATGTTCTCGTACACCGTGCGATGGAACAGCGAGATGTCCTGCGGCACCACGGCGATCGCGTGGCGCAGGCTGTCCTGCGTGACCCTGCCGATGTCCTGGCCGTCGATCCTGATCGCGCCGCCCTGCGTCTCGTAGAAACGCTGCAGCAGGGCGAGCACCGTGGATTTGCCCGCGCCCGACTTGCCGATCAGGCCGACCCGCTGGCCCGGTTCGATATGCAGGTCGAAATGATCGAGAATCGGGCGGCGGCGCGGATAGGCGAACGTCACGCTTTCGAAATCGATGCGGCCGCCCTGCGGCACGAGTTCGGTCGCATCGTCGCGGTCCGGCATGCCGTGCGGCTCGAGCAGCGTACGCACGGCTTCCGCGAGCCGCGCCACGTGCTGCGTGACGTCGACGAGCGCCACGGCCAGATCGCGCGTGCCGTGCAGGATCGTGAAGCCGAGCGAGCTGACGAGCACGATGTCGCCCGAGGTCGCCTTGCCCTGATCCCACAGCCACAGCGCCCAGCCCAGCAAGCCCGCCGACAGCAGCGCGGTGATCACGGCATGCAGCAGGCGCAGCTTTTCCAGATACAGCAGGCTTTGCTGGCGCGCGTCCATCTCGGCCTTGACCGTGGCGCCGAACCGCTGCTGCTCGCGAAACGTCATGCCGAACGCGCGCACGAGGCCCATGTTGCTGATCACGTCGACCAGCTCGCCGTCCACGGAAGCGGCCCGGGTGGCGAAATGGTGATGACGCGCCGAGCCGCGGCCGGCCAGCTTGTACAGCACGACCGACAGAATCGCCGAGCACAGCATCAGGCCGCCGGCCATCAGCGGATTCACCGCAATGATCATGACGATCGCGCCGAGCACCGCGATGCACGGCGGCAGCACGTTCCAGGCGGTGGTGTTCTCCGCCGTGTAGACCGCGTTCGAGGTGGCCGTGATCCGGCTCGCGAGCATGCCAGGCTGCTTCTCGGAGTAATAGGTCGGCGAATGTCCGCTCAAATACTGGAACAGGTCGCGCCGCAGGTCGCCGGTCACGGCCACGAACGTATGCGCGGCCACCCAGCCGCCGACACGCCACAGCAGGTTGTCGGCGGCGATCAGGGCGACGAGGATGGCGAACGCGCCCCACAGCGGACCGGGATGATGCCGGCCTTCGCCGAGCACGTCGATCAGATGCTTGATCGCATATTGAGAAGCGAGCGCACAGCCCACGGCCGCGAATACGCTGCACAGGACGATCGCGTGCGCGAGCGGATGGCGGCGGATAAAGCGGAAAAGAAACGCGAGCGGCCGGTGCGCATAGCTCGCGAGCTTTGCGTCCTGGGCATTACGCTGGGCGACGGTTAAATGTTCCAATTGATCGTGAAGGTCGATGTGTTTGGGGTTGTGCATGCAAAGCGCGGGCCACGTGAAAAAGGTTCGCCGCGAAGCCGATGCTTCGCATTGTAAACATGCAAAAGCGATTGCGCCCTGTGTATCCGGGCCTTGGCGCGACTGATTTCGCGATAGATGTCCGCGACCTGCTGTTGCCCGGGCCGCCAGCGGGTCAGGTTGACGCAGGTCGCGCAACCATTTCAGGATATAATTACAAATTGCATTCAACTGCGATGCGGCATTTCTTCAACGCTTGCCGGCAAAGTTGACGCGGGCGCTTACGGCGCCATGTTGGCGGTTGCGGGCCGCAGGCCAGTTGCCACTGTAGAACTGTCTTAGAAAACAAGGGTTTGCAAAGTGTTTCGCCTTTGTAACAACGTAAAGACTTTGAAATGTTGTGGTGCAGCGAGAATCCCGGCACCGATAATGCATGCTCTGTAGGCCCACCGAAATTTCTGACAGTTTGTCAACGTAGGTGTCATGTGTGCGTTTACCGGCACATGCGCAGACGGTGACCGCCGGTCTGGGCTCACGACCCAAGCGATCCATCGCAGGATTTCTCGAAAGAATCAGACCCGCGCCGGCAAGTCCGGCCAGACTGCCCTGGCGAGCAAGCGAGTCGCTTTTACCAAACGCAGTACCTTTGCCTGATTTTTTACGAGGAGTTCTTCATTATGCGAATCGCTCAAATCGCTCCGTTGCACGAGGCGGTTCCTCCCAAGCTGTATGGCGGTACGGAACGTGTGGTGTCCTATCTGACCGAAGCTCTGGTCGAGCAGGGCCACGACGTCACGCTCTTTGCGAGCGGCGATTCGCAAACCTCGGCAAAACTCGAAGCTTTCTGGCCGCAGGCGCTGCGCCTCGACCCGACCATCCGCGACGTGATGGCGCCGCACATGCTGCTGCTCGAAGAAGTGCGCCGCCGCGCTGACGAATTCGACGTGCTGCATTTCCATATCGACTACTACCCGTTCTCGCTGTTCGCCCGCCAGCCTGTGCCGTTCCTCACCACGCTGCACGGCCGTCTCGACCTGCCAGAACTGCAGCCGATTTTCAATACGTTCAGCGACGTGCCGGTGGTGTCGATTTCGGACAACCAGCGCATTCCGCTGCAACAGGCGAACTGGCTGCAAACCGTCTATCACGGCCTGCCGGAAAACGTGCTCACGCCGATCAAGGACGTCGAGCCGGGCTACCTCGCTTTCCTCGGCCGCGTCTCGCCGGAGAAGGGTCTCGACCGCGCGATCCGCATCGCCGGCCAGGCAGGCATGAAGCTCAAGGTCGCCGCCAAGATCGACAAGGCCGACCGCGCCTATTACGAAGAAGTGATCAAGCCGTTGATGGCGCTCCCGCACGTCGAGTACATCGGCGAAATCGGCGAAGCCGAAAAGCGTGAGTTCCTCGGCAACGCGCATGCACTGGTGTTCCCGATCGACTGGCCGGAGCCCTTCGGTCTGGTGATGATCGAAGCGATGGCGTGCGGTACGCCCGTGATCGCGTTCAACCGCGGTTCAGTGCCGGAAGTGATCGAAAACGGCGTGTCGGGCTTTGTCGTCGAAGACGAAATCAGCGCGGTCGCCGCATTGAAGCGTTTGCACACGCTGCCGCGCGCCAACGTGCGCAAGGCGTTCGAGTCGCGCTTCTCGTCGAAGGTCATGGCGCGGAACTACGTCGCCACGTATGAAGAACTGCTGCGTCAGAAGCATCGCACGGTGCTGCGCGAAGTCAACGCAGGCTGATCAACGCAGGCCAATGCGCTACAGATAAAGAGTCGAATCCGGTTCAAGGAGCGCTTCGCGGCGTTCCGCCAGCCACCACAGCAACGCCCCGTGTGCTATCCGCCCACGGGGCGTTGTTGCAAGCGCGCTGCGTTTTCCCCAATGAACGGACGAAACTGCTGAGTTTCGACCGGTAAGAATGAGTCCCTCTCCGTAATATCCCTATAATGGCCGTGCCGCAAATTTGGCTGCGGCGCCGCCGACGACAGGAGGATGCCTTGGCGAGAACGAAAGAGACGCGTGCGAACGCGGCGCCCGGCGCCGGAACGATTTTCGCGTTGCGCGCCATCGGTCTCGTGCTCCTCGCTCGCTGGCTATTTTCGATGGCGCAGATGGATGCGGGCGCATCGCTGCTGGCTATGGTGTCTTCGCCGTGGGCGTGCATCAACCTCGTCTTTCTGTTCCTTCTGATTTTCCTGCCGGGCGCGCGTGCCGTGGCCGAGCGTCCGTTTCATCCGCTGCCGCAATGGCTGCGGCAAGCATTGCGTCTGTTCGCTTTCCTCGGCTTCCTGTTTGCGGTGTGGTCGGTCGGCGCGTTCACGGCGAGCGCCGGCTGGCGCCGCGCCGCCAATGCGGTGGCGGCTTCCAATGGCTGGCTGCTGGTTGCGCCGGCGCTGTATGCGGCTGTATTGTGGATCTGCCGGCCGCGCGCGCTGTGGCGGACCAATATCGCCGCACGCCGCTTTGCGATCGGCCGCTATGCGGTCTCGCTCGATCCGGTCACGCGAACGGTGATCGTGTGGGCGGAGCGCCGCAAAGTGGGGCAGTACGACGCGCGCGAATTGTCCGTGCGCTGGGCCGTAGCTCAAGGCGCGCGCCCGACGCCGACACCCACGCCGGCAGTGGCGTTCGGTGCCGTGGGCGAGGCGGGTGGCCCCGGCGCGTCGGTAGGGACGGCAGCCGCGCCTTCGCTGGCGCGCGGCGCCTTCGGCCGCCGTCCGAAAATCGAGTTGCTGTGGGATTCGCCGGCCGCGGCGGGTCACAACCGGCAAACCGTATTCCGCACGGCGCTGACGACCGAAGGCGATCGGGTCGCCGCCCGCGCGCTTGACACGTCGTTGCAGCAGGTCTGAATCTGCCGGTTTGTGCAGTTGGCCACACCCCGTGGCCGAAGCAGGCGTTGTAAATTGAACGGTAGTCGATAATGAAGTCATGGCGCCCGTTGCTTCAGCGCGGGCGAGTGAGACCTACAACGATCGTATTGCGTCCTTTGCAGGAGTCGCCATGCTGGTTCGCTGGTTGCTTGCCGCCATCCATCTGCTTGCCTATGGCTTCGCGCTCGCGTCGATTCTGCGGCGCACGTGGGCACTACGCCGCGCCACTGTGCCCGCCGCGCTGCGATCCGTTTTCCGCGCGGATACGGGGTGGGGCATCTCGGCGCTGGTGCTGATCGTCACCGGGCTGATGCGCGCTTTCGGCGGCTTCGAAAAGGGCGCCGACTACTACCTTCACGAGCCGTTGTTTCATCTCAAGATGACGCTGCTGGTGGTCATTATCATCCTCGAGGTTCCGTCGATGCTCGCGTTGATGCGCTGGCGGGCCGCGATCAGGAAAGGCGCCGCGCCCGATCTGCACAAGGCGCGTTCCTATGCGCGCTTCAGCGTGATCCAGACGATATTGATGGTCCTGATAGTGTTTGCCGCCACCGGGATGGCACGCGGAGTCGGACTGCCTGCGGGTGTGGTGTAGCGGGGGAGTCCGTGAGCGTTTGGACGGCGCGGCGCGTCCGTTCCTTTTATCGACGGCTTGAAAAGTTTGTGACGGGACGCCGCCAGAAACCGCCGGCGCATACCGGCGGTTTCCATCCGACGTCCCGCACACCCGGCGTCATTTACTTCCCGACCAGCAAGCTGGAATCATCCGTACGGTTCGCGCTCAGCCGTGCGGTCTGATTTGCAAGTTCCGGCTCGCCCAGCCCCTTGATCAGCTCCAGTGCCTGACGCTCGAACAATCGCCGGTAGAGGCCGTTCTCGAGTCTGATCAACGCCTCATGGCTGCCTTCCTCGATCACCTTGCCTTTATCCAGCACCAGTAACCGGTCCAGTGCACGCACGGTGGAAAGACGGTGCGCGACCACCAGCGTGGTGCGGCCCATCATCAGCCGTTCCATGGCCTGCTGGATCAGCACTTCGCTTTCGCTGTCGAGACTCGACGTCGCTTCGTCCAGAATCAGGATTGGCGCGTCGGCGAGAAATGCCCGCGCGATGGCGACGCGCTGACGTTCGCCGCCCGACAGCTTGACGCCGCGTTCACCGACCAGCGTGTCGTAGCCATTGGGCAGCGCCGCGATGAAATCGTGCGCGCTCGCAAGCTTCGCGGCGCGCTCGATCTCGGCGCGGCTCGCGCCGGGCCGCGCATACGCGATGTTTTCGGCGAGCGAGCGGTGAAACAGCACCGGCTCCTGCTGAACGATCGCGATCTGGCTGCGCAACGACGCCTGCCGCACCTTGGCGATGTCCTGACCGTCGATCGTGATCCGGCCTTCCGAAATGTCATAGAGCCGCTGGATCAGCTTGATGAACGTGGTCTTCCCGGAACCCGAATGCCCGACCAGTCCGACGCGCTCGCCCGGCGCAATGCGCACGGAGAAGTTGTCGTAGAGCGGCTGGCCATTCGCCCCGTAATGGAAGGTGACGTGCTCGAAGCGGATCTCGCCTTTGCCGATCGCGATCGGGCCCGCGCTGGGTTGGTCCTCGATGCCGAGCGGCTGGCTTTCCAGCGACACGAGTTCCTCCATGTCGTTGACCGAGCGTTGCAGGTTGCGGATATGCATGCCCACGTCGCGCAGATAGCCTTGCAGCATGAAGAACATGGTCAGCGCGAACGTGATGTCGCCGACGCTCGCCTCGCCGCGCGCCCACAACAGCAGCGCCGCGCCGAGAATCGCGGCCTGGATCGCTACCAGCATGCCGCCCTGGACGCCGCCGTTGATCGTGCCGCGCATCCACGTGCGGCGCGTGCGGTGCCCCCACTTGCCGATCACGCGCGCCAGCAGCGCTTCTTCGCGATCTTCCGCGCCGAACGCCTTGACCACGCCGTTGCAACTGACCGCGTCGGCGAGCGCGCCGCCCATGCGCGTGTCCCACGCATTCGCGAGCCGCGCGGCCGGCGCGACGAAACCGAGCGACATCGCCACCGTTACCGCGATATAGAGCAATGAGCCGATGCCGACGACCGCGCCCATCATCGGCCAGCGCCAGCCGAGCAGGACCGTGGCGCCGACCAGCATGACAAGCGACGGGAACAGCGCGATCAGCAGCGTGTCGTTGAGCAGGTCGAGCGCCCACATGCCGCGCGTGATCTTGCGCACCGTGGAGCCGGCGAAGCTGTTGGCGTGCCAGTCGGTCGAAAAACGCTGGACGCGATGAAACGCATTCGCGGCGATTTCGCTCATCATCTTGAGCGTGAGCCGGATGATGTTGAAGTACACGCCTTGCCGCAGCAGCGTGGCGCCGAGCCCGAGCGCGCCCAGCACGCAGAAAGCCGTCACCGCCGCGCGCCAGGCAATGGCGTTGCTGGCCGCGCCGGACGCGATGGCGTCGACAAGGTGTCCCGCGAACATTGGCGTGAGCACGTCGGCCAATGCGGAGAGCAGCACCAGCGCCGTGATGACGACGATGCGCCAGGGCTGCTGCGCCCAGTGATGGAAGGTAAAGCCGAGGACGTCCTTGAAGGCCTGTCCGCGAAAGTCGAGTTTTTTTCTGGTCATTTGCCACGACCCGGTGGCGCAGGAGCGCACCGAGGTTCCAGTCAGAAGCGAAAGGACGAGACAGTCAGAACGCGCCGAAATGCATTGGCGATAGAACTGCGGACTGTCTGGGAATTGCGCGGAGCGCCTTTTCAGGCGGAACCGCGTGAGCAGCGAATGGGCGACCTGAACAGCTTAAGGTCGCGACAACGCTCGCGAGACCATGCCAGGGGCGGCGATACGCATTGCAAACATGTGACGCCTCCCTATGGTCGAATGAGGTGAAGAAAAAGGACGGGGCGAATGCCCGAGCAGCAACTATATCAGCAGTATTTGGTGCCCGCAAACGTACGGAGATTCGGTGTTGACGACAAAGCCCGACGCCTGCGCGCATGACGATGCATCGAACTGTTCGGCGCGAATCATCTGGAACGAAGCGAGCACTTGGGCGCTCCGCGGCGGATAACCGCAATCTACCTGGCATTCCGTACGGTTTTCGGCGCGCGGTAACAGGTCACGCAACAGGTCACAACAGCAAATGAAAAAGGGCTTACGCATTTCTGCGTAAGCCCTTTTGTCTTCGGTGATCGACACACCAAAATTCTGGTGGGTAGTACTGGGATCGAACCAGTGACCCCTGCCGTGTGAAGGCAGTGCTCTACCGCTGAGCTAACCACCCGAAGAGAGCCGAATTATGTCAGGGATTTTTATGCTCGTCCAGCACTTTTTAAGCGGTCTGCTCATCCGCGGCCGGTGCCGGTTCGAGGCGCCACACGCTCGTGCCCTTGATCGCTTTGTCGAGACCGTCGAGCACGGCTTGGTGCGCGGCAAATTCGTCGTCGCTGGCGGCGATTACGACCAGATCCAGCGAATCGATCGCGACACGCGGTGCGCGCGCATCGCCGCCGGCGTGCGATTCGCCGAGCATGTCGATGACGAGGCTTTCCTGGCCGCGCGTCATTGCCAGATAGACTTCGGCGAGCAGTTCCGAGTCGAGCAGCGCGCCGTGCAGCGTGCGGTGCGCGTTGCTGATACCGAAACGATCGCACAGCGCGTCGAGTGAATTGCGCTTGCCGGGGAACATTTGCTTGGCACGCGCCAGCGTATCGATGATTTCGCCGCAGTAAGTGCTCACCGGCGGCAAGCCTAGCAACGCGAATTCGACGTCCAGAAAGCCGATATCGAACGGTGCGTTGTGAATGATCAGGTCCGCGCCCTGAATGAAATCGCGGAACTGATCGGCGATCTCGCCGAACTTCGGCTTGTCGCTCAGGAATTCAGTGGTCAGGCCGTGTACGGCCAGTGCGCCCGGATCGCTGTCGCGTTCCGGGTTGATGTAGAAGTGCAGGTTGTTGCCGGTGAGCCGGCGGTTTACCAGTTCGACACAGCCGAGTTCGAGGATCCGGTCGCCGGTGCGGGCATTCAGGCCGGTGGTTTCGGTATCGAGGATGAGTTGACGCATGTCGGATTAGCCTGCCTCAGAAATTTGTAGCAAAAAAATGGCGCGCGCAGCGAGACGGTGCGGCGTCGCAGCGGGAGTCAGAGCTGCGCCAGCGACGCGACGCCGCGATTGGCCAGTTGATCGGCGCGCTCATTTTCCGGGTGCCCATTGTGCCCGCGCACCCAGCGCCATTCGATCTCGTGTTGCGCGACGAGCGCATCGAGCCGCTTCCATAAATCGGCGTTCTTCACCGGCTGCTTCGCGGCGGTGATCCAGCCTTTCTTTTTCCAGCCGTGGATCCACTCGCTGATGCCTTTCTGCACGTATTGCGAGTCGGTGTGCACGACCGCCTTGCAGGGCCGCTTCAATGCTTCGAGCGCGGCGATCACGCCCATCAATTCCATGCGGTTGTTGGTGGTATTGGCTTCGCCGCCGAACAGTTCTTTTTCCTGGTCGCCGAAGCGCAGCAACGCGCCCCAGCCGCCGGGGCCCGGGTTGCCCTTGCAGGCGCCGTCGGTATAAATATCGATGAGATCGGAAGTCATTGAGTGTGGTTGCGTGTATTCGGTGTGGCGGCGGGCGCGAGGCCCGCGGCGAGGACGGGTTTCTTCACTTTCAGCGGGCCGACGAGGCGCATGCCGCGCACGCGCTTGATCGCCTTGATCATGTAGGTGGCGCCGAAAATCGGCCACCAGCGGTCGCCGGCGGCTTCCATGAAACCGTAGCGCGACAGCCATTGTTCGCTGCCGAGCGGCGGACGATAGCAGCCGAAGCGCCCGCGTTCAAGGTCGAAGCCCAACAGTTTGATCCAGTCTTTCAGGCGCGTGAAGGCGATCAGGTCGACCGCCGCCGGCACGAACGGCCGGCCGGTCATCTTGCCGACCGACTGCCGCGCGCCCCAAAGCGACAGCGAGTTGAAGCCGAGAATGATCAACTGGCCTTCGGGCATCAGCACGCGCTCGGCTTCACGCAGAAGACGGTGAGGATCGCTCGTGAACTCCAGCGTATGCGGCATCACGATCAGATCGACGCTTTGTGCTTCGAACGGCAAGTCCAGCAGGTCGCACCACACGGCACTGCGCCCGGCCGGCGCGGGCAGGCCGGCAAGCCCGCCTTGTGCTGCGCCGTTGTTCGAACCGTTGCGGGCGCCATTGCCGCCGGCGTGCCCCGCGCCGCGCGGAAATGCGTAAGGCGCGCTCGCACCGCTCGCGGCGTCGAGCACGAGCCCGCGGCACGGCATGCGGTTTTCACGCAAGGCGTCGAGCTGCGGCAGGCCGAGTTGCAGCGCATGGTAACCGAACACGTCCGACACCACGCGGTCGAGCTGGGTCTGTTCCCACTCGAGCACGTAGCGGCCAGGCGGCGAATCGGTCCAGGCAGGCCAGTCTATAATCGCTCGATCAGTCATATCAGAGAATACGTCGCCTATGAATGCGCTCGAGTACGTACCGGTCCCGGCGTTTGATGACAATTACATCTGGGTCGTTTCCGACGGACACTCTGCAGTTGTCGTCGATCCGGGTGAGGCCGCCCCCGTGCAAGCTTATCTGGCGAAACGGGGTTGGCGGCTGAGCGCTATTTTACTCACGCACCATCATCAAGACCACGTCGGCGGGGTGGCCGATCTGCTGAATGGCCAGGCCGTGCCCGTCTACGGCCCCGCTGGCGAGGCGATCGAGCATCTCACGCACCGTCTGAAAAATGGCGATCACGTGTCGATCGTGGCCCCCGCGCTCGAATTGAGCGTGCTCGACGTGCCCGGCCACACGAGCGGCCACATTGCGTATTTCCAGGCGGCCGACCCGCGCGGCACGCCGCACGTGTTTTGCGGCGACACGCTGTTCGCCTGCGGTTGCGGCCGGCTGTTCGAAGGCACGCCGAAGCAGATGCTCGCCTCGCTGGACGCGCTCGCCGCGCTGCCCGGCGCGACCGAGGTTCATTGCGCGCACGAGTACACGCTTTCGAATATCCGCTTCGCGCTCGCCTGCGAGCCGGCCAACGCCGAACTGCAAGCCTGGCGGGATAAAGCTGGCGAATTGCGCGCGCGCGGGGTGCCGACGCTGCCCACCACGATCGCCCACGAACGCGCGGTGAATCCGTTTTTGCGCGCCGGCAATCCGGCGGTGCAGGCAACTCTGCAGGAGCAACTGCACGAAAAAGTGCCCGATCGATTGACGGCCTTTACGTTGATGCGCGAATGGAAAAACCGCTTCCGTTGACCCGGTCCAGATCAGGGTATTCCTCACGCGAAGAATCGGGAAAATTCGCCAAGCCCAAGATTTACTTGATTTTTTCGTAATTTTCCGATTGACGTAAACGTTGCCGTTTCGTACTATCGGCTGCAAATTCCAGCCCTTGTGGAAGCCGAGACGTTCATGCGATTTATCTTCAGTGCGTTGCTGGTCCTGACGCTCGCCGCCTGCGCGAGTCAGGGACCAACGACGAGCAGCCTTTCCACCGCAACCAACCCCGCCAGTCAGCAAGCCGTAGCTGACGCCCTTCGCAAGAGCGCCACCGCCAAAGAGACGATCAACGTCGACCAGGGCTCCGTCTCGCAGTTGACGAGCGCCGACGCCGATCTTTGGGGCCGTATTCGCCGTGGTTTTCAGATGCCGGATCTGCAAACCGACCTCGTCGACATGCAGGTCAACTGGTATGCGCAGCGTCCCGATTACGTGCAGCGCATGACCGAGCGCTCGCAGAAGTATCTGTACCACATCGTCGAAGAGCTCGAGGCGCGCCATATGCCGACCGAGCTAGCCTTGCTGCCGTTCATCGAATCGGCGTACAGCCCGCAGGCTTTGTCGGTAGCGAAGGCGGCCGGCATGTGGCAGTTCATGCCGGGCACGGGCCGTACCTACAATCTCAAGCAGAACATGTGGCAGGACGAGCGCCGCGACGTGCTGGCGTCGACCAGCGCCGCGCTCGACTATCTGTCGCGTCTGCATGACATGTTCGGCGACTGGCAGCTGGCACTCGCGGCGTACAACTGGGGCGAGGGTAACGTGCAGCGCGCGATTGCACGCAACGAGGCGGCGGGCCTGCCCACCGACTACCTGAGCCTGCGCATGCCGAACGAGACACGCAACTACGTGCCCAAGCTGCAGGCGGTGAAGAACATCGTGATGAACCCGCAAATGTACGGGCTCGCGCTGCCGTCCATTCCGAACCACCCGTATTTCGTGACGGTGACCACCTCGCACGATATCGACGTGGACATGGCGGCCAAGCTCGCGAATCTCTCCACCGACGAGTTCCGCTCGCTGAACCCGTCGTTCAGAAAGCCGGTCATTCTCGGCGCCACGCAGCCGCAGATCCTGCTGCCGTTCGACAACGCCAGCGCGTTCGAGCGCAATCTGAAGACGTACTCCGGCTCGCTGTCGTCGTGGACCACGTACACGGTCACCGAGCGCGCAGCGCCGGCGGCGATCGCGCAGAAGATCGGGGTCGACGCCGA
This sequence comes from Paraburkholderia sp. USG1, assembly GCF_031570135.1. Taxonomy (NCBI): domain Bacteria; kingdom Pseudomonadati; phylum Pseudomonadota; class Betaproteobacteria; order Burkholderiales; family Burkholderiaceae; genus Paraburkholderia; species Paraburkholderia sp. USG1. Next base: position 71,622 of record NZ_JAMWXW010000018.1, on the reverse strand, counting down.
CACGCTGATGGAAGTGAACAAGATTCCGGTCGGCATGCGTTTGAAACCCGGCTCCACGATCGTGGTGCCGCGCGGTTCGGACGACGACGAAGACATCAGCGCCGACGTGGCTGAAAGCGCCGTGCTGGCGATGGAGCCCGACGTTCCCGATACCCGCAAGATGCTGATTCGCGTGCGCCGCAATCAGACTCTGGCCGCCATTGCCGTGCGTTACGGCGTGTCGATCGGTCAGTTGAAGGCATGGAACCGCACCCATCGGGACAGCGTTTCGCGCGGCCAGGTGATCGTGCTGCACGTGCCGGTCGGCAAGGCCATGCCGAGCGAGCCTGGTCCTGAGCGCATCGCGACGGACGTGCAGGGCGGCGGTGTGGAGAAGATCGGCACCCGCATCGCGGACACGAGAAGCGATTCGCGCTACGATAAACGAAAGGGTCGTGGCCGGTCAGCCGTGGTGAAGGTCTCCGAGCCGGTAGGCAAACTCAGCAAGCCGACAGCGTCGAGCGCCAGCAAGGGCAAAGTGACCAAGGTATCGGCTTCCACGTCCAGCAAGGCGCCGAAGGCTGCGGTAGAGAACCGCCCGAAGACTGCGGCCAACGCAAAGAAGGGTAAGTAGACCAACAGCGGCTCACACGGTAGTGGCCACATGCGTTGTGGGGCGGCGCATGAATCGCGCTCCGATCACGTACCGTGTTTTTTCCGACGCCGTCACCCGTGGTGACGGCGTTTTTCATTGTGCAGAGCATTTCAGGTAAAGCCGGCGCTTTTCCTTTATCTTTCGTGCTTTGGTCAAACCGATTCGGCTAGCCGCCTAATTCAAAAGCTCATGTCGTCGACCCAGTTGCGTGTCTTCCTGCTGTTCTCTGCCGGTTATTTTGTTTCCTACGTGTTCCGCGGCGTCAACCTCGGCTTCGCGCCATTCATTACCCATGATCTGGGCCTCTCGGCTGCGGATCTGGGGCTGCTCACCAGTCTCTACTTTCTCGGCTTCGCGGGTGCACAGATTCCGGCCGGTGTGCTGCTCGATCACTTCGGCACGCGGCGGGTCACGGCTGCCACGCTGCTGTTTGCCGCGCTCGGCATCTGGGTGTTCGGCGCCGCGCAAGGCGTCGGCATGATGATGGTGGGGCGCCTGCTGATCGGCATCGGCGTCTCTGTCTGTCTTGGCGCCGCGTTCAAGGCATTGGCCCAGCACTTCGCGCCGGCGCGCCTGCCGCTGATGAACGGACTGGTGATGGCGATCGGCGGCTTCGGCGGCGTGATGGTCGGCTCGCCGCTGACGTGGGTGTTGACGTTCGCGAGCTGGCGGACCGTCTGCGTCGGGCTGGGCTTGCTGACCGTGCTGGTCGCGCTGGCGCAATGGACGCTCGCGCCGGACACGAAGGAAACGCGTCACCAGGCCGGTCTCGGCGCGCAGTTCAAAGGCACGCTGCATATCTTGCGCAGCGCGGCGTTCTGGAAGATCGCGTCGTTCTCAGTCGTCACGCAAGGCGTGTTCTATGCCATGCAGTCGCTCTGGGTCGGCGCGTGGCTGCGTGACGTGCAGGGTTTCGAGCCGCGCGAAGCCGCGGCGCTCGTCTCGGTTCTCGGCTTCGCGATGATGGCCGGTTGCGTGGGCTTCGGCGCGGCGGCGCGCAGTCTCGAGCGGCGCGGCATCTCGCTCTATGCGTTTTGCGGCGTCGGCATGGCGCTGTTCGTTCTGACGCAGTTGCTGATCATGTTCAAGGCGCCGCTGCCCGCAGCTCTCCTGTGGGCGGCGTACGGGATCTTCGGCGGCACCGGCATTCTCAGCTACGCGGTGATGGCCCGGCACTTCCCGGCGCAAATGATCGGGCGGGTGAATACCACGCTGACGTTGCTGATCTTCCTGCTGATTTTCGGCTTCCAGATCGGCGTCGGTGCCGTGCTCTCGCATTGGCCCGCGAGCGGTGGCCATTATCCGGCGGCCGCGCATCTGAGCGCCTGGGGCATTCTGGTCGTGCTGCAGGTGTTGAGCGCGATCTGGTACGTTTTGCCTGGCCGCGAGCTGGTTCGCCCGGCCGAAGTTCACGCGGAACAGGGCGCTTGAGTTCGGGCGAGTCTGTCGCGCGCCCGTCCTGATGCCGCCTCGCGCGCCGATTCTCAGACCGTGAGCACCCCGCGCCAGCGCTATCCCGGCAGTCGTCGCTACCCGGTGCGCTATCCCGATTCGGGGCCGTGTGCATCACGTCCAGCGCCGTCTGCGCCAGCCCCCAGCAGCGCTTTGAGCGACGTTGAGAGAGGCCTTCCCACGCGCGCACGCCATCTCGGATTTGGAAGGAAGGACACTTTCGCGCTATAATTTCAAGGTTTGAGCTTATCAACCCGCACCCTAGCGCCTACCTCTCCCATACCGTTCATCCGCCGCGCGCCGCTGGCGTAGCAAGCAGGGCCCGAGGACCAGTTCCCCAGCCGATCCGTCCACACAATGGACCCATCGCGCGCCTTGCAACGTCAACGGCAGTTCGCGAGCGAGTCTGCGCGCGCATCCCGTGGATGCGTTTCGCTGCGGCTCGCAGTCGGATAGACAGGTCGGCAACAGGGTGTTCCCCAAGGAGTCTCCCGTGTTGCCGTCATTTTCTCCCGCTCTGCTCGCGCTCGCCGACGGCACGGTCTTTCGTGGTTACTCGATCGGCGCCCCCGGGCATACCATCGGCGAAGTCGTGTTCAACACCGCTATCACCGGCTATCAGGAAATCCTGACTGACCCGAGCTACGCGCGCCAGATCGTGACCCTCACGTATCCGCATATCGGCAACGTCGGCGTGAACGCCGAAGACGTCGAAGCTACGAAAGTCCATGCCGCCGGCCTGATCATTCGCGATCTGCCGGTTCTCGCGTCGAACTTCCGCATGGAGCGCACGCTCCAGCAATACCTGCAGGACGAAGGCGTGGTTGCCATCGCCGGTCTCGATACCCGCATGCTCACCCGCGTTCTGCGCGACAAGGGCGCGCAGAACGGCGCGATCCTCGCCGGTTCGGACGACGAAGCCCGCGCCGTCGAACTCGCACGCTCGTTCCCGGGCCTTTCGGGCATGGACCTCGCGAAGGTCGTGTCGACGAAGGAATCCTATGAGTGGACCCAGACCGAATGGCGGCTGGGCAGCGGCTACGGCACGCAAAATGCGCCGAAGTACCGCGTGGTGGCGTTCGACTACGGCGTCAAGTACAACATCCTGCGCATGCTGGCCGAACGCGGCTGTCACGTCACCGTGCTGCCGGCGGAAGCTTCCGCCGCTGACGCGCTCGCGCTCGATCCGGACGGCGTCTTCCTGTCGAACGGTCCGGGCGACCCGGAACCGTGCGACTACGCAATTCGCGCCACGAAGGAACTGATCGAGCGCGGCATTCCGACCTTTGGCATCTGCCTCGGCCATCAGATCATGGGCCTCGCGCTCGGCGCCAAAACCATGAAGATGAAGACCGGCCATCACGGCGCGAACCATCCGGTGAAAGATCTGGACGACGGCCGCGTGGTGATCACGTCGCAGAACCACGGCTTCGCGGTCGATGCCGACACGCTGCCCGCCAATGCCCGCGTCACGCACGTCTCGCTGTTCGACGGCACGCTGCAGGGCTTCGCGCTGACCGACAAGCCGGCGTTCTGCTTCCAGGGCCACCCGGAAGCGTCGCCCGGTCCGCACGACATCGCCTATCTGTTCGACCGCTTCACGGCGTTGATGGACACGAAGAAGGCCGGCAAGACCGCGGCGGCATAAGGCGGCAGACACGTCCCGGCGGCGCACGGTTCACACCGCGCCGCGCGTGACCGGCGCACACGCTGCGCACAACGGCGAACAGCGACGCACAAGCGGCGAGCCGGACCAGACAGAGCAGAGCGCGCGCAACGTAGCAGCGACGCGCGCCGACGGAAAGAATTCAGGAATACATTAGCGAGAGCGTTATGCCCAAGCGGACAGACATCAAGAGCATCCTCATTATCGGCGCGGGTCCGATCATCATCGGCCAGGCGTGCGAGTTCGACTACTCGGGCGCGCAGGCATGCAAGGCGCTGCGTGAGGAAGGCTACAAGGTCATTCTCGTCAACAGCAATCCGGCGACGATCATGACCGACCCGAACACGGCCGACGTGACCTACATCGAGCCGATCACGTGGGAAGTGGTCGAGCGCATCATCGCGAAGGAGCGCCCCGACGCGATCCTGCCGACGATGGGCGGCCAGACCGCGCTGAACTGCGCGCTCGATCTGCACGCGCACGGCGTGCTGGAGAAATACAAGGTCGAGTTGATCGGCGCGTCGCCGGAAGCCATCGACAAGGCGGAAGACCGCCAGAAGTTCAAAGACGCGATGACCAAGATCGGCCTCGGTTCGGCCAAATCGGGCACCGCGCATTCCATGGAAGAAGCGCTCCAGGTGCAAGCGGAAATCGCTGCGCAAACCGGCAGCGGCGGCTATCCGGTGGTGATTCGTCCGTCGTTCACGCTGGGCGGTTCGGGCGGTGGCATCGCGTACAACCGCGACGAGTTCGAAGAGATCTGCAAGCGCGGTCTCGATCTGTCGCCCACGCGCGAACTGCTGATCGAAGAGTCGCTGCTCGGCTGGAAAGAGTATGAGATGGAAGTGGTCCGCGACAAGAAGGACAACTGCATCATCGTCTGCTCGATCGAAAACCTGGACCCGATGGGCATCCACACCGGCGACTCGATCACCGTCGCGCCGGCGCAAACGCTCACGGACAAGGAATATCAGATCCTGCGTAACGCATCGCTCGCGGTGTTGCGCGAGATCGGCGTCGACACCGGCGGTTCGAACGTGCAGTTCTCGATCAATCCGAAAGACGGCCGGATGATCGTGATCGAAATGAATCCGCGTGTGTCGCGTTCGTCGGCGCTCGCTTCGAAGGCAACGGGTTTCCCGATTGCCAAGGTCGCGGCCAAGCTCGCGGTGGGCTATACGCTGGACGAGTTGAAGAACGAAATCACCGGCGGCCAGACCCCGGCGTCGTTCGAACCGACCATCGACTATGTCGTTACCAAGATCCCGCGTTTCGCGTTCGAAAAATTCCGCGAAGCCGATTCGCGCCTGACCACGCAGATGAAGTCGGTTGGCGAAGTGATGGCGATCGGCCGCACCTTCCAGGAGTCGTTCCAGAAGGCGCTGCGCGGTCTGGAAGTCGGCGTGGACGGTCTGGACGAAAAGACCGATAACCGCGACGAGATCATCCGCGAGATCGGCGAAGCCGGTCCGGACCGTATCTGGTTCGTGGGCGACGCGTTCCGGGTCGGCATGACGGCCGAGGAGATTTTCGAAGAAACCTCGATCGATCCGTGGTTCCTCGCGCAGATCGAGCAGATCGTCCTGAAGGAAAAGGCGCTGGCCGGCCGCACGCTCGCGAGCCTTTCGAAGGAGGAGCTGAAGTATCTGAAGCAGAGCGGCTTCTCGGATCGTCGTCTGGCGAAGTTGCTTGGCGCGAAGCCGGCGGAAGTGCGTCAACGTCGTATCGAGTTGAACGTGCGCCCGGTGTACAAGCGCGTCGACACGTGCGCGGCCGAGTTCGCCACGAAAACGGCCTACATGTACTCGACCTACGAGGAAGAGTGCGAGGCGAACCCAACGAACAACAAGAAAATCATGGTGCTGGGCGGCGGCCCGAACCGGATCGGCCAGGGCATCGAGTTCGACTACTGCTGCGTGCATGCCGCGCTCGCCATGCGCGAAGACGGTTATGAAACGATCATGGTCAACTGCAACCCTGAAACCGTTTCGACCGACTACGACACGTCCGATCGTCTGTACTTCGAATCGCTGACGCTCGAAGACGTGCTCGAAATCGTCGACAAGGAAAAGCCGGTCGGCGTGATCGTGCAATACGGCGGTCAAACGCCGCTGAAGCTCGCGCTCGATCTCGAAGCGAACGGTGTGCCGATCGTCGGCACGTCGCCGGACATGATCGACGCCGCGGAAGACCGCGAGCGTTTCCAGAAGCTGCTGCAGGATCTCGGTCTGCGTCAGCCGCCGAACCGCACCGCGCGCGCCGAAGACGAAGCGCTCAAGCTCGCCGACGAAATCGGCTATCCGCTGGTGGTGCGTCCGTCGTACGTGCTGGGCGGCCGTGCCATGGAAATCGTCCACGAGCCGCGCGACCTCGAGCGCTACATGCGCGAGGCCGTGAAGGTGTCGAACGACTCGCCGGTGCTGCTCGACCGCTTCCTGAACGACGCGATCGAATGCGACGTGGATTGCATCTCCGACGGTGAGGCGGTGTTCATCGGCGGCGTGATGGAGCACATCGAACAGGCCGGCGTTCACTCGGGCGACTCGGCGTGCTCGCTGCCGCCGTATTCGCTGTCGAAGGAAACCGTGGCTGAGCTGAAGCGCCAGACAGGCGCAATGGCTCGGGCGCTGAACGTGGTCGGCCTGATGAACGTGCAGTTCGCGATCCAGCAGGTGCCGCAGGCGGACGGTTCGAAAGAAGACGTCATCTACGTGCTCGAAGTGAATCCGCGCGCTTCGCGCACGGTGCCGTACGTGTCGAAGGCCACCAGCCTGCCGCTCGCGAAGATCGCGGCGCGCGCCATGGTCGGCCAGACGCTCGCGCAGCAAGGCGTGACGAAGGAAATCGACCCGCCGTACTTCAGCGTGAAGGAAGCGGTGTTCCCGTTCGTCAAGTTCCCGGCCGTCGATCCGGTGCTCGGACCGGAAATGCGTTCGACCGGCGAAGTGATGGGCGTGGGCCAGACGTTCGGCGAAGCTTTGTTCAAATCGCAACTCGCGGCGGGTTCGCGTTTGCCGGAGTCGGGCACGGTGCTGTTGACCGTGATGGACGCGGACAAGCCGAAGGCCGTCGAAGTCGCGCGCATGCTGCACGAGCTCGGTTATCCGATCGTCGCGACCAAGGGTACGGCCGCCGCGATCGAAGCGGCCGGCGTGCCCGTCAAGGTCGTCAACAAGGTGAAGGACGGCCGTCCGCACATCGTCGACATGATCAAGAACGGGGAAATCGCGCTGGTCTTCACGACCGTCGACGAAACCCGTGCCGCGATCGCCGATTCGCGTTCGATCCGCATGAGCGCCCAGGCGAACAAGGTCACGTACTACACGACCATGTCCGGCGCGCGCGCAGCAGTGGAAGGTTTGCGCTATTTGAAGGACCTGGAAGTCTATGATTTACAAGGCCTGCACGCTCGCCTAAACTAAGGCTTCGAATACCTGTCCAAGATGTAAGTGCCGCGGTTAAGCGGCGTTCCGCAGGTGCTTGGCGCCGGGTTTTGCCCGGTGCTCTGCCCCCGCGGAATGCACTTAACCGCGGTGATTTTTTTTACGGCTGTTTTTTGCATAGAGTTGTTTATGAGCACTGTTCCATTGACTAAGCGCGGCGCGGAAATGTTGCGCGATGAATTGCAGCGCCTGAAATCGGTTGAGCGTCCCTCGGTGATCAATTCGATCGCGGAAGCGCGTGCCCAGGGCGATCTGTCGGAAAACGCGGAATACGACGCGGCGAAGGAAAAGCAGGGCTTTATCGAAGGCCGGATCGCCGAAATTGAATCGAAGCTGGCCGGCGCGCAAGTGATCGATCCGGCGGCGGTGGAAGCGGACGGTCGCGTGGTGTTCGGCGCAACGGTGGAGCTGGAAGACCTGAATTCGGGTGCGTCCGTCAAGTATCAGATCGTCGGCGACGACGAAGCGGATATCGACCACGGTCTGATCTCGATCAGCTCGCCGATTGCGCGTGCCCTGATCGGCAAGTCGGAGGGCGACGTTGCATCGGTGCAGGCACCGGGTGGCGTGCGCGAATACGAAATCATCGCGGTCAGCTACGTTTGAACGCGCCGCTGGTGCCCCAGATGCCACATCGACTATTCCGGTTATTTACGGTGGTATGGGTCGGCAGTCTGCTGACTATCGGCTATGCCGTCGCGCCCGTGCTGTTCACCTCACTCGACCGGATGACGGCGGGCGCGGTCGCGGCGCAACTGTTCCGCATTGAAGGGGTGCTCGGGGCGGTGTGCGGCATTTTGCTGCTGGGTCTCGCGAATGTACTGGTTCGCCGCGGCGGTGACACCTATCGCCGGTTGCGCTGGCTGATCGCGAGCATGCTGGTGTGCGTGCTGATCGGCTATTTCGCGTTGCAGCCGTTCATGAATGCAATGCGCGTTGCCGCGCTCGAAGCGGGCAGCGATGTCGGACATTCGGCTTATGCGACGCGCTTTGGCATTTTGCACGGCGTGTCGAGTCTGTTCTATCTGATCGAAAGCCTGCTGGGCGTGGCGCTGGTGTGGAAGTTACCCGCGGGTGCAAGCGGTGCTGCGGCGGAGCACGGTGCCTGCGGCACGGCGGGCAAGGTCACGGGCCAACGCGGTTGACTGGCGGAGACTCTCCGGTTTGCGTGCAAATCGCCTTGGCGATTTGCACGAGCAATGTAGAGCTTGCAGGTCATGGCTGGCAGTCAGCGCCGAGGTGCGGAATTTGCCCGCACCCCTCATCTTTCGCTTATTTCGACGACTGATGGGCGCGCTTCGCGCTGCTTTGGCGCTTCTTGGCGCGCTTGATGTTGCCGCCTTGAGTCACACGTTCATTGCCGCGCACCACGACCGCTTTGGCCTTGGGTTTGCGCATCGGGATTTCGCTGGGCTTCACGACCGTTACGACGCGCGGCGCGCGGCCCTTGCCCGGTTTGGCTTCCACAGCGGCTTCGCGCGCGCTCGGCAGCGCGCCGCGTTTGGCCTTCACCGCCGGTTGTGCGGCTTCCGGTTTCCAGATCACCAGCAGCTTGCCGATATGTTGGATCGGCGCCGCGTTCAGCTTCTCGCAGATTTCTTCGTAGATCGCAAGGCGCGCTTCGCGTTCGTCGCCGAACACGCGGATTTTGATGAGCTGATGAGCGCCAAGGTGAACCTTGATCTCGGAGAGCACAGCGTCGGTCAAGCCTTCGGCGCCGACGAGCACGACCGGTTTGAGCGCATGTGCCTGGGAGCGCAACTCGGCGCGTTGATCGGAAGAGACTTTGAGGGCGGGCATGGAAAGTGGGAGACTCGACTAAAATGGCGACACCTGCGTTCCCCGGTTCAGTCGTTCGATTGACTTGATTCGAGGCGATCCGGCAGGGCGGCGCGTCAGAACAACAGAATCGCGGATGGCCGCCAGTTTTGGCGGTGGCCGCGCGAATTAACCGCGTATTATCCGCTAAAGCGTGACATCACGCAGCAAGAGTTCAACGTTTAATGGCAAAAAACAAGTTCAATACCGCGTGGCTGCATGACCACATCAACGATCCGTACGTGAAAATGGCGCAGCGGGAAGGCTATCGCGCCCGCGCCGCCTACAAGCTCAAGGAAATCGACGAACAGGACAAGCTGATCCGCGCGGGGCAGGTCATCGTCGACCTTGGCTCGACGCCGGGCAGCTGGAGCCAGTACGCCCGCAACAAGCTTGCCAAAGGCGCTCAGCGCGACGCCGAGCGCGAAGGCGGGATCGACGGCACGATCATCGCGCTGGATCTGCTGCCAATGGAGCCGATCGCCGACGTCCACTTCATTCAGGGCGACTTTCGCGAAGACTCGGTTATCGCGCAACTGGAAGAATTGGTCGGAGAACGCCAGGTTGACCTTGTAATTTCGGATATGGCTCCCAACCTGTCGGGAGTGGCGGTGGCGGATGCCGCGCGGATCGAGCATCTCTGCGATCTCGCACTGGAATTCTCGCAAAATCACCTGAAACCGGATGGTGCCCTTTTAGTCAAATGCTTTCACGGCAGCGGTTACAGCCAGATTGTCGAAAAGTTCAAGCATCAGTTCAAGGTGGTGGCGGCCCGCAAGCCGAAAGCCTCGCGGGACAAGTCGTCAGAAACGTTTATTTTGGGTAAGCATCTCAAGCGGCCCGCATAGGGGGCTGCAGAACGGTTCAGCCTCTGCCGCCATGCGATCATGGCCTCGGGAATGGGTGCTGCAATGGCACGTTGTCCTATTTCTGTGGTAGTGAAACCTTATGGCAGGGGTCTGCGGACTGGATTAGAATGCTTTCGTGGTGCCGCAAGGAAAATGTAGGCGCCCGTCTAAGTGAAGGAGTGGTGCTTTGAACAACAATATGTTTTCGAAAGCAGCAGTGTGGCTGGTTATCGCACTGGTGCTGTTTACGGTGTTCAAGCAGTTCGACAAGCCCCGTGTCCAGGAAGGCGTTTCCTATTCGCAGTTCATGGACGACGCAAAGAACGGCAAAGTCAAGAACGTCATTGTCCAGGGGCGGAACCTTACGGTCACTCCAGCAGACGGCCAGAAGTACCAGATCGTGTCGCCCGGCGACATCTGGATGGTCGGCGATCTGATGAAGTATGGCGTTCAGGTGAGCGGCAAGGCTGATGACGAACCCAATGCGCTGGTGTCCGCGCTGTACTACCTCGGACCGACGATCCTGATCATCGGTTTCTGGTTCTACATGATGCGACAGATGCAGGGAGGCGGGAAAGGCGGTGCGTTCTCGTTCGGTAAATCCCGTGCACGTCTGATCGACGAAAACAACAACGCAATCAATTTCACCGACGTCGCCGGTTGCGACGAAGCCAAGGAAGAAGTCTCCGAACTGGTCGACTTCCTGCGCGATCCGCAGAAATTTCAGAAGCTGGGCGGCCGTATTCCGCGCGGCGTGCTGCTGGTCGGCCCGCCGGGAACCGGTAAGACGCTGCTGGCGCGGGCCATCGCCGGTGAGGCGAAAGTACCGTTCTTCAGCATCTCGGGTTCGGACTTCGTCGAAATGTTCGTGGGTGTCGGCGCGGCTCGTGTGCGCGACATGTTCGAACAAGCCAAGAAGCACGCGCCGTGCATCGTGTTCATCGACGAAATCGACGCGGTCGGCCGTCATCGCGGCGCCGGCATGGGCGGCGGTAATGACGAACGTGAACAGACGCTGAACCAGATGCTGGTCGAGATGGACGGCTTCGAAGCGAACTCGGGCGTGATCGTGATCGCTGCAACGAACCGTTCGGACGTGCTCGACAAGGCGCTGCTGCGTCCGGGCCGTTTCGACCGTCAGGTGTATGTAGGCCTGCCGGACATTCGCGGCCGGGAGCACATCATGAAGGTCCACCTGCGCAAGGTGCCGATTTCGAACGACGTCGACGCAGCGGTGATCGCACGCGGCACCCCGGGTTTCTCGGGCGCCGATCTCGCGAATCTCGTGAATGAAGCGGCCTTGTTCGCGGCACGCCGCGGCAAGCGGATCGTCGAGATGACGGACTTCGAAGACGCGAAGGACAAGATCTTCATGGGTCCGGAGCGCAAGTCGGCTGTGATCCGCGAAGAATCGAAGCGTGCCACGGCGTACCACGAGTCGGGCCACGCGGTGATTGCCAAGCTGTTGCCGAAGGCGGATCCGGTGCACAAGGTCACGATCATTCCGCGCGGCCGTGCGCTGGGCGTGACGTGGCAGTTGCCGGAGCATGACAACGAAACGTATTCGAAGGACTACCTGCTGGATCGTCTCGCGATCCTGTTCGGTGGCCGGGTGGCGGAAGAGTTGTTCCTGAACCTGATCAGCACCGGTGCGTCGGACGACTTCAACAAGGCGACGCAAACGGCGCGTGCAATGGTGGCTCGCTTTGGTATGACGGACGCACTCGGACCGATGGTCTACGTCGACGACGAAAACGACGCAACGCCGTTCGGGCGTGGTTTCACGCGCACCATTTCGGAAGCAACGCAGCAGAAGGTCGACGCCGAAATCCGCCGCGTGCTGGACGAGCAGTACAACCTCGCGAAGCGCCTGCTGGACGAGAACCGCGACAAGGTCGAAGCAATGACCGCCGCGCTGATGGAGTGGGAAACGATCGACGCCGATCAGATCAACGACATCATGGCCGGCCGTCCGCCGCGTTCGCCGAAGAGCTCGACGCCGTCGGCAACCGACGCCTCGTCGGGCGGCAGTCCGGGTACCGAGGTCAAGCCCGGTAGCGCAACGGCGCCGGCCTGATCGGCGACCAGTAGAAAGTGCGGGCCGGTGTGTTTCACACCGGCCCGTTTTGCATTTATCCGTTTGCGCGAAGCACCGCCACGTGTCGAAAGTCGAATTCCCCTCTCTGCCTATTCCCGAGCCGTTACAGTGCGGCCGCTTCAAACTGAGCTTCGAACGTCCGTTGGTGATGGGCATTCTGAACGTCACCCCTGATTCTTTTTCCGACGGCGGCCAATACGCAATGCGCGGCGATGCGTTGCGCCAGGCCGAGCGCATGATGCTCGACGGCGCGGACATCATCGACATCGGCGGCGAATCGACGCGGCCGGGCGCGCCGCCGGTGCCGCTCAACGATGAACTGGAGCGGGTGATTCCCCTCGTCGAGCAATTGCGCGGCGCGAATGTGCCGCTATCGGTCGACACATACAAGCCCGAAGTGATGCGCCACGCATTGGCCGCGGGTGCCGATATGATCAACGACATCTGGGGTTTCCGGATGCCCGGCGCAATCGGCGCGGTGTGCGACAGTGAATGCGGTCTATGCGTCATGCATATGCTTGGCGAGCCGCAGACCATGCAACTCGGCGAGCCTGTCTATGACGACGTGGTGAGCGCGGTTCGGGACTTTCTCGAGGAGCGGGTCGCCACGCTCGAGCAGGCGGGCGTCGCGCGTGCCCGCATTAGCGTGGATCCGGGTTTCGGCTTCGGCAAGGCCGTGGTCGAGCATAATTACGCGCTGCTCGCGCACCTGCCGGATACGGCGCCGCAGGCCGAGCCGCCGTATCCGATTCTTGCCGGCATGTCGCGCAAGTCGATGATCGGCGCGGTGGTGGGACGCCCGGCGCCGGAACGCGTCGCGGGCAGTATTGCAGCGGCGGTGTGCGCCGCTGAACGGGGCGCTGCGATTCTGCGCGTGCACGACGTCGCGCAAACAGTAGATGCATTGAAAGTCTGGGCAGCCATGCGCGAAGCGGCGAATCACAGCCGCGCGCGCGGTTGAGCCCACAAGCCAAGGAGGAATATAAAACATGGCACGTCGTTATTTCGGAACGGACGGCATTCGGGGCAAAGTCGGCGAAGGACCTATCACGCCGGAATTTGTATTGCGGCTCGGCTACGCGGCCGGCAAGGTGCTGGCGGGCGCGGACCGCTGGGCGAAGACGGGCACGCGGCCAACCGTGCTGATCGGTAAAGACACGCGGGTGTCGGGCTACATGCTCGAAGCGGCGCTCGAAGCGGGCTTTTCCGCGGCGGGCGTGGATGTGATGCTGGCCGGCCCGATGCCGACTCCCGGTATCGCCTATCTGACGCGCGCGCTGCGGCTCGCCGCGGGCGTGGTGATCAGCGCGTCGCACAACCCGTACTACGACAACGGTATCAAATTTTTCTCCGCCGACGGCAACAAGCTGCCGGACGAAGTGGAAGCGCAGATCGAAGAGCAGCTCGATCAGCCGCTCGCCTGCGCGGCATCGGAGCAACTCGGCAAGGCGCGGCGTCTCGACGACGCGGCCGGCCGCTATATCGAGTTCTGCAAGAGCACCTTCCCAGCCGCGTTCGATCTGCGCGGTCTGAAGCTGGTCGTCGACTGCGCGCATGGCGCCGCGTATGACGTCGCGCCGCACGTGTTCCATGAGCTCGGCGCCGATGTGATTCCGATCGGCGTCGCGCCGAACGGTTTCAATATCAACGACGGAGTCGGCGCGACCGCACCGGATGCGCTGGTGCGCGCCGTGCGGGCGAATCATGCCGACCTCGGCATTGCGCTCGACGGCGACGCCGACCGCCTGCAAGTGGTCGATGCCGCAGGCCGTCTTTATAACGGCGACGAATTGCTGTACATCCTCGTCAAGGACCGCATCGCCACCGAAGGCAAGGTGGAGGGCGCGGTCGGCACGCTGATGACGAATATGGCGGTGGAAGTGGCGCTGCAGGAAGCCGGCGTGAAGTTCGTACGCGCGGCGGTCGGCGACCGTTACGTGCTCGAGCAGTTGCGCGAACACGGCTGGCAGCTCGGGGCCGAAGGCTCCGGCCATATTCTCTCTCTCGACCGCCATTCCACGGGCGACGGCATCGTCTCCGCCCTGCTGGTGCTGGCGGCCATGAAGCGCAGTGACAAGACGCTCGCCGAGTTGCTTGGCGGCGTCACGCTGTTCCCGCAAAAGCTGATCAACGTGCGTATGAAGCCCGACGCGGACTGGAAGGGCAGCGACGTGATCCGCCGCGCCATCGCCAAGGCTGAAGACGCGCTGAACGGGCGCGGCCGCGTGCTGATCCGCGCGTCCGGCACCGAGCCGGTGCTGCGCGTGATGGTGGAAGCGGAAAATGTCGCCGACGCGGTTCAATATGCGGAGTCGATCGCCAGCGCGGTGAAGCAAGCCACTGCGTAAGCCAGCCCCTTTCTTGGGCGCGGCGCGGCGGGACATCGCAAGATCGTTCCGCCGCCGGTCGGCTGGTCCGCCGGCAAAGAAGCACCGCCAAACCGTCGGCTGCGTCAGCTAGCTTTCGGGCCGCGCTCAACATCCCACCTTTCGCCGTCGGCGCCACGCTCGCCAACTTCTCACACGCAAACGTTCGCGCCCCGTCTTTTTCGTCTAATCTGTAGAGCGGCGCACCCACCCTCAGCCAAACCGGCGGATTTTCCGTCCAAGCGCCTTTCACCTTAGTAATCCCACTGTCACATCCGTTTCACGGTAAGTCACGTTTTTGTCACAAAGAGACCCTAAGCTTCGCGGTGTTCGTATTACTCGCTCACACCGCTCACACCTTGGAGGTCTCATGAAATTGATGCACACCGTGTTCGCTGGCGTCGCTGGCGCGCTTTTCGCGATCGCAGCGCAAGCCGCAGACATCACCGGCGCGGGCAGTACCTTCGCAGCACCGATTTACACCAAGTGGGCTGACGCCTACCAGAAGTCGGGTGGCGGCAAGGTTAACTATCAGGGTATCGGTTCGTCGGGTGGCGTGAAGCAGATCGTCGCGAAGACCGTCGATTTCGCTGGTTCGGACGCTCCGCTGAAGGACGACGAGCTGGCCAAGGACGGCCTGTTCCAGTTCCCGACGGTGGTCGGCGGCGTGGTGCCGGTCGTCAACGTGCCGGGCGTGAAGCCGGCTGAACTGACGCTGTCGGGCGAAGTGCTCGGCGACATCTATCTGGGCAAGATCAAGAAGTGGAACGATCCGGCGATCGTTGCACTGAACCCGAAGGTCAAGCTGCCGGATACCGACATCGCCGTGGTTCGCCGCGCCGACGGTTCGGGCACCAGCTTCATCTGGACGAACTACCTGTCGAAGGTCAACGCCGACTGGAAGTCGAAGGTCGGTGAAGGTTCGACGGTCAACTGGCCGACGGGCACGGGCGGCAAGGGCAACGACGGCGTCGCGGCCTTCGTGCAACGTCTGCCGGGCGCAATCGGCTATGTGGAATGGGCGTACGCGAAGCAGAACCACATGACGTATGTCGCACTGAAGAACTCGTCGGGCACTGTGGTCGAGCCGAAGACGGAAACATTCAAGGCAGCGGCAGCAGGCGCGGACTGGTCGAAGTCGTTCTACCAGATCCTGACGGACGAGCCGGGCAAGAACGCATGGCCGATCGTCGGCGCGACGTTCGTGCTGCTTCACACGGCACAGGACAAGCCGGCGCAAGGCACCGAAACGCTGAAGTTCTTCGACTGGGCATTCAAGAACGGCACGCAAGCCGCGAACGATCTGGACTACATCTCGTTGCCGGATTCGGTCGTGTCGGAAATCCGCACGCAGTGGAAGTCGAAGGTGAAGGACGCTTCGGGCAAGGCAATCGCCGAGTAAGTCAGGCGCACAGCATCCGCAGTACGTAACACGTTGGCCGTCCTCTTGTGGGGACGGCCAACGGCTTTAACCCTCCGGCACCACCGGCCGCACGACACGTGTCATACGGCAACTGGAAACAGGTCCATCAGGCTCTCATGTCCGATATCCAATTAGCGTCCGGCGCGAGCAGGTCCACCCCGCCCGGCAGCGCATCGCAGCAGAAAGCGCCCAGCCGAGCCGGCGACGTGATCTTCGGCGGTCTCGCGCGCCTCGCCGCCATCGTCACCCTGTTGCTGCTCGGCGGCATCATCGTTTCGCTGATCGTCGCGTCCATGCCGTCGATCAGGCAATTCGGTCTCAGCTTCCTGTGGACCGCCGACTGGGATCCACCCAGCAAGCAGTTCGGCGCCCTGGTGCCGATCTACGGCACGATCGCCACCTCGATCATTGCACTCATCATCGCGGTGCCCGTCAGCTTCGGCATCGCGCTTTTCCTGACTGAACTCGCGCCCGCGTGGCTGCGCCGGCCGCTCGGCATCGCGATCGAGCTGCTCGCCGCGATTCCGTCGATCGTGTACGGCATGTGGGGTCTGCTCGTGTTCGCGCCGATCTTCGCGACGTGGTTCGAAAAGCCGCTCGGCGCCGTGCTCGGCGGCATTCCGGTAGTCGGTGCGCTGTTTCAGGGCGCGCCGATCGGCATCGGCATACTGTGCGCCGGGGTCATCCTCGCGATCATGATCATCCCGTACATCGCATCGGTAATGCGCGACGTGTTCGAAGTCACGCCGGTACTGCTGAAAGAGTCGGCTTACGGCATCGGCTGCACGACGTGGGAAGTCATGTGGAAGATCGTGCTGCCCTTCACCAAGAGCGGCGTGATCGGCGGCGTCATGCTGGGCCTCGGCCGCGCGCTCGGCGAGACCATGGCCGTGACGTTCGTGATCGGCAACACCAATCTGCTCGATAACGTGTCGCTATTTTCGCCGGGCAACAGCATTACGTCGGCGCTCGCCAACGAATTCGCCGAAGCGGATCCGGGGTTGCATACGTCGGCGTTGATGGAACTCGGCCTCATTCTGTTCGTGATTACTTTCATCGTGCTGGCGATTTCGAAGATCATGCTGCTTCGCCTCGAAAAAGGGGAGGGCGCGAAATGAGCCAGCCCACTTTGAATATGCCGGGTTCGACCGACGCCGCCGCGCTCGAAGCCATGCGCGTACGTCTGCAAGGCCGCCGCCGCATGAAGAATGCGGTCGCGCTGACCTTGTCGCTCGCCGCGATGGCGTTTGGTCTGGTGTGGCTGATCTGGATTCTGTACACGACCTTGCGCCTCGGCGTGGGCGGTTTGTCCGTCGAACTGTTCACGCAATCGACGCCGCCGCCGAACACCGACGGCGGTGGCCTCGCCAATGCGATCGTCGGCAGTCTGATGCTGGTTGGGCTCGCCACGTTCGTCGGCACGCCGATCGGCATTCTGGCCGGCGTGTATCTCGCCGAATACGGCCAGAGGGGTTGGCTCGCGAGCTTCACGCGGTTTATCAACGACATTCTGCTGTCGGCGCCTTCGATCGTAGTTGGTCTCTTCGTGTACGCACTGGTTGTCGCGAAGATGGGCCACTTCAGCGGCTGGGCCGGCGTGTTCGCGCTTGCGTTGCTGCAGATTCCGATCGTGATCCGCACCACGGAAAACATGCTGAAACTGGTGCCGAACGCGTTGCGTGAGGCAGCCTTCGCACTCGGCACGCCGAAGTGGAAGATGGTGCTGTCGATCACGCTGAAGGCTTCGATCGCGGGTATCGTCACCGGCGTGTTGCTCGGCGTGGCGCGTATCGCGGGTGAAACCGCGCCGCTGCTCTTCACGGCGCTGTCGAACCAGTTCTTCTCGCTGAACATGGACCAGCCGGTCGCGAACCTGCCGGTCACGATCTACAAGTTTGCGATGAGCCCGTTCGCGCAGTGGCAATCGCTCGCGTGGGCCGGCGTCTTCCTGATCACGCTCGCGGTGCTGGGACTGAACATCCTCGCGCGCACGATCTTCACGAACAAGTAAGGGCGGAGTGTAATCCGATGAATATGGCAGAAACTCAACTCAATCCGATCGCGCGTCCCACCGCGCCCGCCGGTTTCGACCCCGCCCAGAGCGGTCAATCGCAAGCGCCGTCGCGCCCGAAGATCGAGATCAACGACCTGAATTTCTTCTACGGCAAGTATCACGCGCTGAAGAACATCAACCTGCAGATTCCCGAAGGCAAGGTGACCGCCTTCATCGGTCCGTCGGGCTGCGGCAAGTCCACGTTGTTGCGCACACTCAACAAGATGTACGCGCTCTATCCGGAGCAGCGCGCCGAAGGCGAGATCCTGATGGACGGCGAAAACCTGCTGACCACCAAGCGCGATATTTCGCTCTTGCGCGCACGGATCGGCATGGTGTTCCAGAAGCCGACGCCGTTTCCGATGTCGATCTACGACAACATCGCGTTCGGCGTGAAGATGTTCGAGACGCTGCCGCGCTCGGAAATGGACGACCGTGTGGAGTGGGCGCTGACCAAGGCCGCGTTGTGGAATGAAGTGAAGGACAAGCTCGGCCAGAGCGGCTACGGTCTGTCGGGCGGCCAGCAGCAGCGTCTGTGCATTGCGCGCGGAATCGCGATCCGTCCGGAAGTGCTGCTGCTCGACGAGCCGTGTTCGGCGCTGGACCCGATTTCCACGGGCCGTATCGAAGAGCTGATCGCCGAACTGAAGAGCGATTACACGGTGGTGATCGTCACGCACAACATGCAACAGGCGGCACGCTGTTCGGACTACACTGCCTATATGTACCTCGGCGAGTTGATCGAATTCGGCGACACCGAAAAGATCTTCATCAAGCCGGTCCGCAAGGAAACCGAGGATTACATCACTGGCCGCTTCGGCTAAGTCGCCGAGCTAAAAAAGGGAGTACGACATGTCCGACAAACACCTGTCCAGCCAGTTCGACGCCGACCTGAATCTGGTTTCCTCCAAGGTGCTCGAAATGGGCGGCCTGGTCGAATCGCAGATCGTCAAGGCCATGCAGGCGCTCAACGATTTCGATCTCGACGTCGCCGAACAGGTGATCGCCGCGGAAGAACGCCTGAACGCAATGGAAATTGAAATCGACGAAGAGTGCAGCAACATCATCGCGCGCCGTCAGCCGGCCGCGCGTGACCTGCGCCTCCTGATCGCGATTTCGAAGACCATCACGAATCTCGAGCGTGCCGGCGACGAGGCCGAAAAGATCGCCAAGCGCACCAAGCGTTTGATGGAAGACGGCGCTTCGCGCACCATCAACATCGCGGAAATCAAGCTGTCGGGCGAAATGGCGGTGTCGATTCTGCGCCGCGCGCTGGACGCGTTCGCGCGCCTCGACACGGTCGCCGCCGCGCAGATCGTGCGCGACGATAAGGCAATCGACGAAGAGTTCCGCGCTTTCGTGCGCAAGCTGATCTCGTACATGACGGAAGATCCGCGTTCGATCTCGGTGGGCCTCGACTTTCTGTTCATCGCCAAGGCGATCGAGCGGATCGGCGACCATTCGAAGAATATCGCGGAGTTCATCATTTACATCGTCAAGGGTACGGACGTGCGGCACAAGTCACGCGACGCGCTCGAACGCGAAGCACTCAGTTAATCCAGATATAAGGACCAGAGGTGCCGATGCCCAGCAGCATTCTCGTCATTGAAGATGAGCCCGCCATTTCCGAATTGATTTCGGTCAATCTTCAACACGCCGGACACTGCCCGATTCGCGCGTACAACGCGGAGCAGGCGCAGAACCTGATCAGCGACGTATTGCCCGACCTCGTCCTGCTCGACTGGATGCTGCCGGGAAAATCGGGCATTGCGTTCGCGCGTGATCTGCGCAACAACGAGCGCACGAAGCATATCCCCATCATCATGCTGACCGCGCGCGGCGACGAGCAGGATAAGGTGCTCGGCCTCGAAATCGGTGCCGACGACTACGTCACCAAACCGTTCTCGCCGAAAGAGCTGATGGCGCGCATCAAGGCGGTGTTGCGCCGCCGTGCTCCGCAGTTGACCGAAGACGTGGTCGCGATCAACGGTCTGAAGCTCGATCCGGCAACCCACCGTGTGGCCGCGCATGCCGAAGGCAGCGAGATCAAGCTCGATCTCGGCCCGACCGAATTCCGTCTGCTGCATTTCTTCATGACGCATCCGGAGCGCGTGCACAGCCGCACGCAATTGCTCGATCAGGTGTGGGGCGATCACGTATTCGTCGAAGAGCGTACGGTCGATGTGCATATCAAGCGTCTGCGCGCAGCGCTTAAGCCGGCCGGCTGCGATGCTATGATTGAGACGGTACGCGGCAGCGGCTACCGGCTCGCGAAGAGCGCCTGAGCGACGTTCACGGTTGCGGCGTGCGGGCCGCACGCGCCGGATACGTCATCGTCGCAACGCTTTGTCACCCTTCGCAATGTCAGGCGCCGTGATTCACATTCCGGTGCATGGGCTTTTCTCTTCGATCGCTAGACCATGAACATCATCTGGGCGCGCTCCATCGTGTCGGTCGTGCTGCTGGCTGTTCTGTGCGTGGTGGTCGGCGCACTCGTGAACGTCAAGACAGCGCTCGTTCTTGCGATTATCATGCTGCTCGCGCAGAGCGTCTTCAGCACCTTCCATAAACAGCGTCTGTGGCGTTTGCTCGACGCGCCAGTCTACGGCGAAGTGCCGAGCGCTCCCGGCATCTGGGGCGAAATCTACTACCGTTTGCACAAGCTCGCGAAGCGCTGGCACGCCCAGGTGCGCCAGGTCGAGCAGCAGCATTCGCGTTTCATCCAGGCGATCCAGGCTTCGCCGAACGGCGTGGCGATGCTCGACGATCATGACCAGATCGAGTGGTGCAACGCCATCTCCGAACTCCATTTCGGGCTGGATGCGAAGCGCGATCTGCGCCAGCACATCACGCATCTGGTGCGTCAGCCCGATTTCGTCCGTTACCTGAATTCGCATCGGTACGAAGAGATGCTGATCATGCGCGGCATGGGCGACAAGCGTCAGAACGTGCTCTCGGTGCAGGTGTTTCCGTACGGCGAGAACCGCAAGCTGGTGCTTTCGCAAGACATCACCGAACTCGAGCGGACCGACGCGATGCGGCGCGACTTCGTCGCCAATGTTTCGCATGAGTTGAAGACGCCGCTCACCGTGCTCTCCGGTTTTCTGGAGACCATGCGCGAGTTGCCGCTGAGCGAGGGTGAACGTTCACGCTATCTCGAACTGATGGAGCAACAGGCTTCGCGCATGCGCCATATCGTCAACGATCTGCTGGTGCTCGCCAAACTCGAAGGCGACAACAAGCCGCCGAGCGATCAGATGATCGACATGCGCGCGGTGTTGCGGCATCTGCGCGACGACGCGCAGAGCCTGTCGAGCGATCATCACAAGATCGTATTCGATGTCGACGAAGGACTCACCGTCACGGGCGTTGAAACGGAAATTCTCAGTGCATTCGGCAATCTGGTCACGAATGCGATCCGCTATACACCGGACGGCGGTGCGATCCGGGTGTCGTGGCACGCACAAGGCGGCAATGCGGTGTTTTCCGTGACGGACAGTGGACTGGGGATTCCCACTGCGGACATTCCGCGGCTGACCGAGCGCTTCTATCGCGTCGATCGTAGCCGTTCACGCGACACCGGCGGCACGGGTCTCGGTCTTGCGATCGTCAAACATGTGCTGCAGCGTCACGACGCACAGCTCGACGTGAAGAGCGAAGAGGGACGCGGCAGCACGTTCACGGTGCGCTTTCCGGTGTATCGCACGGCGCGCCGGCAACCGGCGCCGGTTTGAGCGCCCATGTATCGTTTGCATTGGTTCGTCGGTATGCTCGCGTAGCCCACCGTGAGTCGATTGAGCGTTTAATCGACTCAAATCATGAGCGGATACCATCTCCGTCCTGAATTGCCGCATGCAGGTGATTTTGGGGCTGACGTTGCCCGCCGCCGGGAAAGCTCCTTTCAAAGCGCGGGAAGGAACGTGCTCGACGGCGTGTGGCGAGTGTTGTTGCCAACTCACAACTCGCCGAAGCGAGCCTGATCATCACGAACAGAATTTCCCCAGCAGACTCATCTGCGCGTTGCGCGAAGACTTGCCCGGTCGGCGGCGCCGGTAATGGCCGTCGCTTTGCATCAGCCAGGCGGACTGATTGTCACCGAGAAATGCCGACAGACCTTCGGCGATCACACGCCGCTTGAGGCGCCGGTTGTTGACCGGGAACGCGACTTCCACGCGCCGGAAGAAATTGCGGTCCATCCAGTCGGCGCTCGACAGATACACCTGTTCCCGGCCGTCGTCGTAGAAGTAGAAGATGCGGTGATGTTCGAGAAAGCGCCCGACGATCGAGCGCACGGTGATGTTCTCCGAGAGGCCCGCCACGCCCGGCTGCAACGAACACACGCCGCGCACGATCAGATCGATTTTCACGCCGGCCTGCGCGGCTTCATACAACTCGGCGATCACCGTGGGTTCGAGCAGCGCGTTCATCTTCGCGACAATGCGCGCTTTCTTGCCGGCGCGCGCATGCTCGGCTTCGGCGCGAATCGCCTCGACCAGTTTGGGATGCAGCGTGAACGGCGACTGCCACAACTCGTGCAGCTTCAGTTCGCCGCCAATGCCGGTCAGTTGCTGGAATACGTGATGCACGTCTTCGCAGATTTTCTGATCGGCGGTCATCAGGCCGAAGTCGGTGTAAAGACGCGCCGTACGCGGATGATAGTTGCCGGTGCCGAGATGGACGTAACGCTTGAGCGTGGTCTTGCCGCCGGTCGACACGCGCCGCACGATCAGCATCATCTTCGCGTGGCACTTGTGGCCGACTACGCCGTACACGACGTGCGCGCCGACCGCTTCGAGCTGCGAGGCCCAGTTGATGTTGGTTTCTTCGTCGAAGCGCGCGAGCAGTTCGACCACCACCGTGACTTCCTTGCCGTTGCGCGCGGCTTGCATCAGCGCGTCCATCAGCGGCGAATCGGTGCCGGTGCGATAGATGGTCTGTTTGATGGCCACCACGTTCGGATCTTTGGCGGCTTGCAGCAACAGTTCGAGCACCGGTTGAAAACTCTCGTACGGATGATGCAGCAGCACGTCGCCCTGATCGATCACGTCGAACATGCTGGCGCTGTTGGCGATCTGCGGCGGAATGGCGGGAATGTGCGGCACGAACTTCAGATCGGGGCGGTCCACCATCTCCGGCAACTGCATCAGCCGCACCAGATTGACAGGGCCGTCGGCGTAATAGCAGTCCTTGTCGGAAAGGCTGCTTTCGTCGAGCAGGCGCCGCACCACATGTGTGGGCGTTTCCGCCGACACTTCGAGCCGCACCGCGTTGCCTAGATGCCGAGCCGGCAACTCACCCTGCAACGCGACCCGCAGGTTGGTGATTTCATCTTCGTCGACGAACAGTTCGCTGTTGCGCGTGATGCGAAACTGATTGCAACTGCGCACGACGAGATTCGGAAACAGTTCGCCGACAAAGCGTTGCAACAGCGAACTCAGCAGCACGAAGCCATGCGGGTAGCCGGATAGCTCTTGCGGCATGCGCACGAGCCGCGGCAGCGCACGCGGCGCCTGCACGATGCCCATCATCGCCTGACGGCCGAACGCGTCCTTGCCTTCCAGTTCGACCACGAAGTTCAGGCTCTTGTTGAGCACGCGTGGAAACGGATGCGCCGGATCGAGACCGATCGGCGTGAGCACCGGCAACAGTTCGTCGAAGAAGTAGTTGCGCGCCCATTCGGTCTGCGCTTCGTTCCACGCTTCGGTGCCGTGAAAATAGATGCCTTCCGCTTCGAGCGCGGTGAGCACCGTGTCGTGCAGCATGGTGTATTGACGATGCACGAGCTTCTGCGCGCGTTCGACCACGAGGTCGTACACGTGCTGCAGCGACATGCCGTCCGGCGACAGCGCGCCGGGGTTGTCGCGCATCTGCTCCTGCAGTCCGGCCATGCGGACTTCGAAGAATTCGTCGAGATTGCTACTGGTGATGCAGATGAAGCGCAGGCGTTCGAGCAAAGGGACGGCTGGGTCGGCAGCTTGTGCCAACACACGCTCGTTGAAACCCAGAATGCCCAGCTCGCGATTCAATAAGGGGTAGCGGATGGACATCGGCAGCGAGAATGGAATGTCAGGAAGAGAGGCGGAAAGACGCTCGGAAATTCTCACAGTATGATGACGTTGTTATGACATTCTCGATCTTTTAAATTTTACGCCGGATTCGCTGCGTGTCGTCAATATGACGCAGTTCATATGGGACCATAGTTCCCCCCAACGCTGCGAGGTGACATCGTGAGGTCCGGTACGCTTAGAATGGCGTCTTTGAACAGCGCGGCCGGCCAGAAGGCGTCCAGGGCGTCGAATGGACATCCGGCTCCCAATGCATCCACCGCCGCCGCGCTTGCGCGCATGGAGTCCGCTTACTCGATGGTCACTACGCCACAACTCCTCGCTGCCGTCGATCTCGGCTCGAACAGCTTCCGGCTGATCGTCGGCCGGGTCGAGGAAACCGACGCGGGCAGCCAGATTTATCAGGTCGACGCCTTGCGCGAACCGGTCCGTCTTGCCGCTGGCCTGTCGCGCGACAAGATGCTCGACCGCGCTTCGCAGGTGCGCGGCTGGGACGCGCTCAAGCGCTTTGGCGAGCGTCTGCGCGACTTTCATCCCGATCACGTCCGCGCGGTCGCCACCAATACGCTGCGCATCGCCAAGAACGCCGGCGAATTTCTCGGCGAGGCGCAAGCCGCGCTCGGCTTCCCGATCGAAGTGATCGCCGGACGTGAAGAAGCGCGCCTGATCTATGCAGGGGCCGCACACTCCGTGCCCGCGAGTCCCGGCAAACGCCTCGTGGTCGATATCGGCGGCGGCTCGACGGAATTCATCATCGGTTCGCACTACACGCCGATCAAGATGGAGAGCCTGTATATCGGCTGCGTGAGCCATAGCCGTGCATTTTTCCCGGCCGGCAATGTCGACGAATACACCATGCGCCAGGCCGAGCTTGCCGCGGGGCGCGAAATCCAGATCATTTCCGCCGAGTACAAGAAAACCGGCTGGGAGCAGGCGATCGGCTCGTCGGGCACGGCGCGCGCGCTCGCTGAACTGGTCGAGGCGAACGGCTTCAACGACGCGGGCATCACGCACGGCATTTCGCGCGGTGGGCTCGAACGGCTCAAACGCGCGCTGATCAAGGCGGAGAACGTCAATCGGCTGAAGCTCGTCGCGCTGAAGGGCGATCGCATTCCGGTGCTGGCCGGTGGCCTGTCGATCATGATCGCGGTGTTCGACGAACTGGGCGTCGAATACGTCGACACCACGGACGGCGCGCTGCGTCTGGGCGTGCTGTACGACCTGCTGGGCCGCTCGCAACACGAAGACATGCGCACGGTGACGGTGGAGGGCTTCATGCGCCGCTATGGCGTGGATCGGGCGCAGGCGGGGCGTATCGGCGAACTCGCGGTGCGCTTTTACGATCAGTTCGCGGAACCCGACGAGGAGCGCCGTGCGGAAAACCGCATGTTTCTCGGCTGGGCGGCAGCGTTGCACGAAATTGGTCTGTCCATCTCGCATAGCGCGTATCACAAGCATTCGGCCTACATTGCCAGCAACGCGGATATGCCAGGCTTTTCGCGCACCGACCAGGCGCGGCTCGCCGCGCTCGTGCTCGGCCATGCGGGCAAACTCGGCAAGCTCTCGCAAACGCGCGAAGTGGAGTGGCCGCTATTGTTCTGCCTGCGACTCGCGGCGCTGCTGTGCCGTCGGCGTGCCGATGTCGGCTTGCCGGGAATTTCGGTGGCACAGGTCAACAATGGTTATGAGGCGCGTTTGCCGAACGAGTGGGTGGGCAACAATCCGCTTACCGACTACAGCCTGATTCAGGAGGCCGCGGAGTGGGAAAAGGTTGGCATTCCGTATCGTGTGGTCTATACGGACGATTGAAGCCGCTTAAAGCCTCGTGCGAGGCGCATGAATGAGAAAGCCCGGCATGTCGCCGGGCTTTTTTTACGGCCGTTAGCCCGTTCAGCGCGGCAAGGCGTCGCCGAGGAAATGGCGAGCGTAACGTGCATTGATATCGGACAAACGGAACAGCGTCAGAAAGTCCGCGGTATTGAAGTCGGGATCCCATGCCGGTGCGCCGCAAATCTTCGCGCCGAGCCGCAGATAGCCCTTCACCAGCGGCGGCGGTGCCACTTCGGCACCCGTTTGCAATTCATCCACCGGTAGCGGCGTGTGCGGGAACGCGCGATATTCCGGCGCCGTCAGCGCGTTGTCGCGCACCGAGCAATACAGATTCGCCGCATAGTGGCCGCCGTCGACCATCGCGACGCTCGCGCAGCCGAGCATCGTCTCGTAGCCGTTGTGCTTCATGTAGGCGGCAAGGCCCGCCCACAACGACATGATCACCGAGCCGCTGCGATAGTCGGGATGCACGCATGAGCGGCCCACTTCGACCATCTTGGCGCGCAGGTGCGTCAGGCGCGACACGTCGAATTCGCTTTCCGCATACAGGCGGCCGATGCGCGCGGCCTGATGCGGCGGCAACGCGCGATACGTGCCGACCACTTTCAGCGTGTCGAGATCGCGCACCAGCAGGTGATCGCAGTAGGAGTCGAACGGATCGACGTCGAGCCCCGCAGGGCCCGTCAGGCGTGCGCCCATTTCGTCGGCGAACACGCGGTAGCGCAGACGCTGAGCCTCGCGCAGTTCTTCGTCGGTACGCGCCCACGTAACCTGCAGACGATGCTGGGCGGTGACCGTTTCTTCGGCGCGCGGCAGACGGCGCGACTCGAAGATCGAAGCGAGGGGCAGGGTAGGCGTCGGCAGTTCTCGCATGGGGGATCCTGGTCGAAAAAAGGGAGATTTCTTTTTTCGCCAATGTAGTAACGCCTGGTGACGCTCGCATGGCAAAGCCATGACGATTGGATGACTGTGCGTAAGCTGCGTGCCTGCGGCTTGTAATCTCGCGACTGGTGTCGGCAAGTGTTGTTCCCGCGCGAAAGGCGGGGAGTGGCGCGCTGGTCCGGCGCGGTTGGAGCGCCGGGACGATGTGGTCCCGGCGCAGTGAGATGAGGTGCCTGACCGATGCGAGCGGCGCGGCAGCGTTCGTGCGCCGTGTGGGCTGGCGCAGGCCCGGTTGAACCGGATCAGACCAGATCGGGGCTTATCGCGGCGCGCAGCACGGCCTGGTCGTCGCCGTCGCGTTCACGGCTTGCAATCCACCATACGCCGGCTTTCTTGAGCGGCCAGCTTGCTTCGCTATTGCCGAGCAGACGCGCGGCAACATGGCCGAGCGTTGGTTGATGGCCGACTATCACCACCGTTTGCGCGACGCCTCCAGGCCATCCGGCTGCGTCCAGCACATTGTCCGCGCTCGCGTTGGGCGCGAGTTCGCGTACGACGCGATACTGGTCGCTCAAGGTCTCGGCGGTCTGGATGGTGCGCACAGCCGGACTCGCGAGCACGAGGGCGTCGTCGGGCAGCCGCGTGCGCAGCCATTTGGCGACGTTTTGCGCCTGCTTGCGGCCCCGGGTGGTGAGCGCTCGCGCGAGGTCGGTGCTGGCAATGTCTTCGGCTTCGGCGTGACGCCAGAGAATCAGATCCATGCGTGTCTCCTTGACTCTGGTTGCGGCGCTTGAGCCTGCTCAGGCATGCGCCGGGTTTCGATCACTGTCGCATGCGGCGTCGTGCGGCCGCAAGGCGATGGTTCAGGCGAATCATTCAGGCGGACGTATTTTTGGGAGGACTGTAAGCGCCACCGCCTGCAAGCGCCACCGCATATCGCAAGGGCGAACCCAAAAAGCAAAAACCCGCGAAGCCGAAGGCTACGCGGGTTTCATGTTGCTTTTCGTGGTCGGAGCGAAAGGATTCGAACCTTCGACCCTCTGATCCCAAAGCAAAAAAACAACGCTTCCGATGCTGTCCGATACGCTCCAATAAACTCCCGCTATCCCAGTACTGGCAAGGATTACAGCCGATTTGTGTTGTCCCATGTTGTCCATCTCGTTACACTGAAATCCAGACTTTTTTCGGACACGGTTCGGACACGGGAGAGCGGACAAATGGGAAACCTTACAATGAAAGCAGTTGAAAGCTTGGGCGGCGATAAAGCGGTATCGGACGCAATGCTCAGAAAAGCCAAGCCGCGCGACAAGCCCTATAAGATCATGGCAGGCAACGGCTTGCAATTACGGGTGGCGACAGACGGCGGCAAATCATGGCTGGTGCGCTTCACCGTCAAGGGCGGGAAAGAACAGCAATACCGGTTGCCTGAAAACTACGGCAGTGGCGATGGTTACCTGTCATTGAAAGACGCACTGGCCCGCGCTGCGCATATTCAGGCGCTGGCACGCCAAGGTATCGATTACCCGGCGTCACTCGTTGATGCCCGCATGGAAAAAGAAAAGGCTCACATTCAGGCACTAACTGAAGCCCTCGCCGTTCAAGACCTATTCAACATCTGGATTGGCGAAATATCTGTAAAACGTGGAAAGAGGGGGCGCGGTGATGGTGGCAGAGAAACCACGCGGGCACTCGAAAAAGACGTACTGCCGTTCATTGGAAAGACGTTATTGACCCAAATCACAAAAAACGATGTGCTTGCAGCAATTCGACGTGTTAGTGACCGGGGCCACAATAGATTGGCGGTAATGCTCCTGCGCGACACCAAGCAGATGTTTCGCTACGGTGAAAAGAATCAGCCTTATAAACGGTTGCTAAGTGAGTCTGACATTTTGTCGATTGACGACGAGGATGTGATTCACGGCGAATATAACAACGTGCGCACGCGCGTTCTCAGTGCAGAGGAAATCGTGTTGTTACGTGACAAGATGCCAGACAGCGGATTAACTACTGTCGTCAAGGCCGCGATATGGGTAATGCTGGGTTGCATGACGCGTGTGGGCGAAACTGTAGCGGCTCGCTGGGAGCACGTCGATTTGCAGGCCCGCACTTGGTCAATTCCGAAAGAAAACACAAAGACTCAAACCGCTATCGTGGTCCACCTGTCAGATTTTGTGCTGCGGCAGTTTAAGGCGCTATGGGTTTCACGCGAAAAACTGGACGTTGAAAAACGTAGTGACTGGGTATTCCCGTCTCGCACTGACCGCGCAAAGCCACTGAATAGTCAGACCGTGGGCAAAGCCCTTGCCGACCGCCAGCGGGGTGACGGTGAACCGATCAAAGGGCGCACCGAAAAGACGGACGCGCTGAAACTTGCTAACCCGGAAACATGGAAATGTCATGACTTGCGGCGTACCGGGGCAACGCAAATGCAAGTCGCCGGAATTAAGCCGGAAATCGTGCATCGCTGTCTGAACCACGCACCGATTAATAAGCTGGATGCCGTGTATTTGCTGTTTGAATATGAGGATGACATGAAAGCCGCATGGTGTGCCCTAGGTGACAAGCTGGATGCATTGCTTGGCAATAATGTGATTGTCGGTAATTTCGCACAGTCGGCCTGATTATCTTGACCGTATCGGACAAAACCGTCCTATAATGGAATCCTATCGCAATGGAGTGCGTAAGGCGTAAGCCTAGGTTGTCCCGCAATGGGTCGGCTGCACTCCGGCGCAACATATCCCCTTGCGGATTACGCCGGTTCATTAATAGGCGCTACTGCGTCCGTTTTGGATCGGATTATGGCTATCTCTATTGAGTTGAACGCTATAGGGCGTCTACGCGCTAAAGACGTGATTGGGCTGTTGCGCGTATCTAAATCGACGTTTTATCAGGGTATTAAAACAGGTCGTTACCCAAAACCCGATGGTCGGGACGGCGGCATGGTGTATTGGCGTGTCGAGACGTTGCGCGCATACCTGAGTGGGGGTGTGCAATGAACTCCACGCAATTGATTGCATGGTGGTGCGTGCTGTTGCCGCTGTCGTATGCGCTGGTACACGTGCTGGCTAGTCCACGGTTTTTCTTTAAAGACCGGGGGCGTGGTACTCGATACACCATTCCCGTTGTTCCCGGCGCAAGCCAGCACAGGCAGCAGCGCGCGTGCGACGCTTGCCAATGACTTGATGTTACAGCCAGCATCGGCATACAGCGCGGCCAGTGCATCGCTGGTTATCCCGAAACCGCTGTTTGCACAGCCAGCCAGTACGGCGAGCGATGCCAGTGCGGCCCTGAGTACGTCTATCAAGGCACGTGCAGCAGCGCACATGACTAGCAGCGCCAGCGCTGCGCTCGATACGGCCATTCCTGTTGCGGGTGCGGGTAGCACAGGCGCTAGTGCGGGTGCGTCGCTCGATACCGATACGGTGCTAGGCAGTAGCAGCAGTGCAGGCAGTACGGCCAGCGCTAACCTCGTCGGCCAGCAGTTGTTCAAGGCCAGTGGCGGTACGTCGAACGCAGCACGCGCGGCCCTCGGTACGTCTACGCAATTGATTGCGCAAGGCCCGGTGCGCGTGCAGGCCAGCGCGGCGCTGTCTACCGATATCCCGCTGGTAGCGCGGTTGTCTGAAATGTCCGTTGCTGCTGCTGTGGCGTTGCGTACGTCGATTACCACCAGCGGGGCCAGCAGTGCCGGTAGCGCAGCGCGTGCGGCCCTTGGCGGCGGAATCAATGCGCGGGCCAGTGCAGGCAACGCCAGCGGCGCACGTGCCAATCTGATAGGCCAGCAGCTATTCAAGGCCAGCGGTAGTGCGGGCAATGCAGCGCGTGCGGACTTGCGGGCATCAATTGCCGTAGCAGCGCGTGCAGGCACAGGCAGTACAGCCAGCGCACGCGCATGGCCGTCTATCCCCGGTACGGTGGTTGCGCTGGGCCGCACAGGATCAACGGCACAGGCCACGCTAGGGCAACAGGTAGACCCCTTTGAGTACTGGCCTGTACAGCGCGCGCCCACGGTGTTACCGCTGGCGGTGGAAACGCGCGTATTCGCCGTGTATGACGCGCTAGAGGTGTAGCCATGACAATCACATACAGCTATGCAGGTGGTGTGCTGTGCAAGCCCTGTAGCCGGTGCGGCGTGGTCAAGCCGCTATCGGACTACTACATATACTGCTCTGGCAGGAATGCGGGCAGGTATTACGCGCGCTGCAAGGCATGTGGTGCGGAACTAGCCAAGCTGTACGAAGCCACGCACCCCGAACAGCGTAGGGCACGCGCCCGCAAATGGCGTGAGGAAAACCGCGAACGTTACAGCGCATGGTGTAAGGCGTGGCGAGCACGTAGGCGGGCACTGGGTCTGCCATATACCTGACTTGCCGGTAGCTACGCACACGTGGTGGCGACAGCGCGCAACGGAGTGGCATAGCTGCGCAATTGATTGCGTGAGGATCAAGCGTCAGCAGTGGAGTTATCACGTACGCGCCTGATGCTACGGCGGTCTACGTTGAACTGCTGGGCCAGCGCGTACACCGTGGCTCCCTCAGCCAGCTTGCGCAGTACCTGTGCCTGCTGCTCGTCCGTCAGCGCGGATGGACGGCCCAGCTTGCGGCCCTCGGCCTTCACGCGGGCTAATCCGCTGTTGGTCCGCTCAATCAGCAAATCCCGTTCAAACTCGGCCACGGCGCACAGTACCTGCATGGTCATCTTACCCGCGCTGCTGGTTAGATCGACTCCACCCAGCGCCAGACAGTGGACTCGTACGCCAGCGCCTGCCAGCGTCTCCACGGTCTGCCGTACGTCCATCGCATTGCGGCCCAGCCGGTCTAGCTTGGTCACCACCAGCACGTCTTGCGCTTCGATCTTTTGCAGCAGCAGCGCGAACTGCGGGCGCTCACGTGCGGGTGTGCTACCGCTGATATGTTCGGTAATCACGCGCGAGGGCTTGATATCGAACCCAGCGGCCTTGATTTCGGCCACTTGGTTCTCCGGGTGCTGATCGGCGGTGCTAACCCGGCAATAACAGAATACGCGGCTCATGATGGACTTCCATGCAGGTTATCAAGGATGGCTTGTGCGACCGTCTGAAAGCGCCACCAGTAGCCACTAGCGTCACTCCCTACCGTATCCTGCCCTTCAGGCGGGGGAAATTTGCCAGCCTCTATCAGGCCGATCAATTCGGTTTGCGTGATACCCATTTCAAACATGATGTGACCGGGGTACACATGCAGTTCAGTGGGCTTGAGCGTGGGCAGTTGGCCCGCTGGTTTGGAGAAATAGCTACTGGTGACCACGATTCACTCCGTTGGCTGTGCTACTGGGCTAATACGAGTACATAGTATAGCCCATGTGCGAAAGTAGAAAACCCTATATTTAGCCCATACTCAACGAGCATCTATATACGTGGGCGCATATGGTCGTTTTCGCCCACCTATCAAACTGATAGGTATGCGGTGACGGCGGTGTGCATCCGGTTGGTGGCGGGCTGAAAATTTTCCAGCGCGGACGCGCGGGGGTGGTCCACTAACGGCGGGATTGAATAACGAACGACTTCGCTACACGTGGACGTACTACAGGGGGCGAGTGGTGCCGGTGCCGCGTACGGGCTATCAATCGCTGGTGAAACAGCACATGCGGTATTCGTACGGGCGCGTGCTGGTGTTTGCACCGTGCGCGCTATCCCATGCGTTTGTACGTGCTTAAGTCCTTCTAATACGCTATAGCGTAGTACGTCAAAACCTTCTCTCGCGGCTTCGCCGCCCCCGCAAAATTTTGGTCAATATGGGTGGTATATGCGGGGTTTAGCGGGTCTACAGTTCAATCGAATGGTGAGCGGCGCGCTGGTGCTACGCAATTGATTGCGCGAACAGGGTTGATGCGCGCGGGCGCGGATACATAGGGGCATGGGTAGACGCTTCTAAAATCTGCCCTGCTGCACTTGCTGCGCGACTTCGCACGCACGGGCTTACCCGCTCCCGGTTCACCATCAAATTCCATACGGGCTAACCGTGCTGCCCAGTCGAGTACGTGCGTGCGCTGTGGCTCTTGCGCGCGTGGCAGGCGCACAGGCGTTACTACGGGCTGTCGCGCTGTTGCTGGCACTAGCTGCTGTACTTCTGTTTCTGACGCCACCAGCAGGCCCGCACGCTTTAGCTTTGATTTTATGCTGTACACGGTCTGGCAATCGCTAAAGCCTAGTGCATCTGCGATGGCTTTCGTTGATAGCCCTTGCGCCAGCAGTTCCCGCATTTGAACGGCCCTTGCTTCTGCCTCTGCTGTCGTCGCTTTAATCTTCTTCCCTGATTTCTTTGGCTTGTCGGGCGGCGGGGGTAGTGATTGGCCTTGTCCGGTCGTCCACGGTGCTACGGGCTGTCCATCGAACTGCACTAGCCGTGCGCGCGCAATTGATTGCACAACGTGCATGCGTGTCTGTTCCATCGCTGGCCCCTGCGCTGTTAGCGCGCTGCGCGTTCGCGGCGTTCATACGCGGGCACTGCTCGCGCTGCTCTGGCCTTCGCCCATGCTTCCCGTACCTGCTGCTCGGTCGCTCGGTCGCCGTCGAGATACCAATGGGTCTCCCCCCGTACAAAATCCACTTCCGCGCAGATAGGATGAACAGCCACCATTGCCGTACCACGCGCACGCGCGATAGCCAGTAGTGCATCAATGGTTTCATCAACCGAATACAAAAAACCGTTCATGGTCTGCTCCCTTGTGCGTCATCCAGCAGGAAAGAAATTTTGTGGCAGGGCGTAGGAAAGCCATTCCACCACCAGCGGAATTCGTTACGGTCTGCGTGGTGTTCGCAGTCGATACGATCGTTTTCTTTGCCCACCACCACCGTGATTTTTCCGCTACGGCGTGCAGCGGTGGCTATACTCAAAATCGATTCTCGGCGCATTTTCTGCTCTCAGAAAAACGAGATGGTTACCTCAGGGTTGCCCACCACCTGCACGTTCAAGCCGGTGTTGAACTGGCAACCGTAATCCAAATACACATCCACACTGGCATCCAACACGCCAATCACCTTGCCGGTATCGTCTATGCCGTCATACAACGTGACGGTCCCGCTGGCTGCTGGTACGTCGATGGAAACCCCTTTCAAAGAGCCGGGGCCGGTCTTTAACAACATGGTGCCTGCGGTGTCGATGAACGCTAAGTTGGCCGTGCCGGGTGGCCCTGCAACGTATGCTACGTAATTAGTCATGGTCTGCTCCTTAGAAAAAACTGATGGTGGTGTTAGTCGCGCCTGCCACCACCACATACAGGCCGGTGAAAAACGCGCATGAAAAATCAACGTTGCGGCCTTCGGTGGCGTCGAGTACGGCAATCACCTTGCCGGACGTGTCGAGTCCGTCATACAACGTGACTTCCCCACTCACTGAGGGCACGCCAACTATCACGGCTCGCAAGCTACCCGGCCCGGTCTTTAGCAACCGGCTCGCCGCACCATCGAAGTACGTAAAGCTGGCCGTACCGGGTGGCCCTGATACAAACGGAGTAGACATGTCTAGCTCCGCACGTCGCTGCGATCACTCGATTTACCGGGCTTGCCATTGCCCACCGCACCGTTTGGATGCCGGTTGGTGACCGGCGTACTACGCTCTACCTTGGCGGTGTCGCTGTACTGGCTGTGCGCAGTGCCCTTGTGATGTACTGCCGAATCGGAACCGCTGTTGGTTGCCGGGTTACGGCCTGACGATTTGTCACTCATGATTTACTCCGTGATAGTGAAAGTGATATCGCTAGGGGTCTGCTGTACTACATACGGCGCACCCCCGGTGAAGGCCCAGCTAACCGGCCAGCTAAATTTCCCTGCTGTTTCGATTGCCAAAAGCAGCGCGCCTTGAGCGTTGAATACGCTTGCACTGCAAGGCCCATTGCACTCAACCTTGGTGACCGTACCCGCCGCAAGCTCATAGGGAACTGCGCAACGTGCAGGCGGAAACGGTACGTTGGTGCTACAGATATAGGTGTCACTCATGACGCTCTCCATGTAGTACTACTGATAAATTTAATCAAACAAAGGCGCTTCACCTTCCAGCGCCACCAGTACCCCG
The DNA here is from genome assembly GCF_031570135.1 of Paraburkholderia sp. USG1. NCBI lineage: Bacteria > Pseudomonadati > Pseudomonadota > Betaproteobacteria > Burkholderiales > Burkholderiaceae > Paraburkholderia > Paraburkholderia sp. USG1. The sequence continues at coordinate 36,993 of NZ_JAMWXW010000018.1, read as the reverse complement.
TAAAAAAACGCATCGGCTAGATCGTCCGCGCGCTTGTATGCCTCTTTATCACCTAAGCTGAAAGACGTGACTTGCGTAATCAGGTGGTTGCGCGTGATGCCCTTGTACTCGGTCACCTTGTCGAACGCGTATTGAGATAGCTTTACGCGTTCCTGAAACACCGGCCCGCTAGAAAGCGATGCACGTCCGCTCTTACCAATCTGCGTTAGCTCGCCCGGTATGCCGTGCGTATCCCATCCTGCTTTCTCACCGTGTTGCAATAGCATGCTGCCTGTCTGTTTGTCTTCGATAAAAACGCCAATCGAGCCATAGCGTGCGCGGCATTCCTTCGCCAGTACTTCAAGCCGCTTAAAGATGCTCGGCATCCAGTTGACTTGCATATCAGCGGTGATCTGTTCAATTTGCCAATCCAGCACAATGAGTGGTGCGCCGCCACCGAATTTGTTGATTGCCCAGAAAATCACTGCCGTTCCATCGTTCGTCGCGCCGTCTTTGACTGCGGTGTCCACCGTCGCAAACACCATTTCGCAGACGGGTGGTATTGCACACCCATGACCGTCCACCAGCAGAGAAGGCAACTTGAATAGAGACTCACCGGCCCAGCTAACGAACTCCGCTTCATATTCCTGCTGATACACCAGCGGCGGATATTGCAATTTCAACGCGGCCACTGCATCGGCATTGAGCAACGGATTCGAGGAGGTAGGCTTGTGAAACTCTTTCCATATCACCGGCCATTTCGCGTTCGGCTCTTTGATCGTGCATGCCTTGTAAAAGAATGCGGTATCGTCCGCGCCTAGTGGCGTACCTGCAATGATCGCATCGCCGTTTCTATCTAGCAGTGTCGGTGCAATCGAAAGATTGAAAATGCTTTCGAGGTCAGGTACTAGCGAAGCCTCATCAATCAGCGCCTTGTGATACCAGCGGGACCGGCCTGCATGCTCATCCTGCAAGGTCCACATTTCAATCTGCCCGCCCGTAATCAACTCGATCATCAAATCGGTTTTGTTTTGTGACTTGATGGCAGGTTTCAGCGTGTTGACGATAGACGCGTACACCGGCTGGGCGCGGGTGAGGTCGGGAAAGAAAAACCCGATACGCTCACCACGCAAAGCCGCGTACTCTGCGATAACCTCAAGCAAGGCAGTCTTGCCAAAACGGCGGCCAATACGCAACACCGTGCGCTTGCTCAACCCGCTATAGACTTCACGCTGGCCCGCATGCAGCGGCATCAAACGAACGTCAGCCATGTACTGCCTCGCTGTCGTCAGACTTCGGCCCGCCTACGATCTTTAGCACAGGCGCACCGGCTGGCACATAGGGTGCGGCGGGCGCACCGGCTGGCAGTGCGTCAGGTGCATTCAGGATATTCAGCGTGACCGTACCGCCGCCATCCTCAAAGCCTTGGTATTCTTGCAGCAGTTTTTGCGCGGCCCATTTAACGGTATCGGTGTCGAGTTTCGCCGCTGCTACACGATCTGCCGTGCTAACCTTCTGGCCTTTTCTTTCGGCCTCAGCAATCGCACGTGCCCCCGCACCTTGGATGCCCTCAACCATTCCACGGAGTTTGATACCTTCTGCCGTACGGAATTTATCGGCCAGCGCGTCATCAACGGCTAGGCGGCGGCGTAGCGTAACCGGGTGAGGCATACCCGGACGCCTGCACGCTTCCGCTACTGTCTCGCCTGCTGCAACGAAATGCAGAATCCGTTCAAAGACGGAATCGTCATAGCCAACATTTGTGATGCGCTTGCGCGACTTCTTAGCCTTCTGCGCTTCCGGCTTCTGCGCAATTGATTGCGTGGCAATCTGCGATTGCGCGGGCTTGTTCGTAAACTTCACAGGCACGGCTCACCCCTCTATTCATGTCGGTGGCCTCCATGCCTGTTGATCGTCGGTGCTGCTATTCGTGTTTCTCTGCTAGTTCGTCCATCTGTTGCGCTACCGCGCGCAACCACGTTGCGATGCACCGGCAATTACCGCGCACTTCTGAACTACAGCCAAAACGCACGCGCACTAGCAATTTCAGCGCGCCTATCAAGGTGCCCTCTGCAAAATCAAGCCGATCTTTGTCCGTTCTTTCCCGGCCTTCGTATCGGATTTCATGCACGTTCATTTCTCGCCTCTGCGCAATTGATTGCGTGACTCAAACCGGCGTGCCGGTGTCGTCGCCACCTGTGGTTACTCCACCATGTACGTGACCGTGTACCGATGTACCCGCCGCTGTCACGTCATTAACAACAGTCACCGGGCCTTGCAACGTGGCCGGATATCCGCCCGCGCTGGTGCCTTGTGTCATCTGTCCATCTAGCTCAATTTCCGGCGCTGTCAGCGTGATTTTGCTAGGCGCGTTCATGCTGATGGTGCTGGCGTCCATAGTGATCGTGCAACTACCGATGGTTACCGTAATCTCAGCCGGATGCAGGACAATCACGGCCCCGCTGTTCGTGTCTCTCAGCGTTACACCGTTCGGCCCATAGATCACTACGGCCTGTCCGTCTACAGTCTGCCATTTGGCGTTGCCGATAGGTTGGAAATAAAGCGCTTCGAGGTTACCCGGTGCGCTCAGGTCAGGCGGGCTGCTGGCCTGCCCACTGCTGAATCCCACCGGGCACTCAACAGGAATCACGTAACCCTTATCGCCCGGTTGGATAGGATAACGAATATATTCAGGCCCAAAAAGTGGAACCGTGATCTGTGGCAACGTGAAAAGGCTTGTCACGTCGAATGCAACGGTAATCAACGGGCCAGCGGCCTCTATCACGTGACACGGCAAGCCCTTGCCCAGCAATTGCAGCGCGTCATCAATCTGCCCGCGCACACCGAATGGCAGGGTGGTAACCAGCGGTGTTTTCAGGTGCGTTAGATTGCTCATGACTTGAACCCGTACACGTTGCCCGCACCCTTGTAGATAGATGGAAACCCCGCTACGGTCTGTTGTGCAGGCTGTTGGAATGCCAGTTCAAAAACACTTACCCATGCAGTACCATCGGCGTTCCTGCTGTCGCCAACATGGCGGCACTTCTGCACCAGAAACACACCTGCAAATGCGCTGTTATCCTGAAACGGGGTGTTGAATGGGCTTACCCCACTCTGGCTGTACGCGCCTTGCAACGTAACGCCCACGGTCGGCGGTAGCTGCACAAAATCGCCCACACTGATATCACCACGCATGACCGTGGTTAGCTGCACTTTGCCCGGTGCGCCCCATGTCGGTTGGCCGATCATGTCGTTAAAGCCAATCTGTATCGGGTTGGTCTGCGTGCTGCTATCGAACAACGTGATAATCCCGCCCTGTAGGGTCATCGTCACGCCCTGATACGGCGTATTGATCGAGAAACCATATGTGTTGTTTGCGGGCGCTGGGCCAGCAAGTACGGATACGCTTGTCTCATGCACGAACTGCGCGAACTGCTGCAAGGTCTGGAAATACGCGGTTTTCGGTACGTCGCTGCCCCACACCAGTTGCGTGCTGATTGCCCCGGCAATGCCCAGTTGAGGAAAGGCATTGTTGAGCGTTTGCAGGATAGCGCTTACCAGCGATTGGCCTTTGCTCCACTGGAAAATCAGATTGGCCGGTGACGTTGGCGTAACCGGTGTATCGAGCGTTTGACCATTCGCGGCTTGGTTGTACGCGCTCGCGCTGCCACCGGGGATAACGTACAGCGTTAGCGATTGCTCTACGCCAATCCAGTTGCCAATGCATTGCTGAATTTGACCGGCCACCAGCAGGCCCGCTTGCTGGGGATTTGCCAGCGGCAAGCCCTTTGCCATGCCCCCGTAAATCGCAACAAACTTGCCATTCAGGTTACTGGCTGAACTGATCTGCGGCAACGTCACACCGTGAATCTTCACGTACGGCTTTGCCTTCGCATCGGGTGCATGCAGCGGCGTTGCCGTCAAATCCACTTCAATGCGTTGCGCCGCGTAGTTGGTTGATCCCAGTTGATCGACCGACATTCCGGCATTCAGGCTAGTCCACGTGCTGGCGGGAAGGTCTTGAGACAAAGAGAACCCATCGCGCGGGTTCGTACTCTGCACCAGCACGTTTGCATCCTGATCGGTTACGGTGATCTGGTAATAGCGCATCGCATGTCCTCTATTGGGCCAGGCTTGCGCCCGTTACCTGCACGTCGCTGCCAGTCGGTGAGGTGACGGTGACACTGATATTAAACGGCCCATGCTGCGTGCCGGGTGTCGTTTTGGTCGGACTATCGGGAGTACGCAAGGCCGCACCACCGCCCTCATCAAACCATCCACTAACTACGCCAGCCGCCCGCGTTAGCCGGTCGGTCAGCGACCCTGATACGTAGTCCTGATTTCCTTGGGCATGCGTTTGCGGTTGGGTATCTGCGGCGTGCTGATCTACGCTATCGAACGGCACAATCTGCGGGTCGGTGTTCAGGCGGTCTGCATCCTTCGCGGCTTTCATGGCCTTGCTGTCGTTAAACGGCGTGGCCGGTTGACTGCTGTTAAGGTCGATCCCCTGCCATGCGAGTTTCCGCAAATACATTTCGGTCTCGCCGCTTTTCTGGAATTCGCTGATGTGTTTTTTCCAGTCGTCGCCGTACTTTTTGATATCGGCATCAAGCCCACCAAAACCATCGTACGCGGCGGCGGCTTTATCCCATGACCCATATTTCTTTTTTAGGTCGGCAAGGTAGCGTGCAGCGCCCACGGTACTGCTGTACTCGTCGTGCCGGTCTACACCGTAGCGCTTCGCCGTCGCTTCATCAAACTGGAATGCACCCAGTACGTTAGGATTATTCGGGTTGATGTTGTTACGCCCTCCGCTGCTTTCAATGTTTTCCTCTGCCATCAAAAAGCCCTTGGGCATGCCCGCCAGCTTTTCGAGTGCTGCCATGTGCGTGTCTTTGTCAGGGTCAGCAGTGAAGCCCTGTTGGCCCCCTTGCGTGCCTGTTCCGTTGAACGGGTTGTTAAACCCATGCGCCTGCAACCACTGGCCCGCGATTGCTGCCCCGCGCGTGATGCGCGCGCCATAGTCATCCGGTTTTGCGGGCGGCGGTTCCGTGCCCGGTGGAAACGGATTCTGGCCTGCGGTATCGAGGTCTGCAACGGTGTCGGTGGCCTTGTCGAGAAAGCTGGTTACCAGATTCGTTGCGGCGGTGCTCCACCGGTCGAGTGCTGGCGTTAGTTTCTCTACGTCCTTATCCCACGCGGTGGAAATTTCTTTCCAGTTCGCGCGCTGGTGTTCATCGAAGTCCGATAGGTGATCTGCGGCCTGTTGATCCAAGCCCATCTTTTGCCAGTTCTGGCCGTACTGTGCATGCTCTTTATCAAGCGAACCATCGGCGGTGCGCTTCGCCAGCAAACGCAGTTCATCGGGGCTGAAAACATCGGTGTACCCATACGCTTGCGCCTGATTCAACGCGAATGCAGGGCTGGTTTTCTGCCACTGCGCAAACTGCTGGCCCATCGCCTTGGCAACGTCAAACGCGAGGTCAGGCGCGGCCTCATTCTGCATCTGATACTGACTGATGCCAGCATTGATAAACGGCGTCTGTAGCGTTACGTCGCCCTTTGCATTCTCGATCTTTTCGAGTGTGTCACGGTCAAGGCCGCTGTTTTTGCCATATAGCTCGAATGCCTGTTCCTGCCCAATCTCAAGCCCAAGGCCACCGGCTGAACGGTTCTGCTGTGCAACGTCAGCGGCGGTCTCACGCGTGACCCCGTACGCGCCTGCGGCAAGTGCTGCAAGCAATCCGGCCACACCACCGGCCCCGCTCACCAGCGCACCCAGATTGCCACGCGCAATGGCATTTACTCCGCGCGTAGTCTTTTCGATATCACGCGCGATGTTCTGCCATGACTTCGCGGTTTCCTTCGAGGTCTTTTCAACTACCCCGAACGACTTTATAAACTTGGGGTTGATGGACTTATCGACAAGTGCAGAGAACGTGCTTTCCACGTCATCAAAGGCGGTCTTTACTTCTTTGATACCCCGGTTGGTTCCGGCCCATGCGCCGTTTTGCTTTTCTAACTCGCCTTGCCAATTGTGGAAAGACGTAACGAACGCGTCCCACTGACTTGAGTCAATCGGAATTTCCAGAATTTTCTTCCCGTTTCCTTCACCAGCCATGTTGCACTCCTAAATTCTAGCAATCCGGTTGCTGATGCACTAAGGCTATCTGTCTGTCGCTCAATGCTTGGTTGCGTGTTCCGCTTCATCAATCGCAATCAGCATCGGCACGTCGAGCCACGCCGCAAGCTGCGCTTCATGCTCTGCAATATGGTCGCGCATTCTCTGTACACGTCTTTCCATTGCCGCGCGGGTCGGTTCGTGTGCAACAGCCAGCGCGGTAGCGCGCTCCATGCAATCGAGCGCCGCGCGCATCATACCGATAACGTTCTGTTCCACTTCCGCGCCCGCGCCGTATCGCGCATAGAAAGCCGGGATGCGTTCGCCAGCAATATCTACCGCGACATTCCAAAGTGCAGCAATCTGCGCCGTGTCGAGTGCCGTCATTTCACACCTCGTTTCTTCCAGAATTCCGCCACTGATACACCAGCACGACCGGGCGCGAACAACCGATCAAATGACCTACCCGGCGCGGGTTCGACACGGCGCGGTTTAACTGCTTGGCGCGGTATCGGTTGCGGCCAGCCTGTACGTGATCGTGCGCTCATGACTTGCTCCCTTGCCGTTGCGCGTGCTTCGCCAGAATCTCGGTGCGATGTTTCGCGTAGTACTCTGCGGCCAGTTCAATCCTGCATTCACGGCATTGCGGTTGCAATCCATCTGCGCGGGCGCGGCATTGACCGAATGCGACTAGCGGCTTGATCTGCCTGCATGTCGAGCATTTTTTGGTGAGCGGCTTAATCATGATCGGCCACCATCAATTCAAAGCACTACCGGCAGTCGCACCGGCTCACCGCCGATGGTTTTCGCCAGCATGGCGGGCGCTTGGTATGGGCGCATCCATGTTTTTTTACCGAAAAACTCGGTGCATTCGCGCCCACTGCGATCACGCGTAAGCACAGGCCGCAACGTTTCCGACTCATGCGCGGCTTCGATAACGGCGGCCTTCACGCGCTGCTCTGTCTTGGTGAACTCGGCGGCGGGCGCACTGCTGGCATCGGCACGCACTGAGGCAGACACGGTGCGCGGTAGCGTGTGCTGTAGCTGTCGCGTCAACGCGCGGCGGTATGCGTCAGGCGTCGCGGAATTGTCCCTAACAATGTCGAGAAGGCCCACACCTAGGCCAGCGATCTGAACAGGCGCGATGTACTCGGCGGTTACGCGTTCGTACTCGGCGGTTACTGCGGGGTTCTGGTGAGCGCTCATGGCTTAAAACTCCGGCAGGGTGAAATTTCCTGATGCCAATTGCTCGGGCGTTACACGTCGCGCGAGCCATGCTGCATTTTGTTGGGGTGTTTGCGGGTTGCTGCAAAGCCTCAACATCTCGTAAGCGGGACTCATGAAGTCGCGCATCCACATTTTTTTGTTGCCAGTGTTCGTAAACGTGCGGATCGGTCGATTTGCGCCGTCCAACGTCTCGGTCATTTTCAGGCCACTGCCAACGTTTGCGGCATCGGCGCGCGTGTCGTCCTCGGACGGTGGCATGCAACGGTGCTGGCGCACGAACGCCTCGCCCGCTGCTGTGAGTCGTTGTTTCGGCTTGTCGAAAGGCCCATCGAAAATTGGATCACGCGGTGCCGGTTCCCAAAATTTAGAACGGATAGCCATGATGGTTAGCTCCTAGCGAAACGGTTGTGAGTCTGCTGCTGTACAGCGTGTGCGTAGCGGTCCACCAGTTCCGGTTCGTCTCGCATCCACGTGTAAAAACTCTGGCGGGTTGTTCCTGCATTCCTGCACGCAACGTCCAAAGGCAGGCCCGTTGCCACCGCCGCAAGAATTCCGATAACCACCGAATCCGGCGTGAGTCTGCGGGGTGTGACTGCTTCACTCATGGCTGTAGTCCGCGTGATTGACAGTTGTTAAGTGAAGTTTACGCGGATCACAATTCAGTGACACGCAATCGTTAGGATTGTCAAATGTTTTTTATCCGCCGCCTCTGCGCAATTGATTGCGCGCACAACCACATTCGAATTCCGCCTCTGTGACGGCCTGACGCTGCGCACCCTCACAACCACACCGGCCACCATGCAGCAGGCCGGACAAAACCCGCCTACGCGGTCGCGCTGGTCTTCACGTGCTTGGGTTGGAACATCGTTGCTTTGTTCTTCGCGGCCTGCTTCGCTGCCTGCTGCGCGGCTACTGCGGCCAGCAATTCTTTTTGCGTGGGCGTGGCCTTTACATAGTCGTCTGGCGGTTCGTCGCACGGCTCGTAATCGTCCGCTGTCAGCACGTGCAACACCACCGGCTCAACGGCGGGCGTGGTGATCTGCTGCACGGCCTGCACGATGCTGCTAGGTTTCTTCGGCACTGTCGTTTTGGCTTTCTCGGCTTGCAGTGCTTCGATTTCCGCATTGGCCTTGGCAATTGCTGCCTGCTGTTCGGCCTTGTGCGCCTGATACTCGGCTTCGTACGCCGCCTGTTCCTGCTGTTGCTGCTCGGCTGTCGGTGCTGGCTTCGTCACGTGCCGGTAGATTGCAACGGCCACGGCCAGATTGCGCTCATTCAGCAGGAAAGGCAGGTTAGGCCACATGGGCGGATTCGCCAGCTTGTTAACGTCACCATCCCAAATGCCGTTCCATTCGTAACGCACGTGGTCGAACCCTTCCTCGGTCGTGATCCATTCGAGAAGCGCCAAATAATCAGTTACGCCCGATTTGTACAATCGTCGCATTTTCGGACCAAGGTTCTTTATATCGGTCGCCTGCGGTTCAATGTAGTTTTCAGGGAAATGTTGTTTTACGTTTTTCTTCCAGACTTCGAACGCTTTCAGGGGTTCTTTCGGGGTTGACTTGCCTTTGCCTGAAAGCGTCTGAGAATTGACGGGTAACGTGGGCGTTTTTTCGTCCACTGCTTTTGTTTCTTCTTTCTCTGTAGGTTTATAAGTACTCTCTGTTATAGGCGGGTTTCCCACCTGTGCTTTTGAAACCATAGGTGACTTTTCCACCTGTGCTACCGATACCATAGGTGAGTTTCCCACCTGTGCCTTTACCGCCAGTGCTTTGGCAGTGAGAACGTAGAACGTAGCCTTGCTTTTGTAGTGGCCCCACGTATCGAAATAGATTTCGACCATGCCGCACTTCATCAGCACGTCATTGATACGCTGCACTTTCTCTTTAGACATGCCCAGTTCGGCTTTCCAGTCTGCATAGCTTTTCTTCACGCCCCGATGCTTGGCATTTTTTTTCGGCCACCAGTAGCGAATCTGGCCCAGCACAATGGCGGATTCAAGATCACCACCGCATGCGCGAACATCGGCCATCGAAAAACAGCGCGTGTCGTCCTGTCGGTGGATATTAAGATCGGGAGTTTGCGCAATTGATTGCGCGGTGCTGGCGACGGCCAGATTTTCTGCGAAACTGGTATTCATTGCTTCACCTGATATTTGACAAGGTTTAAGTAAAAGTCCTTTACCTAGTCTGTGAGGTGACGTTATAATCCAGTCACCTGATATATTTTTTACGCCGCTAAGTCCTTCTCCGGGGCCAGCGGCGTTTTTCTTTGTGCTGCCAGAATGCAAAAACCCCAGTAAAGCATTTTGAGGGCGGGCTTTGGCAAGCCATGATGCAATCCATACGTGGGGAGGATCGCACCAACTTTCACCCTCAAAAAACTCTATCCGGGGTTTCTCTGTTACTTCCACGCACTTAACGGTTGCCGATGCCGTTACGTGATTATTACGCCGTCTCAATATTCAGTGTGGAAAAAATGCCCCCTGATTTCGGGGGCTAATTCTCGCAACGGCAAAGGTAAAACACCAGCAACTACTCTAGCTGCGAACATGACCGGCTACCGGTCTGCCCACATAAACCACGGCCACCACGCCCATAAACAGCAGGATTGCGATTGCTGATAACAGCATCGTAATAGCCGTAAAACTTCCAGTGAGAGCCAGTGCAATCCATACGGCCAGCGCTTCTGCTAACAGCGTCAACAGGAAAGCCACCAGCGTTTTCTTTAGTCCGCTCATTTGTCACCCCCGCTGGTTGGCGCAATCAATTGCGCAATCTGTTGTTCGATCCTGTCAGCATCGTCCAGATACATGGCAATACCGCGCCGGATGATTTCAGACTGATTCACACCGGATTTCCGGCTGCGCTCGCCCATTCGTTGCTTGAGCACGAAAGGCAGTTTAAGGCATGTAGTACCGGCTTCTAGGGATTCCATTAGATTCTCCGCAAGTAGTATGGTTACTGAACTGCATATAACGATATTAAGACTTGCGTTCGCTAATGCAAAATCGCTGGAAAATCTCAACTCGATAAAAAACCACCTAAATCGACCCGAAAATACCTTCTTATCGTTTGGCGTATATCTGGCTGGGTGAACATTCTTTTGGCATATAGTGGTCGCGCGGGCAGGGGCCACCGCGCAATCAATTGCGTAGCGTGTCGGGGTAGGTCGCCTGACGCCCGCCAGAATTTTTTCGCCCGCGTGTAGCTTGATGACAACGGGCCGATGCAACGATGCCCGGACACCGGAACGGCTTCGGACACCCTTCGGACACGGCAGGAATGCAGGGCGTAGAAATGAAAAAAGGGGCTACGCGATTTAGGCGTAACCCCTTGTTTTTACTGCTTTTTTCGTGGTCGGAGCGAAAGGATTCGAACCTTCGACCCTCTGATCCCAAATCAGATGCGCTACCAGGCTGCGCTACGCTCCGACGAATCCGAGATTCTACGTGGCATTGGGTGCCAGAGTCAATCACGATTTGCGCCGGACCGGAACGAACACTCGAATGCGCAGTTCGGCCGCGTTATATGCGGCCCATCAGCAGCAATACGATCACGATGATCAGCACGACGCCCAGGACTCCGGTTGGGCGGTAGCCCCAGCCGCTACTGTAAGGCCAGCTTGGTAGCGCGCCGATCAGCAGGAGGATGAGCACGATGAGCAGTATGGTTCCGATGGTCATTCTGGTTCTCCTTATCCAGCTTTTAAAGCCAGTTAGTCTGGTTGGTTCGGCGCATTCACGCCGGGACGCTCCACGCGCAGCCTGCGCGCCTTTGCAGGCTGAAGATCAGCAAGGCGTGTGCCTAAAGGGTGGTAAGGGACGAAAGGGAAAAGGGGCGTGCGGTGCGTGCGGGCGCCGGGAGACGACGCAACAGCACGAATGGCGCACAGGAAAAACTCGCGTGGCGATGGCGATGGCGGCCGTCATCGCACAATGTGTCAAAGCATGACCACCGCGCTCGCTTCAAGCGCGCTGGTGCGATCAAACCCGCCTGCCACGATAAGACCGCTGCCTGCATTATCGCCAGGCGGCCAATTCCCGTTCAGTGCCGGCGACGCATCCAATGCGGCATATGCTGATGCGTCAGCCAGTGATGCACCATGCCTTCGCCGTCGTGTTCGCGCCGATACGTTCTCGCTTCGAAAATCGACAGTGCGAGTAGCACGAGCAGGCCTATTGCGAGTCCGATCAGACCCGCGATCGTTTCAGCGTCCATGGCAGCCTCCTTTGACATGCGGCGGTGACTTCATAGTAGGTCACGCACGACAAAATGGGAGGAGCCCCCTGCCTGCCGCGGCATCGCGGAACGCGCTTTGCGGGTAGACTCTCGGCGCCCGCGGCAGCAGGCTCACTGGCTAGCTGCCGCTTTTCGTTCTGCACCGGGAGACCACTGTTTATGATCCGCATTCCGATGACTGCGTTGCTGCTGATTGCCGGCCTTGCCGGCTGTGCGAACGACCCGTCCGGCCACCACGGCGGACCGCCGCCGCGCGACCCCGTCGACTATCACGGCGTGCCCACCGACACCCGTCCGCCCGCGATGGTGCCTGCGCCGGTCACGCCTTGAGCGCCGACCGGAAACGACATGGCGAGCCTGCCGGCTGGTAAAGGCGAAGCACCGGCGCGGGCACGCCGGCACCTCTGACCCGCGCAGACTGTTCGCGCGGAGAGCGCGGGCTGAAGTCATTCTAGGCGAGCGCTGCGCCGGATATGTGTGCGCTTGTTTCAAGCCGTAACTGGTTGCCGCGATGCGAAACGCGCAGCGTTTATGCCGCTGCACCGGCCATACCGCGTACGACAGCAGGCACATAGCGGCCGAGCGTGAGACCGCGCAGCGCCATGAAAAGCAGCATCGCGGCCCACAAGCCGTGGTTGCCGTAGAGCGCCAGCAAGGCCCACGAAGCCGCCACGAACAGCGCAAACGACACCACCATCGACGTCATCAGTTCGCGCGTGCGGGTCGCGCCGATAAACACGCCGTCGAGCAGAAAGCCCCACACGGACACCACCGGCGAGAGCGCGGCCCACGGCAGATACATCTCTGCGGTCGCGCGCACGGCGGCCTGATCCGTCAGACGTTCGACGATCCACGAGCCCGCGCCCCAATACACCAGCGAGAACCCCAGCGCGCCGAGTGTGGCCCACAGCGCAGTCACCTTGATCGCCTGGGTGAACGCATGCCGGTCGCGTGCGCCGATCGCCGCGCCGACCAGCGCTTCGGCGGCATGCGCGAAGCCGTCGAGTCCGTAGGCCATGAAGGTCTGAAAATTGAGCAGCAGCGCATTGGCGGCGAGCGTGGCGTCGCCTTGCCGCGCGCCCAGATGCGCAAACCAGCCGAACGACGAGAGCAGACACACCGTGCGTATGAAAATGTCGCGGTTGAGCACCACCAGCCGCCTGAGGGCGGCCGCGTCGAACAACGCGGCGCGGTTCAGCGCGGGCAGGCCGCGCGGCCTGCCGTACCATAACAGCGCGGCGCCGAGCACGAAGCCGAGTGCGTCGGCGGTGGCCGTGGCCGCGCCGATGCCGGCCACGCTCCGATCGAACACGTACACGTACAGCAGCACCGCCACGATGTTCACACTGTTGATAAACACCTGCGAGAGCAACGCGAGCCGCACCTGCTGCGTGCCGAGCAGCCAGCCGAGCACGACGTAGTTGCCGAGCGCGAGCGGGGCCGCCCAGATGCGCGCGTGGCAATAGAGCCGTGCGTTGCGTTGCACCGCGTCGCTGCCGCCGATCACGCGCAACGCGTAATCGATCAGCGGCATTTGCAGCGCCAGCACCACGGCGCCGATCGCGGCCGCCAGCAGCAGCGCGCGTACGACGTTGTTGCGCAACCCGGCCCGGTCGTTCGCGCCGTGCGCTTGCGCGACCAGACCCGTGGTGCCCATGCGCAGGAAGCCGAAGCCCCAGAACACGAAGTTGAAAAAGAGGCCGCCGAGCGCCACACCGCCGAGATACGAAGCGCCGTCCAGATGACCGGCGACGGCCGTGTCGACCGCGCCGAGAATCGGCTGCGTCAGATTGGCGAGGACGATGGGAAAAGCCAGCGCCAGCACCCGGCGGTGCCAGCGCACGGGAACGGCGGGCGCCGCTGCCGACGTGTCCGCGTCGTGCGCGGCGTCGCTCAATTGCGTTCCTGCACGCACACCCACGGCGAGACGACGACCGCCCAGAGATCCGGGTCGCGTGCGGCGAAGTCGGCGGCGGTTTCCGCCTGCACACGCTCGACGAGGCCGGCGGACAGCCATTGCGCGACCTGTGTGGTGTCGTCGCTGGCGATGGCTTCGGCAACGCTCACCAGGTCGAGGTCGCGCGCGACGCGCAACAGCATGCCGCGCGCAAAAAAGCGTTCGAGTTCGGGCCAGCCGATCTTGGCGGTTTCGGCCAGCAGCTTGGCGTACAGCGGGCTATGGGTGGCGTCGTTGGAAGTCATCGTAAGCATGTTCTGACGGGGCCGTTACTATAAACCATCAGCGCGGGCCGCCAGCGCGGCGCCCGTTCCGGTAGGCTATGGGGTTCCCGGAACTGATTCTAACCTTCATGTCTTTCGATTCAACGGCGCCGGCTGCGGGTGCCCAAGCTCCGATCGTGGCCGACGCCACGCTCACGCGCGCCGAGGTGGAGCAACTCATCGCGGCGAGCGGCGCCGGCAATCAGGCGCCGCTCCGTTTCACCGACTGTGATTTCGAGGGCGTGGATCTGTCGCGGCTCGATCTGCGCGGCGCCGGGTTTCATCGCTGCACGATCGTCGAGACTTCGTTTTTCGGCGCGAACCTCTCGCATACCCACTGGGTACGCTGTCGTGGCCGCGAGGCGGATTTCGCGTCGGCCGATCTGGTCGACGCGCAGTTTCAGTCAAGTGACCTGAACAACACCAGTTGGCGGCGTGCCAAGCTTGCCTCGGCGTCGTTTCACGGTTGCAAGCTGACCGGCGCCAATTTCGAAGCATGTGCGGCGCTGGGTTTGAGCTTCGTCGAAACCCTGCTGGTCGGCGCACATTTGCGCGGCCTGTCGTTTCGCAAAGCCACCCTGCATCAGCTGGATTTCTCCGACGCCGACCTCGCCGGGGTCGATTTCCGCGAGGCGATCTTCGACGGCGGCAGCCTGAAGGACGCGCATCTGAAGGGCGCGCGCTTCGACGGCGCGGATCTGCGCGAAGCCGACCTGAGCGGCGTGCGGCTCGTCGATGCAGCGCTCTTCAAGGGCGCGACGATCTCGCATGCCCAGGCGGCCGTGCTCGTTACCGAATTGGGTTTGCGCGTCATGTAGACGCGCGTTCCGAGCTGCCGCTTTTTAGCCATTCGGCCAGCTTGAACGATTTGCTGCCCGTGATTATGATTCGACTGGTCGAGCGATTAATGCCAGTCGATTTACCGGCGCGCAATCTGTCGGTGGATTCTGGATTTTTATTATTTTCGCTATTCGCGAATTTTTTTGTGAAGAAGTCGGCTGATTTATTCGATCTGGCCAATATCTGTCGATTACCGTCAATTGCCGGAAAGAGTGCGTTGGCGCACTAAAGCTACGCAAGACGCAAAGCGTCCGAAACATGCTGGACGGGTTAGTCGAAATCGGTCAGCGGCCTTTCCTCAGGCTTTTGCCGGCGTTTTTCGGCCAGATGCAGGCGCTATGCGGCGCGCCGGGCAATTCATCGATTGAGAGTTGCCGCATTACTGGCGTTCCAGTTGAAACGCCGGGCGCATCGAGCCTGTTTATTTCCGACTTCTCCCGTTCACGTAGCGCGGAATCCGTACGCCGCATCACATTGCATGCGAAATTAATATATTGCGCTTGTAAAAGCGGGTTGTTAGATTTCGTTCTGGCGCATGGTGAACCGGTCCTTTGCCGATATGCGCCGAACCCCCGTTAGCCCGGCCCCGTGCCGGGCTTTTTTTCGCCGGATTCACGCCCGAGTCACTGCGGATTCACACGTGCGGCGGATCATGAAAACTTACTCTTCCTTATCCGAGCATGACAGGGTTATTTATCTTCCTTGGCATCTGGCCGATCGCGCTCGGCGTGCTGCTCGCCTTCGCCGCGCGCATCGACCCGCGCTCGGGACGCTGGCGCCGCCGTTAGGCCGCGCGGTCGCGCCTGCGCGCCGCGCTGCGTTTTTTTTATTGCTTGCAGCGAACCACCATCGACCGGTTCTTCACGTTGGCGCCGAAGATCCCACCGACCGTGCCGCCCGAAGTCGCGCCGTTGTCGACATCTTTCGAAACGACGTCGTAGCCGTAGTTGCCGCAGACTTCGCCCGCGCGTTTGTAACACTCAGCCCAACTCGAACTTGCGTCGCTGCCGCTACAGTTGATTGCGAAGCCGGTGTCGCCGCTCGGCAGGTAGGTCATGGTGGTGGTGCTGGAGCAGGCGCCAAGGCTGCCGAGCGTCAGCAGGCCGAGACCGATCGCCGCAGCCGCCGCGGCGGACGCACATACGCTCTTCATAGAGGTTCCTTACAAATGACGGAGAGGGGCGTGGACTGAGGCCACGTCATGTCCTGATTGGGCGTTTTATAGCACGCCGGGTTCCCAAGGCCGCCTTGCACGGCGCGTGCCAGACACGGGACGACGCGCGCTTCATGGGCGCACAGGGACGGCGCAAGCCCGATCGGGACTGGCGAGCCGCCCGCCAGTCCACGCTTCGATGACAACCTTTAGCGAGGCGGCAGCGCCCGCGACGGATCGATCGAACGGCCCTGATAACGCAGTTCGAAGTGCAGCATCACGCGGTCGGTATCCGTGTCGCCCATCTCGGCGATTTTCTCGCCGCGCGTGACCGATTGGCCTTCCTTGACCAGCAACACGCGGTTGTGCGCATAGGCAGTCAGATACTCGGCGTTGTGTTTGAGGATCAGCAGATTGCCGTAGCCGCGCAAGCCATTGCCCGCGTAGACCACCGTACCGGGCGCCGCCGCGACCACGGGCGTGCCCGCTGCGGCCGAGATATCGATGCCCTTCGAATTGCTGCCGTCGAAACGCCGGATGACGGTGCCGTCGGCCGGCCATACCAGCGAGATCGTCGAAGCCGGCGCCGCGGGCGGCGCGCTGTCCGCGGGCGCCGGGCGCGGTGCCGGCGAAGCGCTGCCGTTGCCGCTGCTGCGCACAGCGCCGCCCGGCGGCGCGACGCGCAGAACCTGGCCGACCTCGATGCTGTCCGGATTGGTCAGATTGTTCCAGCGCACGATGCTTTGCACCGATTGCCGGTTACTGCGCGCGATCTTCGACAGCGTATCGCCCCGTTCCACCCGATAAAAGCCCGGCCCCACCGGTGCTGACCCGCACGCGGCGAGCAGTGCCACCAACGACGCGCAGGCGAGCCGTTTCATCATTTTTCTTCTGCTGAGCATTGGACCTCGCAAAGCGCTGCCGCGCGCCGATCCCGATCACGCGGCAGATGGATACAAAGCGTCCGATTCTAACGGTTTTGCGTTGCAGCAGACGAAAAGCGGGCAGCGCGGCAGGCTCGCGCGGGGCGATGTGCGACGAAATGCGACGAAATGCGATGAAACCCGCTGCGAACCTGATCCCAAAAACCCGCTTCAAATCCGGCGCCGAGTCTACGTGTGGATTCCCGCGATCAACCCAGTTTGTCGACGGTGATGCGCAGCGCCGCGACCTCGGTTTGTCCCGGTTCGAGCCAGCGCAAACCCATGCCGTTGTGAATCGCGTCCGGCAGGCCGAGCCAGGGTTCGACACAGTAGAAGTCCGATTCCGCGGCTTCGGTCCACGTCGTCACGGCGTACCAGGGTATCGAGTCGGGCCGCTGCAGGTCGATCGTGACGATCCGGTCAAGACCCGGCGCGATGAGCCGCACGGGTTGATCCGGCGTGCCTGCGAGGCAGTGGAAGCGATCGTGAATGCGCGCCTCGTCGAGCGTATAGCGCGCTTCGCCGGGTTCGGCGGCGCTGATCGACCCGTCGTCCTGCTGATAGCGCCGCTCGGTGCGCGGCAACTCCAGCGAGGTCGCGGCGCGCTGCGTGTGCGGCAGCGTGAAGTAGAAATGATGCCCGGCGTAATAGGGCAGGCGCGAGGGCAGGCGTGCGTCGCCGGTATTGGTGGTGGTGAAGGTGACGTCGAGCGTGCGCGCATCCGCGAGACAGTAAGCGGCCTCGAACCGGAAGCCGAACGGATAGCCGTGGCGGGTCGCCTTGCTGTCGGTCAGGGTCATGCGCAGGCCGGCGCCGTGCACGTCGGCGTGGGCTTCGAACGGCAGGTCGCGGGCAAAGCCGTGCATCGGCAGTTCGCGCACGGCGCCTTTGGCGTCGCGCCAGTAGCCGATCTTGCCGTCCACCCTGTGCCGGCCGAGAAACGGGAACAGCAGCGGATTGCCGCCGCGAATCCGCGCGGGCTGGCTCCAGTCGGCGTGCTCCGGCCAATGGATGACCGCTTCGCCGTCGATCGTCCACGACATCAGACGGCCACCGGCTTGCGGCGCGAAACGGAGCACGGAGGCGTCCTGGTCGATCTCGAGAATGTCCTGTTGCGGGGAGAGGGGCATGGTCGATGGGCTGATCAGTAAGAGGTTGAAGGCGGGCGGACGGTGACCCGCCGGCGGTGCAATCGCGGCGCTGCGAGCGCTGTTGAACGTCGGAAATCGCCGCGCGTCGAGCCGCGAGAAGAACGATTTTGCGCTGCTTTCCGCTACGGGGAAACCCTTCTGGGGAAATTGCGGGTGTCGCCGGAAGGCCATCCTTCTGATAATTCGTCTGACTGCCCGGTTTCTTCGACGACCGGGCGAGACCGGCTCAGGAGGCTGTATGGATCTCGCAATGGCAATGGGTGTGGCTTTATTCGGCATGTTCGCAGCAAGCACGGTCTACTTTTTTTACCAGCTCGAACGCTGATCCGCAGTCGCCATATTGCGCGGTGCGCTCATCAAGAAGCGCCCGGCAGGCGACCCGCCTGCTGAGCGTCCCATCAGGCAAATCGTTCTGCAGACCACATAAGGCAGCCACTCACGGCGCCTATTCTTTTTCCGCCGCGTAACAACGGTTTCGAGTTGTGACGCGGCGCACAATATTTCCCCTATCGCGGCGCAAACGCTTGGCGCTGGCATTGCAGCCAGGCATAATCGGTGCGCTTTTGACGCGCCCGCAGATTCCTTGTCCGGCGCGCAAGTCCCCGACATTCTCCTTACAAGGATCTGCCGCGTGAACCTGTCGTTTCTCATTTTCCTGAGCGTGCTGCAAGGCGTCACCGAACTGTTTCCGGTGAGCAGCCTCGGCCATACGCTGCTCGTGCCCGCATTGTTCGGTATGCATATCGACAAACACGCGCCGCAATTGCTGCCGTTCCTCGTCGCACTGCATCTCGGCACGGCGTTCGCGCTGCTGTGGTACTTCCGCAAGCGCTGGTGCGCGCTGGTGCGCGGTTTCTTCGCGTCGTTCGGCGGGCGCCGTAACGACGACGCGCACATGATGTGGGCGCTGATCATCGGCACGATTCCGGCGGGTCTCGTCGGACTGCTGCTGGAAAAGCGGCTCGAGAGGATTTTTCACGATTTGCGGATCGTCGCGATCGCGTTGATCGTCAACGGTGTACTGCTGTGGTTCGGTGACCGCCTGCAACGTACGCGTGCGCATCAGGCGCCGGAGAAGCTGACTTTCCGTCAGGCGTTTTTCGTTGGTCTCGCGCAGATCGGCGCGTTGATTCCGGGCTTCTCGCGCAGCGGTCTGACGATGATCGCCGGCAATGCGGCCGGCCTGACGGCGGAGAAGGCGGCGGAGTTCTCGTTCCTGCTCGGCACGCCGATCATCTTCGCAGCCGGTGTGCTCGAACTGCCGAAGCTGTTCCATGCACCGGGCCAACTCGCGGACGCGTTGCTCGGCGGCGTGCTGACCGCGATCGCCGCGTATCTCAGCGTGCGTTTCCTGATGCGCTATTTCGAAGGCCGCGGACGTCTGGCTTCGTTCGGCGTGTACTGCGTGATTGCGGGGATCGTGTTCCTCGGCTGGTTCCTGCTGCATCCGCAACCGGTCTGATGGCGTTCGCCATGTCCGTTGCGTGCTGGCGGGCAGGGAGCGATCGGTTATAATCCGGGCCCGGCTCAACCTGCCGGGCCCGTCTGTTTGAGGACCATGACTTGCGGCGGCGTTCGCGCCGGTTCGCGTAGTCTGCCCGGCGCGAGTGTGGATTTCCCGTCTCCGGCCCGGTCAGTTAGAATTTCGGTATTCCGCGAACCTTGTGGCTTGCTGATGCACGGGGTCCAATGCCCGGAAGCGGGTTCTCATTGCGGGCGATGCATGCTGTGCGTTGTTGCATCGCCTCACGTCATTACGGCAGTAGCTCAGCTGGATAGAGCATCGGCCTTCTAAGCCGAGGGTGGGGGGTTCGAGTCCCTCCTGCCGTACTTTTCATGTTTGCGAGTGAGCAAGGCCACGCAACGCCGCGTGGCCTGCTGCGGCTCGCGCCGGCACTCCTCAGCGGGAGCCGCACACCGCGCGCCCCTCGCCAGGCAACTGCTGTCAGGCTGCCGGTTTCACATCGATCGAATCGACGCGGTCCGGATAGAACGCGAGATGTTGCGCGATCTCCTTCACCGCCGCGTACGGCGACTCATAAGTCCACACCGCGTTCAGCGTCCGCTCGCCGCCGAGCGGAATGCTGTAGTACGCGCAATCACCCTTGTACGGGCAATAGGTCGCGTGATCGGTGCGCTCCAGCAGCGTCATCTCCACGTCGTTGCGCGGAATGTAATACACCGCCGGATACGACGCTTCGCGCAGCACCAGCGCCTTCTGCGTGTCGGCGATCACCTTGCCGGCGACTGTCACGACCACGCGCGCTTTGGCCGGTTCGACCGTGATCGGATGATCGGGACCGGGCACCTTGATGGTTTTTTCAGCCATGCTGTCGAACTCCTGAATGGGTGAACAAGCCTGCAATGTCTGGCGGACAGTATTGAGCCGCCGTCGACGAGACGATCGCGTCTTGGGTCGAAGCATACGCCGCTCGTGAAAATGCGTCGGACGCCGCGCGGCAGGCATAAAAAAGGGCAGCCGAAGCTGCCCGTCAAAGTCTTCCCCTCAGGCGGCGTGTTGTTGCTTGACGCTCAACGCCGACCGCCCGATACCGACCGCGCGTTGCCTTACGGCCGGATGTCCAACGCGCCTGTGAGATCGCCCATCGGCTTGCTGCCGTTGCTCACGAGCGCTGCGTCGCGCGCCGCGATACCCGGCAGCGTCGGCAGCGAGAAGCGGTGCGTGATGAAGCGCAGGATCGAGGTGGTGTCGTACTGCGTGTGGTCGACGTAGCCCTTCTTCGCGTACGGCGAGATGATCAGCGCCGGGATGCGCGTACCCGGACCCCAGCGGTCGGCCTTCGGCGGCGCCACGTGATCCCAGAAGCCGCCGTTCTCGTCGTAGGTCACGACGACCAGCATGTTGTTCCACTGCGGACTCTTCTGCAGATGCGAAATCACGTCGGCAATGTGCTGATCGCCCGAAGCCACGTCGGTATAGCCCGGGTGTTCGTTCAGGTTGCCCTGCGGCTTGTAGAACGACACTTGCGGCAGCGTGCCGGTGTCGATCGCCTTGATGAACTCGGAGCCGGCCAGGCCGCCGTCGAGCAGATGCTGCGTGCGGTTCGCGGTGCCAGGCGCAAGATCGGCGAAGTAATTGAGCGGCTGATGATGCGGCTGGAAGTTCGGCGCCGTCAGATTCGCACCGTAGATCACATTCGACGTGCCGTTCTGCGCCGCCGACACCGCCGCGCCCCACGCGCCGCCGTACCACGCCCACGACACCTTCGCATTGTTCAGCAGATCGCCGATATGCTGCTGCGTCTGCGCGGGCAGGGTGGTGGCCTGGGTCGGATCGGCGAGATTCGCGTCGCCGCCCGTTGCCGCCTTGTTGCCGCTCGGCTGATACGGCGGCTGCATCGTGTTGATCGCGTAGAAGTCAGGCGTGAGGTTGCCCGAATTCACGTATTTCGGCGGGCCGCTCAGCGCCGAAGCCGGCGAGTTGCCCGCGACCTTCAGCGTGACGCCGTCGCTTTCCACCGACGAGATCGAACCGGCCGCCGGGCTCTTGTCTGCGTTCGGATAGGTCGGCGTGCACGCGCACACGAGCCACTGGTGGTTCAGGAACGAGCCGCCGAACGCGCCCATGAAGAAGTTGTCGGCGAGCGTGTACTGCTGCGCGATCTTCCACAGCGGCAGCTTGTCGGCATCGAGCGTGTAGTGACCCATCACGAGACCGCCCGAATCCGCCCACGCGGCGAACTTGTCGTTCTTGCCGCCGTTGATCTGCATCTGGTTCTCGTAGAAACGGTGATACAGGTCGCGTGTGGTGGCCGTGATCGGCGTATTGAAGCCCTTCGGGTCGTCGATCGCGAACGGGCTGTTCGGCAGATTCGCCGTCATCGCCTGGGTGACCACCGGCGTCACGCCGGTTTGCGTGAGGCCGTTCCACACCTGCGGCAGCGTCGCGAGCGGCGTGCCGTTGCGGTCGACCTGCGTGGCGCTCGCCGTCGTCACGTTCTGCAAACCGTTCGCGCCCGGGAAATTGCCGTACAGGTTGTCGAAGCTGCGGTTTTCCGCGTAAATCACCACGACCGTCTTGATCGAGGTGATGTCCGGCTGCGTGACTTCACTGCCGCCGCAGGCATAAAGGCTAAGCGCTGCTGCGATTGCGATAGGCGTCGCGCAGATCAGTTTCTTGTTCATTTGATGTGGTTTCTCTCTCTCGCGTTGGGGACGGGCCGCGTGTATTCCTTACACGGACGGCCGCCAGAGAAAGTTTGGCCAGGCAATTTGACAGAAAGATGTAATTAATTACGAATTGCTTCTGATATGAAGATTCCGTTGGCTACATGTCATTTTAAAGACATGCTAATGAAATACGCTCGCCGACTTCACTATCGCAAACTCACATCTTTCCTATGCGGCCAGGTCTGTCGGGAATTCGAAAAATAATCGCTGGAGTCGAGGTGCGGCGTTGTGCCGGGCGCACGTCGATGCGCGTGCGGCTCGCGGCGGCGTTCGCGCTGACGGCCATGACCATGAGCCTTGCCGCGTGTGATGCGGGCGCGCCGGATACGGCGGCCGTCGCGAGTGAAGCGGCGAGCACGGGCGCTGGCGCATCGCATGCGTCCGTGCCGGTAGCGGCGGTGCCGGCCGCTGCCCATCAAGCGGGACAGACACGCGCGCAGGTCTACGAATCCGTACGGCAGATGACAGCGCTCGGCAAGCAGCTGTTTTTTGATGCGTCGCTCTCCGGCTCGGGCAAGCTCGCTTGTGCGTCCTGCCATAGTCCGGACCATGCGTTTTCGCCAGCCAACGCGTTATCGGTGCAACTGGGCGGTAGCGATATGCACCGCACGGGCATGCGCGCCGCGCCGACGCTGAAGTATCTGCAATCGGTGCCGGCGTTCGCCGAGCACTATCACGAGTCGGATGACGAAGGCGATGAAAGCGTGGACGCGGGACCGACCGGCGGGCTGACCTGGGACGGCCGGGTCGACCGCGGCGCTGACCAGGCGCGTATTCCGCTGCTGTCGTCGTTCGAGATGGGCAGTACGCCGGCCAAGGTCGCCGCGGCGGTCAAGGCCGCGCCGTACGCCGACGCTTTCCGCACGGCTTTCGGCGAACACGTTTTCGATAGCGACGATGCCACCTTCAAGGCTGTGCTGCAAGCGCTCGAAACCTTCGAGCAGACGCCCGAGATCTTCTATCCGTACACCAGCAAGTACGACGCGTATCTCGCGGGCAACGCACAGTTGACGCAAGCCGAGCTTCGCGGCCTGCAGCTCTTCAACGACGAACAGAAAGGCAATTGCGCGAGCTGCCACATCAGCCAGCGCACCAGGGACGGTGCGCCACCGCAGTTCAGCGACTTTGGTCTGATTGCGATCGGCGTGCCGCGCAATCGCGCGCTGCCCGTGAATCGCGATCCGCATTTCTACGACCTCGGCGCGTGCGGGCCGGAGCGAACCGATCTGAAGGGCCGTGCCGAGTTTTGCGGCATTTTCCGCACACCGACGCTGCGCAATGTGGCGTTGAAAAAGAGCTTCTTCCACAACGGCATCTATCATTCGCTCGATCAGGTGGTGCGCTTCTATGCGGCGCGCGACACGAACCCTGAGAAGTTCTATTCGGTGTCGAAAGGCAAGGTGCAGAAGTTCGACGATCTGCCGCAGAAGTACTGGGCCAATCTGAATACCGACCCGCCGTTCGACCGCAAGCCGGGCGACAAGCCGGTGTTCGACGAAGCTGAAATCAAGGACGTGGTCGCGTTTTTGAACACGCTGACGGACGGATACAAGGCGGGTGGCGGATCGGCCAATTCACTAGCCGCGAAATGAAGCGGAACGAAGCGAATCAAGGCGTGGCCGAAGGTGAGGCGACGGCTACGGCGCCGGCATGGTCCGCCGCTCAAGCCACGCTCAATCTCCTGCACTCGCCAGCAAGTAATAGCAGCCGACGAGCAGCCAGGCGAAGGACAATAGCAGGCAAGCAATGCCGCCGCGCATCAGCAGATTGGGCCAGCGAGCGCGAGGCAACGCGTCCATTCGCACGATGGGCCGCGCGAGCCCTGGATCGCGACGGATAGCCACCGGCACGAGCGCGACACAAAGCAGCGCCAGCGCGGCAGCGAAAAGTTCCAGGGCGGGCAGGATGTGCATGGCGAGAGGTCTTGAGCGTGTTTCGATCGCTGCGGAAGCGCGACAGGCCATCTTAAGAAAGCTTTCTGCTGCCCGGAATGGGAGACGTCCTAAAATGGGGTTTGGTCGCCCATCGGCGCCAGCGCATGATTCGGCGAGCGGTGCGGTACGCATGCCCGGTTCACGGGGGCTTGCCCTGGCTCACAGCTCAGCCGTTTCTCACTGTCGCTCTGGGGGCGACATGCTATGCTTTTGGGGTCCAGATCACGAGACGCCATGAGTGCGCTCGAGACCGTCCGAACACTTTCGAGGAGAACCCTTCATGTCGATGAGAACCCGTGCCCTGTGTCACCTGAGCGCCGGTAGTCTGTTGCTGGCCGGCGCGATCGGCGCGCAGGCAGCGAACCTCGGCTTTCTGAACGACACGCCGCTTAGCTACATGAAACAGCGCGACATCGACTCGGTGAAAAAGGCGGTCGTCTCCGCACTGAACGGCAAGCAGGACGGGGAAACCACGAACTGGGTCAACGAAGGCACCGGCAATAGCGTGAAGATCGACGCGGCGATCACGGTCGCGAGCACGGCCAAAGACGGCGAACGCACCTGCCGTGACGTCGGCGTCGTGCTGAGTGCCAAGGGACAATCCATGAACCTGCGCCCGCAATTCTGCAAGCAGGGTAGCGGCACCTGGCAATTGCAGAAAAAGCATTGAGCATGCAGGCGGTCAATGCGGCGCGTGTCCGCTTTCTGCCGCAGCGGTTCGAAGCCTTGCGCGTGCGTTTGAGCTTGGGTTCGCGTTCGCTTGAAGCGGTGTCGCAATGAACGCGCGGGTGATCTCATGCGGCATCGTGTTGCTTGACCCGGACGGCCGCGTGCTGCTCGCGCACGCCACCGAGACATCGCACTGGGACATTCCGAAAGGGCACGGCGAAGCAGGCGAGGCGCCGCATGTCACGGCGCTGCGCGAGATGGTCGAGGAGACCGGTATCGCCATCGAGCCCGCGCGCCTCAAAGATCTTGGCCTGTTCGTCTACCGGCGCGACAAGGATCTGCATCTGTTCGGCGCGCGTGCCACCGCCGACGAACTCGACCTGAGCGTGTGCACCTGCACGTCGCTCTTTCCACGCCGCTCCGACGGCACGCTGATTCCGGAAATGGATGCCTACCGCTGGACTGCGCCGGACGAAGTCGACAGGTATGCGAGCCGCAGTCTCACGCAGCTCTTTCAGACCACGCTGTCGCTCGCGGAATTGCACCGGTCGCTATAACGGGAAAGCCGGCGACTGCATAGGCCGCCTGGCGGCTCAGTCGAGTGCGCGGTCGTTGGGATGGGCGAAGAGGGCGCGATTCTGTTCCGAGAGCGGAAAATTCAGATTGATGCCGTGCGGCGGAATGGGCTGCGTGAACCATTGCCTGTACAGACGCTCCGCTTCACCGGAAGTCTGGCCGCGCGCGATCACGCCGTTCACGAGGTTGCGAAATGGCTCGTCGCCCTTGCGGAACATGCACGCATAGACTTCATAGCCAAGCGGCGTGCCGGTCACCACGAAGTCGTCGGGGCGCGAATCGGTCGATTTGAAGCCGTACACGATCGGCTCGTCCATCACGAAGGCTACCGCCCGGTCGTCCTTGACTGCGCCAAAGGCTTCGAGGTGATCCCGCGCACTGGTGATGCGCATGTTCAGGTGCTTGTCGGTGTTCAGACGGCGCAGCAGACGTTCATCCGAGGTGCCCGCCGTCGTCACGACCGTTTTGCCGGCCAGATCCTGAAAATCCGTAATGCCGCTGCTTTTGCGCGCGATCATGCGCACGGCGTACTGGAAGAAACTGTTGGAGAACGCGGCCACACTTTCGCGTTCCACCGTGTGCGTGGTCGAGCCGCATTCCAGATCGATCTGGTTGTTGAGCAGCATCGGCGTACGGTTCGACGAGGTGACCGTGATCTCGTGCACCTTCAGTTGCGGCATGCCGAGCGTTTTCTTGATCTCGTCGACGATTTGCAGCGCGATGGTCTGCGAGTATCCGACCGTGCCCTGGCCGTCGAAGTAGGAAAACGGAATCGACGCTTCACGCACGCCGAGTACGACTACGCCGTCGTCGTGAATTTTCTTCAGCGTGCCGGTGAGTTCGTCCGCGTGCGCGGAGCAGGCCAGCGACAGCGCGCCGAACGCGGCCAGCGCCATGAGTGCGCCACGCGCACCACAGGCGCTGCCGCGCGTGGCACGCGCGGTACTGCCCGTTGCGTGCCCTGCTGCGGGCTGCGCTGAGGTCGGCGTGGTGTGCTCGATACTTGCCCTGTGGCGGGCTGCAACTTTCATCGGACCTCCGGGACTGGCGCTCGCAAACACTGCGCCGTCACTGTCGATGGAACATGATGCAACAAAACGGCGTGCATCTTTCTGACAGGACGCACGCCGTATTCAACGTCAACTGCGCTACGCAAGCTCGCGCTCCGGCTTACGCCGGCTTGCCCCAACTATCGCGCAGGCTGACGATGCGATTGAATACGGGCTTGCCCGGCTTCGAATCGACGCGATCGGCAACGAAGTAGCCGTGGCGCTCGAACTGATAGCGTTGCTCCGGCAGCGCCTCGCGCGCGCCCGGTTCCAGGTAGGCGTTGACCACGCGCTTCGAATCGGGATTCAGCGCTTCGAGGAAATCGCGGCCGCCGGCGTCCGGTTGCGGCTCCTTGAACAGACGGTCGTAGATACGCACTTCGGCCGGGCACGCGGCTGCCGCGCTGACCCAGTGGATGTTGCCCTTCACCTTGTAGTTGTTCGCGCCTTCGGTGCCCGATTTGCTGTCCGGGAAGTAGTTGCAGTGAACCGCGACGATGTTGCCGTTCTCGTCCTTGTCGGCGCCGATGCATTCGATCACGTAGCCGTAACGCAGGCGCACCTTGTTGCCCGGGAACAGGCGGAAGTAGCCCTTCGGCGGCGTTTCGTTGTAATCGTCGCGTTCGATCCACAGTTCGCGCGAAATCGGAAACTCCCGCACGCCCATTTCCGGATGATGCGGGTGGACCGGCGCGTTGCACGGCTCGGTTACGCCTTCCGGGAAGTTGTCGATGATCAGCTTGACCGGATCGAGGACGGCGGCGGTACGCGGCGCTTTCTCATCGAGATCGTCGCGCAGTGCGCCTTCGAACACGCTCATGTCGATCCACGAATCGACCTTGGTGATGCCGATACGCTCGCAGAACAACTGGATCGCTTCCGGCGTGAAGCCGCGCCGGCGCACGCCGACGATGGTCGGCATGCGCGGATCGTCCCAGCCGTCCACATGGCCCTCGGTCACGAGTTGCAACAGCTTGCGCTTGCTGGTGATCGCGTAGGTCAGGTTCAGGCGCGAGAATTCGATCTGTTGCGGCAGCGGGCGCGTGAAAATGCCGGCTTCGGCGAGCTCGTTCAGGATCCAGTCGTACAGCGGACGATGATCTTCGAACTCGAGCGTGCACAGCGAATGCGTGATGTTTTCCAGCGCGTCCGAGATGCAGTGCGTGTAGTCGTACATGGGGTACACGCACCACTTGTCGCCGGTACGGTAGTGATGCGCGAAGCGGATCCGGTAGATGACCGGATCGCGCATGTTGAAGTTCGGCGACGACATGTCGATCTTCGCGCGCAGCACGTGCTCGCCTTCCTTGAACTCGCCGGCTTTCATGCGGCGGAACAGGTCGAGGTTCTCCTGCACCGAACGTTCGCGAAACGGCGAGGGCGTGCCGACCTCCGTGGCCGAACCGCGGGTCGCGCGCATTTCCTCGGCCGACTGGCTGTCCACGTACGCCTTGCCGCGCTGGATCAGCAGTTCGGCGAATTCGTACAGCTTGTCGTAGTAGTCGCTCGCGAAGTAGAGCTGCTCCTTGCCGTCTTTTTCCCACTCGAAGCCGAGCCAGCGCACGGCGTCGATGATCGAGTCGACGTATTCGACGCTTTCCTTTTCCGGGTTGGTGTCGTCAAAACGCAGATGGCACACGCCGCCGTAGCTGCGCGCCACGCCGAAGTTCAGGCAGATGCTCTTGGCGTGACCGATATGCAGATAGCCGTTCGGCTCGGGCGGAAAGCGCGTTTCGACGCGCTGGCCCCACTTGCCGGTGCGGTTGTCTTCGTCAATGATGTTGCGGATGAAATTGGATGCCGCTGGCGCGTCGTTGCGTTCGGTATTCATGCGAGAAGGTGAAAG
Organism: Paraburkholderia sp. USG1; assembly: GCF_031570135.1. NCBI lineage: Bacteria > Pseudomonadati > Pseudomonadota > Betaproteobacteria > Burkholderiales > Burkholderiaceae > Paraburkholderia > Paraburkholderia sp. USG1. Next base: position 8,873 of record NZ_JAMWXW010000018.1, on the reverse strand, counting down.
TCTGTCGGGGGCGCGCAATGCGCCCTCTTATCCGACAATTCTACCTGACGAGCCCCGTTGCGGCAGGCGAGTGCGGCATGCCGCCAACGTTTGAGCGGTTTTGAGGCAAATTCCGCGGCCGGGCCGGCGCTGTAACAGGAGGTAAAACGGTTTGTTGCTGCGTTCGCGGCCGACATACGATGCGAGCGGCGCGGCCTCGTCTGCTCGCGCGCGCTATGCCTGCGTTAGGCTTTCTGGCGCCGCACCGGGTCGTGTGCCTCCCGTACTCAGGCCGTACATTCCTTTGTCGCCTTGCGCGAATTCCTGCGGTTCGTGCAACATGGCGCCCTCAGTTGCCGGAGTTTCTCGGATGTCTGTCCCGACACATGGCGCGCTTCGCGCGCCTTTCGCCTCGCTTTGTTTCGCCCGGATCCTGACGGTGTCGGCAATGCTTGCCGCGTTCACCGGCGGCGCGCTCGCGCCCACGGCCGCGCTCGCGAAAACGCCGCCGCCCAAGGCTGTATTCGACGCGTCGGCGGTGGCCGTGCCGGACCGCTACAGCGCGGACACGGCGCAGCAGATCTTCGCGGCTGGCGGCAACGCAGTCGATGCGGCGGTCGCAATCGCCTTCACGCTGGCCGTGACCTGTCCGGACGCGGGCAACCTCGGCGGCGGCGGCTTCATGACCGTGTTCATGGACGGCAAACCCTACTTCCTCGACTATCGCGAGCGCGCGCCGCAACAGGCGACTCGCGACATGTACCTCGACGACAAGGGCAATCTGCTGCCGGGCATGAGCGCCGTCGGCCATCGCGCCGTAGCCGTGCCGGGAACGGTGGAGGGCATGTGGCAGGCGCAGCAGCGTTTCGGCAAGCTGAAGTGGAAGCAGGTGCTGGCGCCCGCGATCCGCTATGCGACCGACGGCTTCCAGGTCGAGCCGTGGTTGCAGCAGCGCCGCGACGCGGCGACGAAAAGCTTCGCCGGCAAGACCAATTTCGACGCCTACTTTTCCGGTCTGAAGGCGGGCGTGACGTACCGCCAGCCGGAACTCGCACAGACGCTGTCGCGTATTGCGAGCGACGGCGGGCGCGAATTCTACGAGGGCCGCACCGCGGATCTGATCGCCCAGCAGATGTACGGCCACGGCCTCGTCACGAAGCAGGATCTGATTCAATACAAGGCGGTGTGGCGTCAGCCGCTCACCGCCGAGTGGAACGGCTATCGGGTCGTCACTGCGCCGCCGCCGAGTTCGGGCGGTGTCGGGCTGATCCAGATGCTGAAGATGAAAGCCGATCTGAAGCCGGCGTTCGACGGACTCGACCTGAATTCCGCGCCGTATATCCATCTGATCGCCCAGATCGAGGACCGTGTGTTCGCCGACCGGCAGCAATACCTGGGCGATCCTGATTCGTTCAAGGTGCCGGTCGACAAACTGATCGACGACGCCTACCTCGCGCAACGCGCCGACGAAGTCAAACCCGACGAAGTGCCGGGCGCGGCGCCGGTGAAGCCTGGCCTCGGCGGCGCCGCGCCGGAGAAGGCGCAAACCACCCATTTTTCGGTGGTCGACAAGTGGGGTAATGCCGTGTCGAACACGTACACGTTAAATGGCGACTTTGGTTCAGGCGTGGTGGTGGATGGCGGCGGCTTCCTGTTGAACGATGCGATGGACGACTTCGTCACCAAACCGGCCGGTGCGAGCCCGTCGGGTGCGGGCAGCGCCGAAGTCAACACGGTGGCGCCCGGCCGCCGCCCGCTGTCGTCGATGACGCCGACCATTCTGCTGAAGGACGACAAGGTGTCGCTCGTGATCGGCACGCCAGGCGGCTCGCGCATTCTGACGTCGATTTTCCAGGTGATGACCGACCTGTACGACTTCAATATGCCGCCCGCCGACGCGCTCGCCGCAATGCGCTTTCACCATCAGTTGTTGCCGCAGAAGACGATCTATTTCGAGCCGTATCGTCCGATCACGGGGGAACTGGCCGAGCAGTTGCAAGCGAAGGGCTACACGCTCGAGGGGCAGTCGTTCAACGGTGACGTGCAGATGATCCGCATCGAGGGCACGACGCCCGAACCGGCGGCGGACCCTCGCGGCGTGGGCGTGGCGCGCGTGATGCATTGAAGGGGCCGGCGGGGTGGGCCAAAACCGCAGGCCAAAACCGCGGTCGAAAACAATAAACTGCGAACAACGACCAACGACGGGGAACGCGATGAGCGTACAGGAACGATTGAGAACGCTGGTGTTGCCGGGCTACCAGAATTCGGGCGCCGGCCACTGGCAGACGCGCTGGGAAGCGCTGAATCCGTCATTCGAACGCGTGCAGATGCCGGACTGGGATCACCCCGAACGCGACGCCTGGTGCCGCACGCTCGATGAAGCCGTAGCCGCCGCCGCTGCGCCCGTGGTGTTCGCCGCGCATAGTCTCGGCTGCCTGACGGTGGCCTTCTGGGCGTCGCAGTACGCGAGCGCCGCGCAGCTTGCGAAGGTGGCGGGCGCTTTGCTAGTCGCTCCGCCCGATCCCGCCGGGGCCCACTTCCCGCAGGACGCGCGCGGTTTCGCGCCTGTGCCTCTCGTGCGCCTGCCGTTTCCGACCATTGTCGTGGCCAGCAGCGACGACCCCTACGGCGGCGTGCCGTTTTCACGGACCTGCGCGAATGCGTGGGGCAGCCGCTGGATCGATATCGGCGCGTGCGGCCATATCAATGCGGACAGCGGCCTTGGCGATTGGGACGAAGGGCGCAAGTGGCTGGCGTCGTTCGGCGCGGCGGCCTGAAGGCCCGAAGGCCTGAACTGCGCCGCCGGCCCGCTCAGATCACCGACTGCGCGCGCAACGCCGCGATCTTCGCTTCGTCGTATCCGAGCACGTCGCGCAAGATACTCGCAGTGTGTTCTCCGAGCGTGGGCGGATGCGCCAGCGCTTCGGGCGGCGTGCCGCTCATCCTGATCGGATTGCGCACCAGCTTGACGGTGGCGCCCGACGGATGCGGCAGATCGACCTGCAACCCGCGCGCCACCACCTGCTCGTTCTCGAACACCTCGCCGAGATCGTTGATCGGCCCGCACGGCACGCCTGCCGCTTCGAGCGCGGCGATCCATTGCTGCTTGCCCTGCAGGCGGACCATGTCCGCGAGAATCGGCACGAGGATGTCACGATTCCGCACGCGCGCCGGGTTGGTGGCGAACCGTTCGTCGATTGCCAGTTCCGGACGGCCGCCCGCTTCGACGAATTTGCGGAACTGCCCGTCGTTGCCGACCGCGACGATGATCCAGCCGTCGCTCGTCTGGAAAGTCTGGTACGGCACGATGTTGGGATGCGCATTGCCCCAGCGCACCGGAGGCTGACCGCTCGCCAGGTAGTTCGAGTTCATGTTGGCCAGCATCGCCACCTGCACATCGAGCAGCGCCATGTCGATGTATTGGCCTTCGCCCGTGCGGTCGCGGTGCGTGAGGGCGGTGAGCACGGCGATGGTCGAATACATGCCGGTCATGAGGTCGGCGATCGCCACGCCGGCCTTCTGCGGGCCGCCGCCCGGCTGGCCGTCGCGCTCGCCGGTAATGCTCATGAAGCCGCCAATGCCTTGCACGATGAAGTCGTACCCGGCGCGTTGGGCATACGGCCCGGTCTGCCCGAAGCCGGTTACCGAGCAGTAGATGAGGTCGGGCTTCACTTCCTTGAGCGACGCGTAGTCGAGGCCGTACTTCTTCAACTGGCCGACCTTGTAGTTCTCCAGCACCACGTCGCTCTGCGCGGCCAGTTCGCGGATGATCCGCTGGCCTTCGGGCGACGCGATGTCCACGGTGACCGAGCGTTTGTTGCGGTTCGCCGCGAGGTAGTACGCGGCCTCGTGCGTATCCGCGCCGTCCGGCGTCTTGAGGTACGGCGGTCCCCAGTGGCGGGTGTCGTCGCCGACTTCCGGGCGCTCTATCTTGATCACGTCGGCGCCGAAATCGGCGAGGGTCTGCGCGCACCAGGGGCCGGCGAGCACGCGTGTGAGATCCAGCACGCGGATATGACTGAGAGCGCCCATGTTCGTAGATGTCTCCTAGGTAGCCAGGCGGCGCGCAAGACGCCGCGAATGGGGGCAATCTTAAGCGATTCCGGCACGCGGGCGCAGTCAGCCGAACGACATAGGACAAACAACGCTCTGCGGAATCAACGGCGCGGCCCGGCCAAACCTGGCCGAACGGCCAACCATGCAGGGCGCGCTGCCGCGCGAGGGCGCCGATCCCGTATAATCAGTCGTTTAAGAAACAAACAGTTGGCGCATCTCACGATGCCGCCGGTAACAGCCAGGGAACTGGCAAACCCGTCCCCCGCACGCTATGAAAGCCGCCGAAATCCGCGAGAAATTCCTCAAGTTCTTCGAATCGAAGGGCCATACGATCGTTCGCTCGTCGAGCCTTGTGCCCGGCAACGACCCGACACTGCTCTTCACCAATTCGGGAATGGTGCAGTTCAAAGATGTGTTCCTCGGCGCGGAGTCGCGTCCGTATTCGCGCGCCACGACCGCGCAGCGCAGCGTGCGCGCCGGCGGCAAGCACAACGACCTGGAAAACGTCGGCTACACCGCGCGTCACCATACGTTCTTCGAAATGCTGGGCAACTTTTCGTTCGGCGACTACTTCAAGCGCGACGCGATCCACTACGCGTGGGAACTGCTGACGGGCGTGTACCAGTTGCCGAAAGACAAGCTCTGGGTCACCGTCTATCACGAAGACGACGAAGCGCACGACATCTGGGCGAAAGAAGTGGGCGTGCCGGTCGAGCGCATCATCCGCATCGGCGACAACAAGGGCGCGCGCTACGCGTCGGACAACTTCTGGCAGATGGCCGACACCGGCCCGTGCGGCCCGTGCTCGGAAATCTTTTACGACCACGGCCCGGACGTGTGGGGCGGCCCCCCGGGGTCTCCTGAAGAAGACGGCGACCGCTACATCGAGATCTGGAATCTCGTGTTCATGCAGTTCAATCGCGACGCGCAAGGCAACATGACGCCGCTGCCCAAGCAGTGCGTCGACACCGGCATGGGTCTGGAGCGTATCGCCGCGGTGCTGCAGCACGTGCACAGCAACTATGAGATCGACCTGTTCCAGGCGCTCATCAAGGCGGCCGCGCGTGAAACCGGCGTGAGCGATCTGACCAACAACTCGCTGAAGGTGATTGCCGACCACATTCGCGCGTGCTCGTTCCTGATCGTCGACGGTGTGATTCCGGGCAACGAAGGCCGCGGCTACGTGCTGCGCCGTATCGTGCGCCGCGCAATCCGTCACGGCTACAAGCTGGGCAAGAAGGGCTCGTTCTTCCACCGCATGGTGGCCGACCTCGTCGCGCAAATGGGCGCCGCGTATCCGGAACTGAAGGACGCCGAACAACGCGTGACCGACGTGCTGCGTCAGGAAGAAGAGCGCTTCTTTGAAACCATCGAACACGGCATGTCGATTCTCGAAGGCGCGCTCGCCGAGCTCGAAGCCGGGAGCAGCAAGACGCTCGACGGCGAACTCGCATTCAAGCTGCACGACACGTATGGCTTCCCGCTGGACCTGACGGCAGACGTGTGCCGCGAGCGCGAAGTGACGGTCGACGAAGCCGCCTTCGACGAGGCCATGACGCGTCAGCGCGAACAGGCTCGCGCGGCAGGCAAGTTCAAGATGGCGCAAGGGCTCGAATACTCGGGCGAGAAGACCACGTTCCACGGTTACGACGAAATCGTTTTCGACGACGCGAAGGTGATCGCGTTGTATGTGGAGGGCGCTTCGGTGCAGCAGGCAAGCCAGGGGCAGCAGGCCGTCGTCGTGCTGGATCACACGCCGTTCTATGCGGAGTCGGGCGGCCAGGTCGGCGACCAGGGCGTGCTGGCCAACGCGAGCGTGCGCTTCGCGGTGAGCGATACGCTGAAGGTGCAGGCCGACGTGGTCGGCCATCACGGCACGCTCGAACAGGGCACGCTGAAAGTGGGCGACGTCGTCAAAGCGGAAATCGACGCGGTGCGCCGCGCCCGCACGGCTCGCAACCACTCGGCCACGCACCTGATGCACAAGGCGTTGCGCGAAGTACTCGGCACGCACGTGCAGCAGAAGGGATCGCTCGTGGACGCGGACAAGACCCGTTTCGACTTTGCGCACAACGCGCCGTTGACAGACGAGCAGATCCGCCGTGTCGAGGAAATCGTCAACGCCGAGGTGCTGGCGAACGCGCCGGGCATCGTGCGCGTCATGTCGTTCGACGAGGCAGTGAAGGGCGGCGCAATGGCGTTGTTCGGCGAGAAGTACGGCGACGAAGTCCGCGTGCTCGACCTGGGCTTCTCGCGTGAATTGTGCGGCGGTACGCACGTGCATCGCACCGGCGACATCGGCCTCTTCAAGATCGTGATGGAAGGCGGCGTGGCGGCGGGCATCCGTCGCGTGGAAGCGATTACGGGCGACAACGCCGTGCGCTTCGTGCAGGACCTCGACGCGCGCATCAACGCGGCTGCCGCTGTGTTGAAGGCGCAGCCGTCGGAGCTGACGCAGCGCATCGTGCAGGTGCAGGACCAGGTGAAGTCGCTCGAAAAGGAACTGAGCGCGCTGAAGTCGAAAATGGCGTCGAGCCAGGGCGACGAACTGGCTGGTCAGGCGATCGAAGTCGGCGGCGTGCACGTGCTGGCGGCTACGCTCGAAGGCGCGGACGTCAAGACGCTGCGCGAAACCGTCGATAAGCTGAAGGACAAGCTCAAGAGCGCGGCGATCGTGCTGGCGTCGGTCGAAGGCGGCAAGGTGAGCCTGATTGCCGGCGTCACGGCAGACGCAAGCAAGAAGGTCAAGGCGGGCGAACTGGTCAACTTCGTGGCGCAGCAAGTCGGCGGCAAGGGCGGTGGCCGTCCGGATATGGCGCAGGCTGGCGGCACCGAGCCGGCGAATCTGCCGGCGGCACTGGCCGGCGTCAAGGGCTGGGTCGAAAGCCAGCTTTGATTCGGGCATGATCGGGCCACGCGGGGCGCCGGCAGTGTGGGCGCGCCGCGTGGCCTGAGTTCAGATCAGGAAGACCCTTCCGCCGCAGCGGCGAGTTCGGGCAAATTCGCGGCATTTTCCGGTGCCACCATCGCCTGCTTGAGCGCATTCAGTGCGGACGAAAAATGCCCGCGCCGCCAGACGAGCAGCGTCTCGACCATTCCGATATCGGGCAGTTCATGCACCGCGATATTGCTGGCGTCGGCCTGCAGATCCAGCACTGATCGTGGCGCCACCGCCACGCCCGCGCCAGCGGCCACGCAAGCCACGATCGCATGATAGGAGCCCAGCTCCAGCACTCGCGCCGGCCTCACGCCGTGCTCCAGATACCACTTCTCGATATAAGCCCGGTAAGCGCAGCCGCGCTCGAACGCGATCAGCGTCGACAGCGCAATGTCCTGAACGTCGTGAATCGGCCGGTGCCCGCGAGGCGTCAGCATTACCAGTTCCTCCGTGAACACCGGCACCCATTCGAATAATTCGCCGAGCGCTGCGGGGTCCAACGGCGTCGCCACCAACGCGGCATCCACTTCGAATTCGCGCACCCGCTCGATCAGCTTGCCGGTCGTGCCGGTCTCCAGTTCCAGCGCGACTGCGGGCCACTGCTGGTGATAGCGCGCGAGCAGCGCAGGAAGACGCGTTGCCGCGACGCTTTCCATCGTGCCCAAACGCAGGCGCCCGTTCGGGCGATCCTCGCGTACCGCATGACGCGCTTCATCCGCGAGCGCGAGCAGGCGCTCGGCGTAGGGCAGCAGCGTCTCGCCGGCGGGCGTCAGCACGAGACGGCGGCCGTCGCGGATGAACAGGTCGGTGCCCAGTTGCTCTTCGAGTTGCTTGATGCGCGTGGTGACGTTCGATTGCACGCGATTGAGCTTGGCAGCAGCGCGCGTCACGCCGTTTTCCCGCACGACCGCGCGAAAAATGGTCAGGGCGGCCAGATCCATGATTCTCTCCTGGCGATGGATGGTATCCGAATTATTCATTTTTCGTGATTGAAAGGTCAAGTTACCATGAATTCAGCCATCCCACTCGTTGACTGAATCCATCGTCGCCTGCTCATGAATCAATCAGCCTCCCTCGCCCACGGCAGCCTTGCGGGACGCCACGCCGCCCGCCGCGCCGCGCTTGCCTGCATGGTCACGCTGGCGGTCGCGCTCGGCATCGGCCGATTTGCGTTCACGCCGCTCCTGCCGCTGATGCTTCATGGCAGCGCATTCGGCCAGCCGCAGATCGACATTCAGCATGGCGGCTGGCTCGCGTCGTTCAATTACGCCGGTTATTTCGTCGGCGCGGTCGCCTGTGCGGCGCTGCGGATCGAACCGGCGCGCATGGTGCGCGTGGGGCTCGCCGCGACAGTGCTGCTGACGCTGGCAATGGGCGTGACGGGGCAGTTCTGGGTGTGGGCCGCCGTGCGCTTCCTCGCCGGGGCGGTCAGTGCGATGACGTTCGTTTTCGCATCGCAGTGGGGCTTGCGGCGGCTCGCCGAACTCGGCGCGCCTGAGTGGAGCGGGGTGATCTATACGGGGCCGGGCGCGGGTATCGTCGGAACGGGCCTGCTGGTCACGGTGGCGGATGGGTACGGGCCCGCGATGGGATGGCTCGGTTTTGGGCTCGTTGGCGCTGTTCTGTCGATTGCGGTTTGGCCGGTGTTTAGTGGTCGCGGAAATGGGTCGGGTGCTCGCGTGGCGGGCTCCAATACCGCGCCGGCCGCCACCAGGGACGACGCCGATAAGCCAGCTGTCATCAAGGGAGCGGGCATCAAGAGTGCCGCCACGGCCCGCGCCGTCACAGCCCACTCCGCCACGACCAGTGCCGGCACTAGCAGAGTCGGCACGACCTCCGCCGCCGGCACGACCAGCGCCGGCACGACCCACGCCCCCGCCACGACCAGCGCCGCCACAAC